>JAQWPY010000222.1 GCA_029245145.1 Pirellulales bacterium | reverse complement strand
TGCTGGCCGAAGCAGACTTGACCCGTAATGAAAAAGGTGATGTCACCGGCATCGATCTGCGGGGGCTCTTCGTCTCGGCTAAAATGTTACAGGAACTGAAAAAATATCCCAAGCTCTCGCGCGTGGTGCTTGCCGACACTGCTGCGACCGACGCAGAGCTGACAACCCTAGGCAGACTCTCGTCGCTGGAAAATATTGATCTGCGTGGTTGCGGTATCAGCGATAAAGGGATTCGACAGTTGGAGCAGCTTCCCGCGCTCAAGGTACTTCGGCTTTCCGGCAAAAATGGGAAGACGCGCATCAGCGATCGGGCCATGGAGTCAATTGCTGAGCATCAGACGCTCAAGGCGTGTTTGTTGGACTTTACCGCGGTTGGCGATGAAGGTGTCGCGCGGCTCAAAGGGCATCCGGAGATGCGGGAGATTGGGTTGGCAGGGACCCGCATTACCGATGAGGCGCTCGTTGTGCTCGCTACCCTGCCTCGGCTGAGCGCATTGCGGGTTGCCGGCAGTGGAGTGGATGGGAAGGGTTTGACGGCGGTTTCCCACCACCCGCATCTTAAAAGCCTCGATATCAGTGGGTGCAAGAATCTGCGGGATGATGCGATTGGGGCTCTGGTCGAGATCCCCCGGCTCGTGAAGCTCAATCTGTACGATACGCCAATTTCCGATGCGGGCGCCGGCCAATTGGCGGCAATGAAGAATCTAAGGTGGCTCAATCTCGACAAGACGCAGATCACCGATCGCTCGCTTCAAAGTATTGCCGCCCTGCAGAAGCTTGAGTTTCTGCATCTCGGTTCCACGAACATTTCTGACGCGGCAGTTCCGGAGTTAAGTAAACTCGGGAAGCTTAAGACCCTGATCATTACGCGGACTGATGTGTCCCCCGCCGGGGTCGACTCCCTCGCATCGCGGTTGCCAAACACCACGATTCGCTGGGATGGCGAAGTGAGAGGCGAGCGGTAGGCGATCGCCGGGTCTTACCGAGAAAGTCAGCGCGGCATCTGTCGTTTTTCACCGCTACGATGCCCAAGGTTTCCATAGCGATGGTAGTCCACCGAGAGGCTCTGCTCACGAAAGTACCACGCCAACTCAATCATTCCATGATGCGCGACTGAACTTTCGATCAAAACCGTACCGTGTAGGTGGGCGGTTGCACGCAAACGGTCCGTTATGGCGCTTTCGCCAGAATAGCGAATCCGCTTGCATTCGCCCGCTATAATCGCTTCGCATAGTTGGTCTTCTTCCACCACCGCGCATGCCATCCGATCGGGGTCACATGCAGTGACCGTGCTGGCAAGCCGACGAATTGTTTCACCACATTTCGGGGAGAGAGAGATGGAAAAGGAGAGGTCGGTGAGGTAGCCGCAAGCGATCCGGAGCAAGACATCCTCCACGGAATCATCGGCCTCGATGCGGATCATCAAGCGTTCAACGGGGAGGTATCGCCGGATGTTGTCCTGGCCAACGAGGAGGAAATGGTCGTGCTCGCCGCTGAATTCTCGAATGTAATGGTCTTCATAGCCGTGAAGTGTGGCGGTGAGCGAGTGTACCGCTGGCGTCGAGAGGATTTCCTCAGCTTTCAATTTGTGCAGCCACTCACCAAATTGCTGCAAAGGACCGATTAATGGGGCGGCTTCCGCAGCGGAGGTCGGGCGGTGAGAGAAGCGGGTAAAAAGATTCACGTAGTGTGGCCCGCCAGCCTTGAACCCGGGACCGAAGCAGCTCTTGCCGAATCCACCGAAGGGTTGCCGCAGCACGATCGCGCCGGTGGTAGGTCGATTGATATATAAATTACCCGCCCTGATCTTTTGGCCCCAGGTGTCTTGTTCCCGGTCGTCCAGGCTTTCGAGTCCCGCGGTGAGGCCGTAGGGCGTATCGTTGGCGATCTGGATTGCGTGATCCAAATCATCTGCCCGCATGACCGAGAGGATAGGCCCAAAAAACTCCGTCAGGTGAGAATACGAACCGGTGCGAACGTCCCACTTGATTCCGGGGTGTACGAGGCGAGTGTTCGAGGAGTCAATCGCCGGCTCCAGCGCCCAACGCTCTCCTTTGTCGAGACTTTGAATCGCGCGGAGCAAATCATTTTTTGGCGGGTCGATCAGTGGGCCGATGCGGGTCGCTGGATTCCACGCGGAGCCGACGGGCAGGCTGGCAACCGCATCGACCAAAGCGGATTGGAACTGCGGGTCGTCGTACACTTCGGCTTCGAGAATGAGCAGCGAGGTCGCTGAGCACTTTTGGCCGCTGAATCCGAAAGCGGAATATGCGACGTGCTTGATTGCCAGATCGCGATCGGAGATGGCGGTGACGATGGTTGAATTTTTGCCACCGGTTTCTGCAAATAACCGCAAGCGAGCGTTTTCTTTGAGGATTGCCTCGGCGGTCCGTGTGCCGCCGGTGAGAATGACGGAGTCGATTTGGGGATGGCCCAGCAGATGGGTGCCCGCATCGCGACCGAAGCACGGAACGAGTTGAAGTGTGGATTTAGAAATACCGCATTCCCAGAATATCTGGCACAGTCGCTGCGCGGTGGCGGCAGCCGCAGGTGCCGGTTTGAGGATCACGCAATTTCCGGTAGCAAGCGCCGCGGAAATGCCGCCACAGGGAATCGCGATCGGAAAATTCCAAGGGGAAAGAACCACCACGGGGCCGTGTGGGGCAGTGTCGATTGAATCGGCTCGCGACATTTCCTCTGCAGTGATTGCATAAAAGCGCAAGAGGTCGACCGCCTCGGAAACCTCCGGGTCACTCTCCTCACAGCTTTTGCCGACTTCGAGCATGGCAACGGTCATCAATTCTCGCCGCTTTGACTTGATCGCCGTTGCGACCCGCAAAAGCGTGTCGCAGCGTTCCTGCGGACTGCGGCGTCCCCACGCATCGGGGTCTGCATGTGCGCAAGGCACGGCGCGAGCCATATCTTCCGGATTCGGGATCAGTGTGATGACCGCTTCTCGACCGGGTACAGAAGGGTCTTCGCGGCGGAGCGTCTCTCGGTGTCGGCCGGGCGATTTGCCATTGATAACGGAGACCACCTGAAGCGGCAGAGGCTCGTCCTGGTTCTCGATAGCCGAATAAACATCCAGGGCCAACTGTCTGCCGGGCGGCAAAATAAAATCGGTTGGAGGCGAACCTTGGAAATTCCGCCACGAGGGAGGTGCATTCCATGCGGCGGTCGATTTCTGCAGGCGGCGGGGAGAGGAATTCAATTGCGCGGTCACGGTAAATGAATCGATAAATTGAGATTCTAGTTCCATCCAGGTTTTACTTTCGACCTCGATACGAAAGGCATGCCGCAGGAAATTGGCCGGTCCGGTATTTTCATCCAGTCGCCGGATGAGATATCCGATGGAATTGATGAAATCATCTTGTTTGCACGCAGGAGCATACAAAAGCAGGTTGTTTGCCACTTCGTGCAGCGCCCTTCGTTGATGATTCGCCATTCCCTCAAGCATCTCAAACTGCACCAATTCAAATGCGTCGGCATCTGCGGCAGCGGCGAGCGCGTAGGAGAGATCGAGAAGGTTGTGAGAAGCAATACCCAGGTGAACAGACTTGGCGCGATGGTCGGCGAGTCCATAGGTGAGCATTCGCTTATAGTTAGCATCGGTTTCAAGCTTGGATTGGAAAGGTGCCTGCGCCCATCCAGCGATCGACGCTTCGACACGTTCCATTTCCATGTTGGCGCCTTTCACAATTCTGATCGTGATCGGGCTTTTCCCTTCGCGCGTTCGCTGCTGTGCCCATTCGGTAATCCGCTGCTGGACAGCGTAAGAGTCCGGAAGATAAGCTTGGAGTGCGATGCCGGCCCGCGCGCGTTCAAGTCCCGCACGATCGAGCGTCGCAGCGAACATCTCCGCAGTGATTTCCATATCACGGTATTCTTCCATGTCGAGATAGATCATTTTTGGGACCTGAGTTCCGCCCGCCCGGGTGAAGGTTTCGCGCGTCGCTTTCCGCAATAGCGATTCGAATCGATCGCAGAGAATCGGCACGCAACAATCGCGACTGACGGGACGATTCTGCGAATAAAGATTTGAGATCTTCACCGAGAGGACCTCAAGTTCGTCGAGTTCGAGCAGCTGATGGTAATCGCGAAGTCGGCGTTCGGCCTCCTGCTCGCCGAGTACTGCTTCGCCGAGAAGATTGACATTCATCCGGATGCCGTCCTGCTGCCGCTGTTGCAGATGCTCAGTCAGGTGCTCCTCTTCGGCTGGCAAAATGACATTAGCGGTTTCTCGCTGCATCTTTTCGCGAACGAGCGGAGTGGCAACGCCCGGCAAATAGCTTCCAAAGGTTCGCAATCCCTGCAGAAGGGTTCGATCGAAGCGGCCGAAGAATTGCGGGATTCCCTGAACGTCTAAGATGTGGATTAATTGATCCATCGCCCTTCGTGACGAGTCGGAGCGGAATGCCTGGTCGGTCATGCTCATGAGCGTGGCCTTGTCTGCGGGATTCTGGATTAGTTGATCCAGCTCGTGTTGTTGCGCCCGCTCGTGGGGCGTTTGCAACTCAGTGGCCCGGGTCTGGATAATCCTCGCTATTTGTATGGCCCGCGATCGAAGGCTGTCGACCGATGTGGAGGGCATCTCGCGGAAGAGCAATGCGTGTACTTGAGCGTGGATCGGTCTATTCATGAAATAGCTCGCTACTTTCCGTGTGAGATATTCCCTCGGCCGCCCACGGGGTCAACCGGCCGAAAAGGCCTGTTGCCGAAGGCGACCTGTATTCTTTTGGTCCTCTAGCAAAAAAGGTACCCCCTGCTCTGTCATTGTTCTCTTCTCCGACCTATTATAGATCTCGGTCGGACGAGGAAAATTCGCACACCACTGGGGAAGCGGTCGTATGGATTTCTGGCAGCATTTCATCGCTATCTTTATCTCGTTGTTCGTGATAACAGACCCTTTTGGGAACATCGGCATTTTCCTGAGTATTACGGAAGGGGATGATGCGTCCTTTCGTCGGAAACAGGCCTTCAAGGGCTCCCTCTATAGCTTTCTGCTGATGTTCATTTTTTTTATCGGCGGCACCTACATTATGGAATTTTTCGGTATTACGCTCGACGGGGTGCGGATCGGGGGAGGACTGATTGTTTCCCGGATCGGTTTTTCTCTTCTCTCGCCCAAGGAGGAGGATTCCCATTCGCCCGATGAAAAACGGGAATCGACCAAAATGTCTGATATCTCGTTCTGTCCTTTGGCTTTGCCGCTGATTGCAGGGCCGGGCGCGCTGGCTGTTGTCATCGCGGCGTCGGCGAAAATCAAAGAGGGGGCGAGCAGTCCCGACTGGGGCGCCTATCTGGCGGTTAGTCTGGCGATCGCAGCAGTGAGTCTTGTGACGTGGATCTGCCTGCGTCACTCAGGTCTGCTTCTGCGAGTACTGGGAATTAATGGTATGAATGCCATCACGCGGATCATGGGTTTTTTGCTGATCTGTATCGCAATACAAATGATGATTACCGGCGCCGAGCAACTGCTGCACAGTTGGGGGTTTATTTCCGCCGGTGCGCACGAGGCATTTTCGCAGGCCACGAAGCACTTCGCATTTTAATTGCCGTTGACCGACACGATGCGACCCGAAGATCGATACGCTCGCTCCTATGGCTGACTCATTCTACCGTGCACTCTGTTCGATCTATCCGAAGGAACGAGTTTTTTGGAAGGCGGCGGAGATACTTCCGTATGAGTCGGATGGTCTAACGGCATTTCGCGCAAAACCAAAGGGCGTCGTATTGCCGCTCTCGGCAGACGAGGTGGTGAAGACCGTGTCGTTGTGTTCTGCAGAAAACGTTCCCTTTCTGGCACGCGGCAGCGGGACAAGTCTCTCGGGCGGTGCAGTGCCCGTTGAAGACGGCCTCGTAATTGCAATGAATCGATTGGATCGCATTCTGGACTACGTGCCCGATGAGCGGAGAATGGTTGTCGAGCCTGGAGTTATCAACGCCAAGATATCAACGCATTGTGAGTCGGATGGACTCTACTACGCCCCTGATCCTTCGAGTGGACCGGTTTGTACAATCGGGGGTAATGTCGCGTTTAATTCGGGAGGTGCGCATTGCCTCAAATACGGGATGACGAGCAATCACGTCCTCGGATTGAAGATTGTGCTGCCCACGGGGGAAATTCAAGAGTTGGGAGGCTCGAGTCTGGAACATTGTGGACCGGATCTCACCGGAATGTTCGTAGGCTCGGAGGGACTGTTTGGAATCGCGCTGGAGATCACGGTTCGACTCTTGCCGAAACCGGAATCATTTTTCACTGTGATTGCCGCCTATTCGTCATTGGCCGAAGCGGGGCACGCGGTATCCTTGCTGGTAGCATCCGGGCTCTTACCGGGCGCCCTCGAAATTATGGATGCGCTCACGATGGAGGCGGCACACGCAGCGGTGGGAGCGGAGTATCCGGAGGGCGCTGCGGCGGTGCTGATTGTGGAACTGGAGGGCCTGAGCGAGGAGGTTGAGGCGGAAAAGCCCCTTTTGCTCAGTCTGCTCGAACAGTCCGGATCGTTCGATATCCGCCCTGCCAAAAATACCGAGGAGCGAATGACGATCTGGAAGGGGCGAAAAAGTGCATTTTCGGCAGCCGGACGGCTGAGTCCGGATTTTATTGTGCAAGATGGTGTCGTTCCGAGGTCCAAACTCGGTGAAGCGCTCGAGGAGATTACCGCGATTTCCGAGAGACACGGTATCCGTGTCGCGAATGTATTCCACGCCGGAGACGGTAATTTGCATCCCCTGATCCTCTACGACGGACGAATTGAAGGAAGCTACGAAAAGGCCGAACAGTGTGCGGCCGAAATACTCAGGCTCTGCATCGCACTAGGCGGTTCGATCACGGGGGAACATGGAGTCGGCCTGGAGAAACTCAGCTATCTTTCTGAAATGTACGGGCCTGAAGACACGCAGTTCATGCACCGGCTTCGCGATGCCGTAGATCCAAAGCGATTATCGAATCGCGGTAAAATGCTCGCCTCCAGCGAGGCGCCGGCCCTGATGACCCCCGGGCTGCATCCACTCGAAAAAGAGGGAATCATTTTCCGGAATTAAGCGACACGATGGTGGTTGAAGTAAACACGATTGACGAATTAAAAAAGCACGTAACCTCAAGTGAGGTCGTACGTGCGGTCGGTGGTGGCAGCAAGCCAAGCCTTTCTTGCAATCCGACCGTCTCGCTGCGGAACCTTTCGGGGATCGTCGAGTATCGGGCAGACGAGTATACGGTGACGGCACTGGCAGGCACACCGATCGGCCAGATCGATGCTGCCCTCGCAGAGAAAGGGCAATACCTTCCGTTTGATCCGCCGCTTTCAAAAGGTGGTGCAACGCTTGGGGGAACCGTGGCCAGCGGGGTGTCGGGGCCGGGACGTTGGAGATACGGGGGGATTCGAGACTTCATTATCAGTCTGAAGATGATCAGCGGCGCCGGCGAGATGCTCGTCGGCGGGGCGAAGGTCGTGAAGAATGCAGCAGGATTCGATTTACCCAAATTAATGGTTGGTGCAAAAGGCCGGTTTGGCATTATGACGGAACTGACTTTCAAGGTGTTTCCGCGGCCGAAGGCGATGGTGACGCTTGAGTTGCGGTGTGGGGACACGGATGCGGCAGTCAATGTGATGGGTGTGATCGCCATGGGACCGTGGGATCTGATCTCCTTGGAAATGAGCCCGCCCGACAGCGTGTGGGTCCGGCTTGGCGGTTTACCGGAGGCGATCGAAACAAAGATTCAGCGGTTTACAGATGCCCTGCCAGAGGGTTGCGATGTGCAGCGATATGACGACGACGAATCGATCTGGAGTCGCGTCAAGGAGTTTGAATGGGTGGATGACCAGTGGTCCCTCGTGAAGCTGGCAATCACGCCGGGTCGGATTCAGAATTTTGAGCGCTATTTCTGCAGTCTTGGTCGGCCTACTGCCCGCCGCTACGGCTGTGGAGGAAATGTCCTCTATCTCGGCTTGAGCGAGGTGGCCGACTTTGCCGATCCCGAACTGGCATCGCTGCCGCGGGTAGCGCTGCGAGGTGAGGTGCCGCCGTTGGCACCGGCCATATCGAATCTGTTCGTCAATCGACTCTGCAGTATCTTTGATCCACAGCAAAAATTCGCCGAAAAATCTCCGATACAATCGAGCTAGATTAATGCAGCATCGCATCGCAGTTGAATCTTTGAGTGAATCGGAAAGGTCGATGGCAACAGCCATAGAGGCGTGTGTCCATTGCGGATTTTGTCTGCCTGCCTGTCCGACCTATCTGGAATTGGGCGAAGAAATGGACTCGCCTCGGGGACGGATTTTCTTGATAAAGGAAGTGCTCGAGGGGGAGCTTTCGACCGACGCAGCAGCTGCGTATGTCGACCGCTGCCTCGGTTGTCTTGGCTGCGTGACCGCCTGTCCCTCGGGAGTTGAGTACGATGCCCTGATTACGCTCTATCGTGCTCGCGCCGAGCGAACCAGGAAACGAAGCATAGCATCGACAATCCTGCGGGCAATGCTTCTTCACACCCTCCCTTACCCTTTCCGTTTTCGCTGGGCACTCCGTTTCTCGATGTGCTTACGTCCGTTGCTGAGATGGATGCCGGGCCGTTTCGGCGCGTTGACACAGCTTGTGCCGCAGCAAATACCATCGGCGGTAGAGTTGCCGGAGTTTATGACCGCAGAAGCACCGCAACGTGGACGCGTTGCGATGCTCTCGGGATGTGCGCAACAGGTACTCGCGCCGGAGATTAATATGGCGACGATGCGGGTGCTGGCGGTCAACGGAATTGAGGTGGTCGTGCCGCCGGAGCAGGTTTGTTGCGGTGCATTGGCGGCGCATACCGGTGCAATGCAGGATGCCCGGCGTTTGGCGACGAAAAATATCGAGGTGTTTCCGCGCGATGTGGACGCGGTAATCACGAATGCCGCCGGTTGCGGTTCCGGATTAAAGGAGTATCCGATGTGGTTGCGCGGAGAGTCGCGCGCGGCGTCCGCGTTCGCATCTCGTGCACTCGACGTGAGTGAGTATCTTTGCGACATCGGCATTAAAGATCCTCCGGATTGGGAAGGCACCCTGCGCGTGGCGTACCACGATGCGTGTCATCTGGTACACGGACAGCAGGTTCGCAATTCACCGCGAGATCTTTTGCGGCGCATCCCCGGAGTGCAACTCGTAGAAATACCGGAGAGCGATCTCTGCTGCGGTTCGGCCGGCACGTATTCTCTCGAGCAACCGGAGTTGGCGCATAATCTTGGCGAGCGGAAGGCAAAGGCGATCCTTAGCACAGAGCCCGATGTGGTGGTGATGGGCAACATCGGGTGTATGACGCAGGTGGACGTTCACTTGCGGCACTTGGCAAGTTCCCTTCGCGTGCGACACACAGTCGAATTGCTCGATGCCGCCTACCGCGGCACGCTCAGCGAGATGAAGGGTGCCTAGTCTGACGACGCGGGATACAAGAGTCGCCCGCAAGAGTTGCAAATGACCGATTCTTTTAGCGTCAGTTGAGCGATCATGTTCGGCGTGATCTGTTGGAAGCAGCCCTCGCAGATGCCATCGTCGACTGACGCCATCGAATCATCCTTTCGGGTTTTCACGATGCGGTCGTAATCGGGGCGAATCTCGGGCGGAAGAGATGTTTCCACTTCGGAGAGGTCATTCGCAAGCGATGTAATCTCTTTACGGAGTACCTCAGCCTCAGCCTGAACCTTCGACGTTTCTTCCTTTAATTTTACTTTGGCCTGCTCCACGGTCTTGGTGGCGAGGCTTACCTGTTCCCCCAGCGTGTCAACAGTTTCCAATGAGTCGAGTATTTCATCTTCCAGGACGCTTTCAGCCATTTGATCGGCAGCAATCTGCTCGAGTAACGCCTGGTATTCACGATTGCTGCTGCAGGTATTGAGTTTTGTTTGTAGATCCGCGAGCTTTGTTTCTGATGTTTTCAGCTGAAGCTGCTTGTTGTCGGCAGTCATGCGCGAATCGCGATGATTCTGTTGTGCCGTCTCCATTTCGGCGGTCAGGCCATCGACTCGCTGCTGATGCGCGCCAACGCGAAGGGGCCCACGTTCTAGCTGCTGCTGTTTGTCGGCGATTGTTTTCAGTATGCCGTGAAGGGCCGACATGGTGTCTGTGCTTGTGGAATTCATTCCGTTTCACCTCGTGCACTGGGAGAGAGGAGAGATAAAAAAAGCCGCTGGCTTGGGGCCAGCGGCTTGATTGCCTTGGGGCATGGAGCGTTATGCCGCTTCGGCTGGAAGAAAGCCTTCCAGGCGGCCACAACGAACGGGATTTTGCAGCTTGCGAAGTGCCTTCGCTTCAATCTGTCGAACCCGCTCTCTGGTGACTCGGAAGATCCGTCCGACCTCTTCGAGAGTGTACGTGTATCCATCGTCGAGTCCGTAACGCAGACGGACGATTTCACGCTCTCGGTAGGTAAGGGTCTTGAGGAGCTCATCGATTTTAGTTCGCAATAACCCGTGATTCGCAAGTTTCAGCGGGTTATCGAAGGTGCTGTCCTCGATTAACTCGCCGAAGCTATTATCTTCGCTTTCTCCGACCGGTCGGTCAAGGCTCACCGGATGTCGTCCGATATTGAGTACCCGCTGAGTCTCTTCCAGGCTCACGCCAGCTGCGAGGGCCGTTTCTTCAGGCGTCGGTGTCCGGCCTGTCTCCTGTTCTAGCGATTTTGCCACGCGGCGTAGTTTCGTCAATACGTCGATCATGTGAACAGGGATGCGGATCGTACGTCCCTGATCGGCAATTGCACGGGTGATCGCCTGACGAATCCACCAGGTCGCGTAGGTCGAAAACTTGTAGCCTCGACGGTATTCATATTTATCGACCGCCCGCATAAGCCCAGTATTTCCCTCTTGGATCAGGTCCAGGAAACTGAGTCCTCGATTGCGATATTTCTTGGCTATCGAAACGACCAGTCGCAGGTTACTGCCGGAGAGTTGTCGCTTCACAGCCTCAAAGTCATCGTAAAGTCGTCGCACCTTCGCTACGCGTTTGGTCAAGCTCCGCGGGCTCTCTTGGGTTTCGAGCATCAGGCGATGTAACTCTTTGCGATATTTGGTGGTTTGCGCCGCGAGCAACGGGCTATTGCGATTCTGGCGAATCAGCGTTCGCAATTGATTCATTCGCTGCGAAGATTGTTCTAAATGGGCGATCATGGGTTGAATCCGCCGCGATCGCAAACTTAATTCTTCCACCAGAGTGAGGCATTTTTTTCGCAAACGCAAAAAGCGATTGCGGCACTCGGTCCACTCATGGCGATGTGTTCTCAGCTTAATTAATTTGGCGAAGCAATCACGTGACGAACTCACCAAGTGTTGCAGTGTGGGAAGGTTGTGCGGCATGCGGGCTTGCACCTGCTCTTTGGTGAGCCGTTCGGTGAGTGATACCTTGATGGTGCGATCGAACGGTAAAATGCCCCGATGGACCTTATCGAGGGAGTCGATTGTCTGCTCAATCGCGTAGCCGCAAGAGAGGAGCGAACGCCTGAATGATCTGCGGGTGATCTCAATCTTTTTGGCAAGAGCGATTTCTTCCTCGCGCTCCAACAGCGGGATCTCTGCCATCTGTGTCAGGTACATTCGAATCGGGTCCGAACTTCCCTTGACGGCTTCGAGCGGGGCAAGTTCCAGCGATGGCGCCGAATCGTCCTCTGAATCCTCGATGGATGAATCGTTCTGTGGGGTGACACCGTGGGGCGGGCGGGCCAGTAAGTCGATCCGGCAATCGTCGAGGGCCGAAATAAGAAGATCCACTTTCTCCGAGCCCATTTCCTCGTCGGGTAGGTACGAGATGACCTCATCGTGGGTGAGGTATCCCTGGCTTTTGCCTTTTTGAATGAGCTTTTGGAGTTCCGGGTCTGAGTAGGTCACGGTACATCTCCCCCCGCGCTTCCTGCGCGATAAGAGTGATTAACGTCGATCGGCATCGTCTCCCGTCCGTGGGTTGCGAACTACGCGATCCTTCGGGCGTCCTTCCTAGTGGGGTGGTCGCCCATATTTCTTTTTTTCGTTTGTAATAATTTCAGTAAGCATCTCTAGTTTGCGATCTTCTGCAATTTCCCCGCCTAGCATAGTTGTAATTCGGTCGCGTTGCGCCGATTGCTCCGTTCTCGCATGAAAGCTGGCGAGAAGATCAGGAAGTTGTTTTGCGAGTTCACTTCCCCCGCGGGCTAAGCCACGGTCGTCAAGTGTCGCGAGTAAGTTTTTCATCGATGGATTGTCAAACGCGGTGATGAGTTGGGAGAAATCAGGAGTGGTGCCCTCCTCCGCCAAGGCAACGGCCTGCCGGTAAATCACCTGCGCCACCGGGTCGCGGAGTTCGTCGGGTGAAACAGACTCGGTGCACTTGAGAACTGCTTCGGGCCCCTGAAGGAGTATTTCGAGTAGTTCCTGTTCCCAGGGGTCCCGAATTTGAATGGGTTGGTCGTGAGCCATCTGATCGATCTGCGTCGCAGTGGAAGAACGTACGCCTTCGTTTTGACTCCGTAGTTCCCGTAG
>JAQWPY010000219.1 GCA_029245145.1 Pirellulales bacterium | reverse complement strand
GGAAAGCGTCGACGGTTGAGAATACGGAAGAGATGGGCAATCGGCAGCGCAATAAATCCATCCGGTTCAGCCTCACTCAAACAGGAGAGCAAATTCCGCCGGCCCATGCCGGGATCGATCAGAATGGTCACGGCACCCGATTGAAACAGGGCAAAGACGAGCAGCACAAAATCGATTCCGGGCCGAACCAGCAGCGCGATCCGATCTCCCGGTCGCACTCCCATCTCGATCAGCCCTGCGGCAATCTTCATACTCTCCGCATACAGTTTTGCATAGGAGATGGAGTGGTACGCGAAAATGTTCTGTAAAACCTCCGCATTGCCTTTATCGAACGAATACGGATCGACGACGCAGATATAGTCTTCATCTGCCCCGCTGGCATGTTCGATAACCGCTGCCTGGTCCGGACGCTCGCGTGCGTGACGCGCGAGGCGAAACGCGACATTTCGTCGCTCTCTTTCCAAAGCTGTCTCTACCTCGCTAAGCATACCGACCGCTGCTCCAGCACCTGTTGCGAAAGAAACGAGAGCACGCGACTTGCAACATCGATCTCGAGCGTGCGGGCCAGGGCACGCCACCCGGGAACCGCATTGACTTCCAGCGCCAGCAATCGTCCGTCGACCGTGGGCAGCAGATCGACACCCGCCATCACGGCACCCACCGCTCGGCTGGCCCGCACCGCACAATCTCTCAGCGCATCGGTCACCTCGATCTTTTCGGTTACCGCACCGCGACTGACATTCGTTCGCCAATCGTGCGGATTGCTTCGACGGATACCCCAGACGTCATCCCCGAGAATGAAAAGCCGCAAATCGTGTCCGGGATGAACAACGAATTCCTGAAGGTAGATCACCGCCCCCATCTGCTCGAGCATCCGAAACGCCCGATCGGCGAGCGCCGGGTCGCTGACGGCGGTGATCCCGCGTCCCTCGCCGCCGAAAAGTGGCTTGATCACCACGTGGCCGTCGAGGCGGTCGAACGCCTCCATCGCGGCATCCGCCGTCTGGCATACGGCGGTGCGGGGCACTTCGAATCCTGCCTGGCGCAACCGCTCAGTGGCCAGATATTTATCGATCGCCACCTCGAGTGCTCTAGGGGCATTGCAGACAATCGTCCCGGTCGCCTCCCATTGCGACAGCAAATCCATGCGGAAAACGACCTGCTCGAGAGAACCGGGCGGCATGCTCCGAACGAGCACGGCATCGTAGTTGGACAAATCTTCGCCATCGGCGCGAAATCCTTCCCCCGCTTCACGACTTTCCAAACGACGAAATGCAACGGTGTGCACTGTGTGTTCGGCTGTCGCAGCCCGTTTAATATCCTTGAGGTACCAGCTGTCTGGTGTACCGAGAACCGCAAGTCGCATCGTCGGTCCCTTTCGCTCTCATCGAGTTGACCATCAATCCCCGAACGAACTCTGCAGCACCTCGGGTAGGCACTCCCCAAAGGAAAAACTGCGTCCCGAATCAAGATTCACCAACCGCACCAACGCGGGGCTGAAGAGACGCCGATCGATTCTGTAGAAATCGTGATCGTAACGGGCAAATATTTTTACGAAGGGCTCACCGTAATCCTCCGAAGATCGGCTCGGAATCTGCGGACCGATTGCTTCGAGGCTCGCATCGTCACCGCGGGTCCAGAGGGTCACTTGGCCCCCGTAGAGAATGGCGTCGTTCGTCCGACCGATCGCCTCAAAATCGTCAGCCGCCACCGGTGGTAACGGCGCTAGACCCCAGCCACTCTCGATGCGATCCAGATCAAACCCCAATTCGTAAAGCTTGTGCAGTGCCGTTTCAACGCTGCGGGCAACCACCTGAAGCGTTCCCGCCTGACTCGCGGTCGGCGCAACCAACAAAACTAGATCGGCGGGCGGAACATTGCACGCCGAGGCGAGAGATCGCACCACCGCCGCAGTCGGCATTTCGCGCGTTTCGAGAATTCCAATGGCAGAGGAAGGTTTTTCGGCAAAGCCGATGTGCTCGAAGATTTTTTCCCGATTTGCTGCCGCCCGCATGGGCCCGGAGCCCATCGCAAAAAAATCTCCCTCGCGAATCTCCCATCCGGCATACTGCGAAGCCATGCACGCGGCAAGCGGTTGATCGGTCGTGACCTGCACGAAGGGGCCGCTGTGCAGGTGCGCCGGTCCGGGCACAATTTCGACCCGGGCTAAATCGGCCAACGCCACACTGGCGAGCAGCCGACCGGCCTCGATACTCCCGGGGACCGCAATCCCACAGTCGAGTACCGTTGCTTCGGCAATCGTATGTCGCTCAAGACGGAGCGACTCGGCCGCATCGAACAAATGGCGGCTTGCTTGAAATGCGAGGCGGTTGAGTTGCACAGTGCGATGCCCGGAAAAAGAGGAAAATCGACGCGAGGGGCTCATTTTCGCAAGCGAGCAGAGCCAACGCAATGGCCAACGACTCGGTTTACCGAGATCGGGACGCGGGTCTATTCCACAGGCACGGGGCATTTTAGAATAACGCCGTTCGTCTCGCGGGCCTGAGCGCCATACGGTTTGCACTGGATTGACACCATGCCGAGTCTCACGGTCGAAAATTATATCAAAACGATTTATCAACTCTCGGTCGATTCCGGAGGGAGTTCCGCGACCACCGGAAAAATTGCAGACTCGCTCGGCGTTTCACCAGGAACAGTGACGAGCATGCTCAAAACGCTGAGCGACAACCAGTTGGCAACTTACACGCCCTACGAAGGTGTCCGGCTGACGCGATCCGGTCAGAGGCTGGCATTGAAGATGCTTCGCAGGCATCGATTGATCGAACTTTTTCTCGTGCAAACCCTCGGCATGAGTTGGGATGAAGTGCACGAAGAGGCGGAAAACATGGAGCACGCCATGAGCGATGAGTTGATCAGCCGTCTGGAAAAATATCTCGGCTATCCACAAGTCGATCCGCATGGGGATCCTATTCCCAAGGAAGATGGATCGCTGCAAAATCCCGAGGGCAAATCGCTGGTCAGTTGCAGTCGTGGAGATCGATTCTGTTTGATTCGTGTGCTCGACCAATCATCGGAATTCCTCCGTTACCTGAGCGACGCAGGGCTTGCCCTCGGTATCGAGGGAACGGTGCAAAGCAATCACAGCGAAGCGGGGGTGGTTACCGTAAAGGTCGACGGCGCCGAAACGACCATGGGTCGGCAGGCGGCTGCCAAACTTTTTGTAACCCCCATAGAACAATCGGCATCTCGATTTGACGAGCGAACTTGAAAGGTTTACAAAGGTGCATGCACGAGCAACACATTCCCGTTGATCGGCGCGTGAGGGGCCCCTGCGAGGGAGACCTGTGAACCTGGTCAGGGGCGAAAGTCAGCAGCCATAATCAGACATCTTCTTGTGTGGTGGGCCTCTCACTCGCCGATCGATAAAGCCTTTTCATCAGCTTCTGCAGGATGCTCATGTCGGACGAACCGGACCAAGACCTCGCCTCACCGGAGGGAGATCATACGGGCGACTACGTGGTCGTCGCCCGACGCTATCGCCCGCAGACATTCGGCGACCTTATAGGACAGGAACACGTCGCCGAAGCGCTCGAAGCGGCCATCACCACAGGGCGCGTCGGCCACGCTTATCTATTCACCGGTGCCCGCGGTGTCGGCAAAACCTCGGCTGCCCGAATTCTGGCCAAAGCGCTCGACTGCCAGAAAGGCCCCACCACCACGCCCTGCAATACGTGTGAAATTTGCCTTGGCGTCAGTAGTGGTGAGGACGTCGACGTGCTGGAGATCGACGGTGCAAGCAATCGCGGCATCGATCAAATCCGACAACTACGCTCCAATGTCAACATCCGTCCGAGCCGCGCGCGGTTTAAAATATACATTATCGATGAAGTCCATATGCTCACCCGCGAGGCATTCAATGCGCTGCTCAAAACACTCGAAGAACCACCGGAGCACGTGAAATTTATTTTCTGTACGACCGAGCCGACAAAAATTCCGATCACTGTACTCTCCCGCTGTCAACGATACGATTTCGCAGGGATTGAAACAGATGCGATTCGTGGGAGGCTCACCCAGATCGCGGAAGCCGAAGGTGCCAAGATCACCGATGATGCCGTATCGCTACTGGCGCGGCGCGCAGCAGGATCGATGCGGGATGGCCAATCGCTGCTCGAACAACTTCTGGCGCTCTCAACGTCAACCATTGATGCCGACGCGGTCCATCGCATGCTCGGCACTGCCGAGAGTGCCCGCCTACTGGAGTTGGCGACCTGCCTGGCCGAAGCGGAACCGTCTGCCGCGCTGGGCGTGCTCGATCGAGCCCTGGCCGACGGCGTCGACGAAAGCCAACTGATCGATCAGTTACTCGGGCTGTTCCGCGATGTGATGGTTTCGCTCGCCGGCTGCTCGAGCGATGCCTTTCAATATGCCACCTCCGACGGCGAAGCGGAAAAGGTAGAGCAGATCGGATCCCGAATGGGTCTCGAAACCGTACTTGCTGCCCTGAGCGTGTTTCAGCAAACGCAGGCCGACATGCGGTACTCGACCGCACAGCGGACCCTGACCGAGTTGGCCATCGTCCGCTGCTGTCGTCTCGAAGGCATCGAACAAATCGGGACTCTCTTGGCCCGCTTGGACGCCGGTGAGGGATCGAGTGGCGGCGAAGCAAAAAAAAAATTAGCCGGCCAGACCGCTGAGCGGAGTGTGCCTGCGGCTGGTGCGAAAAACCCTCCTAATTCTCCGCCAAAGCGTAAGACCACCTCCACACCGGCGGCCGAGAGAAGCCGAGGCAATGGCGCCGCCGAACCGCCAGCAACTGCTGAAGCACCATCCACCGCCCAGACAGAGCAATCGATTGAACTTACCGATTCCACCTCCGAGGCCATCTGGCAACGTGCCCGCGCACACCTGACGGGGATTATTCAAGCTAATGCGCAGCAGTACTGCTCGCTCGAGGTGGCGGGAAGCAACCAGTTGCGGATCAAGTTTTCTGAAGAATACAAAATATGTAAATCGGTGTGCGAACGACCGGAACATGCGAGGAAAATCACTGAGGCAGTCTCTGCCATTGTGGGAACGCCGGTTCGCGTTGAATTCGGAATCGAACAAGCCGCATCCGGTGAAAAGCCGGTCGTGCCCCGCGCGACACAGCGGCAGGAAACCAGAATCGCAGTGGCGGAAAACAAACTCATGCGGCGGGCGCAGGAATTGTTCGGCGCCCGCCCGACAGGTATCGATCGACCACAACAATAAGCCGATCCCGCATGCGGGCGGACAAGAGAAGGGAGGAACACCATGTTCAAAGGAATCGCCGATCTGGCGGGGATGTTAAAGCAGGCCCAATCAATGGGCTCCCGGATGCAGGAGATCAACGAAAAAATGGGGGCGATCCGAGCCGTGGGAACTGCGGGCGGGGGACTCGTCGAGGTGGAGTTGAACGGCCTCGGCGAGATGCTTCGGCTGACTATTGACCCAGACCTGATCGAAAAGAACGACCGGGAACTTATCGAAGATCTTGTGCCGGCGGCCACCAATGCCGCACTTGCCAAAGCCAAAGAACAACAAGCGGAAGCGATGCAATCGATTGCTGGTGGCATGGATATTCCCGGATTGAGCGATGCACTCCGCTCGCTCGGCGGAGAGAAGCCGCCCCCCACAACCTAGTCAAAACGCCTGCGTTTTGCAGATCGTAAGGAATCCGATGGACCAAGTCAGCGAGTCGGTGGCGAACCTCGTCGAACAGTTCACAAAACTACCCGGCATCGGAAAAAAATCGGCCGAACGGCTCGCTTACCACGTGCTGCGCGTCTCGGAAGTCGAGGCCAAAGCGTTGGCCGAAGCGATCTGCAGCGTGAAGGCGAATGTGCGGTACTGCAAAACGTGCTTCAATCTCACAGAAGCCGAGCAGTGTGGTATCTGTCGCGATTCGAAGCGCGACCGCACGCGGATCCTGGTGGTCGAGCAACCGCGCGACCTACTGGCACTCGAGGCCGCCGGCAGCTATCGCGGTCTCTACCACGTGCTGCTCGGTCGCATTGCTCCGCTGGAGGGCGTGGGACCGGAACAATTGACGATTGAAAATCTCTGCGAGCGAATCAAGGAAGGGACCATCGAGGAAGTCATTATGGGCACCAATCCAACACTCGAGGGGGACGGCACCGCGCTCTATCTCAGCAACGTATTAGGGGACCTGAATATCCGAGTCACCCGTCTGGCGCGGGGGATCACCAGCGGAAGTGTCCTGGAACACGCCAATCGTGAAATGCTCTCAGACGCGATCGCTGGCAGACAACCATTTTGACGGTTTTTCCGTAAAGAAGGGGGCCCACTGGGGGCGAAGAGTACAATCTCTTTACGCACGGACCCCACCGTAAGGTACACTACCAATAGCTTCGACATTCATCAGCAGCCAAACCTGGAATTGTGATGCGACTTAGCTTCGGCCAACAACTCAAAATGGCGCAAAAGCAGATCCTTGCGCCGCGGATGATCCAATCGATGGAGATCCTCCAGTTGCCGATTCTCGCGCTCCAGGAGCGGATCGAGCAGGAAATGGAGGAAAATCCTGTACTCGATCTGGTCGAATCGGATCCGGACCTGCCCGACGAGCAGTTTGAGGCCGAAAAGGCCGACGCCAAGGCCGAAACCGAAAAAGAACTGGTGGTCGACGAAAGCAAAGACAACCAGGATGACTTTGAACGACTGGACCGTATGAACGAGGAGTGGCCCGAAACGTTCGAAGAACGTCGGCAGCCCTCGTCCAACCGCATCGAGCAGGACGCACTCCGCCGCCACGACGCGATGGCCAACATGGTGAGTCGTCCACAGACGTTACAGGATCATCTGCACAATCAAATCGGCTGGTTTGATCTTGAGGAGGAAATGCGGTTGCTGGTCGACCGCATCATCTACAATCTCAATGACGATGGCCGCCTCGCGGGACAACTTTGCGACCTGCTCGAAGCTGATGCTCCGCCCGAACGGCTCGCACTCGCCGAGGAGGCATTGGCGATCGTGCAGCGACTCGACCCTGCCGGTGTCGGTACCCGTACCGATCAAGAGTGTTTGCTGCTGCAACTGGAACCGGGCATGCCGCTCGAACAGGAGATGCGAAAACTGATCGAGAATCACCTCGAAGATTTGGCCGCCAATCGCCTGCCGCTGATTTCAAAAAAGACCGGCTATTCGATCGAACAGATCCATACCATTTGGGATGAGTTGAAAAAATTGAATCCCCATCCCGGTTCCCTTTTCCGCGATACCCACGTGCCGGCCGTCACGCCCGACGTGTTCGTCGAACGCGACGATGAAGGCATTTACGTGGTGCGACTCGAAGACGAAAAAACGCCGACGCTCAACATCAGTCCCTACTATCGCAAATTACTCTCCAATCCGGAAACCAACGAGGAGACGCGAGAGTACATTAAACGCAAAATCAATGCGGCCCAGTGGCTGATCGATTCGATTCAGCAGCGACAGAGTACGCTGACGCGGGTTTCGCAGGCGATCGTCGATCATCAGACAGAATTTCTCGATAAGGGCCCCGAGGCGATTGAACCACTGAAGATGCAGCAGATTGCCGATAAAGTAGGAGTCCATGTCACGACTGTAAGTCGTGCCGTCGACGACAAGTGGATTCAGACGGCTCGCGGACTCTTTCCCCTGAAAAAACTTTTTGTCGGGGGCACGGTCAGCAGCGACGGCAAGGAGGTCGCCTACGATGCGGTGCGGATCAAACTGCAGGAGATCGTCGACGGAGAAGACAAGCAGAAACCGTTCAGCGACGACGAACTGGTTCGGCAACTCGACCGCGAAGGGCTGAAGGTCGCTCGGCGGACCGTCACCAAGTACCGCAAGAGCATGGGGATTGGCTCTTCGCGTCAACGCCGCGAGTGGCGCGACGACGACACATAATCGTTGCGGACCGCTCGGGGAACCGAACCCTGCCATCAACCACGGCAGCAGCGGGCAAACGTCGGTTTTTGTGGCGATTCTGTCCGATTCGGCAACTTTTGTTTGCGAACGGTGGATTCACTTCCTCAAATGCGGTCGTTGCCCTATATTCAAGGAGGTCCTCACGAGCGTTACCGTACCAGTCACCTCTGCCTGCAGGTGCGAGAATGAATTGTCCTTTCTGTCGCATCGATAACGATCGTGTCATCGATTCCCGCGCATCGGAAGATGGTTTTGTCATCCGGCGTCGGCGGGAGTGTCATTCGTGCCAGCGACGGTACACCACCTACGAGCGAGTCGAGGAGCGGCCGATGAAGGTCGTAAAAAAAGATGGCACGCGTCTGGCGTTCGATCGCAATAAGATGAAGTCGGGGATCGAAAAGGCGTGCTGGAAGCGCTCAGTTCGCGACGACCAGATCGAAGCGATCATTTCCCAGGTGGAAAACGACATCTACGAACAATTCGAATCGGAAGTCGAAAGTGTCTATATCGGTGAGAGAATTATGGACCGCCTTCGCCAACTCGACCAAGTCGCCTACGTTCGCTTTGCCAGCGTCTATCGCGAATTCAAAGATGCCCGCGACTTTGTAGAGGAACTGGAACCGATGCTGAAAGAAGCGCAGACCGAGTAGCCTTCGAGGGTGGCATCATTACGACGTTTCATCTGATTGGTGGATTCCTCGGCGCGGGTAAAACCACTCTGATGGCGCGACTCGCATCCCACTACACTGCTCTCGGACAACGGGTAGGTTTGGTCACGAACGATCAAGCAGAAGGACTAGTCGATACCCGCGCGCTCTCGAGTGCAGGGTTTCCGGTGAGTGAAGTAGCCGGTGCTTGCTTCTGCTGCAAGTTTAACGATCTGGTCGATGCCGCCGGGTCACTCGCTGTCGGCACGCCAATCGATCGATTGTTGGCTGAACCGGTCGGCAGTTGCACTGATCTGGTCGCGACTGTCCTTGAGCCACTGAAAAAATTACACGGCACTCAGTATCGCATCGGGCCGCTCATCGTCCTGCTTAAACCGGAGCACGGTCAAAAAATTCTGCGCGGGCAAGCTGGCGTAGGATTTTCGCCCAAAGCGGCCTACATCTTCCTCAAGCAACTCGAGGAAGCCGACATCATCGCCATCAATAAAATCGACAAGATATCACCGGCCGATCAACAGGAACTGACCGAACTGCTCGAGCAGCGGTTTCCGCAAAAGCACATCGTCGCTTTGAGTCTCCGCACCGGCGACGGGTTGGATCGGCTAATCGCTGCAATGGAAAACGTAACGCAGAGCAGTCTGCCCCTCGATATCGATTACGATACCTATGCAGACGGCGAGGCAGAAATGGGCTGGCTCAACGCCGAAGCGGTCGTCGAGGGGACCGGTTTACCCCTCGATCGCCTAGCCCTGGCGCTCGTGGAAACCCTCGGTGACCGCCTGCAAAATGACCAACTAGAGGCGGTCCACCTCAAAGTTCTCGCCGAGGGGGACGGGGGCTTTGCGGTTGCGAATCTGGTCAGTTCGAGCGATGCAGCTGAGATTTCACTGCCGAGCCAAACGGATTCGGATACCGTCAAACTCACGATCAATGCCCGGGTAGCAGCAGACCCAGCAGTGCTGTCGGCACACACCGAAGCGGCGCTGGCTGAAGTCGCGGCAGCCCACAGCGCGGAAGC
>JAQWPY010000217.1 GCA_029245145.1 Pirellulales bacterium | reverse complement strand
CATTTCTTGGTGCCATCGTCGGCGCGATCATCGGCGCGGTCATTGGCACGGGGATCATGCCGGTGATCGGAAGTCTCGTCGGTGCCCTCCTGCTCTCTGCCGCTGGCGCCCTGTTGGGTGCGTTTTTAGGCGAGCAGTGGGTCGGCCGCACCGTCGACGACAGCATGCAGGTGGGACAGGCCGCCTTCTGGGCGCGGCTGGCGGGCACGGCCGCGAAGATGATCATCGGTTGCGTGATGCTGGCAGTGGTGCTGGTCGCGGTCTGCATGGAATGGTGGCTCCCGGAGGAGGCCCCACAGCCGGCCCCACAGTCAGCCACTGTGTGGAACCAGAATTTCTCGCCGTCCGAATAAAGCCGCGATTTCTCATTGGAATTGCATCGCTTCCCACCTTACCGGGGGGGATTCGCCGGTGGGATGCGTAAAATTCTTTAAATTGATCTGTCCAAAATGGTCCGCTCGCGGCAATTCTTAGGGTAGCAGAGGGAGTGAGGATTGCTCGCTCGGCAAACCACACGAATTGCCAAACCGAGGAGGCACCGATGGGAACGATGCAGCGCAAGGGATTGAATCCGGTAAGTGAGTCAAGCGTAAACCACACAACCACGCAACCGCTCCATCGCATTCGCGAGATCCGCGGACAGCAGGAGGTCACGCTGCGTGCACTCGCCCGCAAGATGCACATGCCCATGCGAGATGTGCGAGCCCAGGAAGATCCCTCGTGCGATTTGCCGCTCACGGCACTCTATCGATGGCAGCAAGCGCTCCGCGTCCCCGCATCCGAGATTCTCGTCGAGCCGGGCGACAAGCTGTCTTCTCCGGTGAACATTCGCGCTCGTCTGCTGCGGATGATGAAAACGATTGTGACCATTCTCGACAAACCCCAGCCGGAGCGGACCGCAAACTTGCTCGAAAACTTACGGAACGAAATTCTGGCCGTGATGCCCGAGATTGAAAGTATCGATCGCTGGCACGGTTCGAACGCGACCCGCGGGGCCGATGACATTGCCGCAGCAGTGCTGCGACAAATCGACGAAGAACTGCTTCGGGACCGATAAGCCTCCGAGGCGTCAGTAGACCCACATCAGCGACGTGGTGTAGTCGATCCCGTCATCGATACTCTCGATCGGCACGGTACTGTCGAACCGGTTACGCGCACCGACCTGCAAGCGAAAGTCGGTCTCCTCATCGAGCACGAGTTGCCAGTTCGCTTCGGCCTTCACTTCGTACTGCTGGAAATCTTTCCAACTCGGCATATAGTCGAGCGAAGTCGTCACTTGCTGCGCGTCGGTCACATTCTGGTTGATCGAAAGGCCGTAGAGCGATTCGGGAAGCAGGTCGGCCTCCTCTTGCTCGACACCCAGTTCGCGGGCCACGGTGGTACCCGCTTTCACCTTCACGTGACTCGCTTTGCTTTTCAGCAGCGAGTAAGCAAACCCGGTGTTCGTTTCGACGCGACTGTCAAAGGCCTCGAGTTGGTCGTACTCGACCTTGCCCCCGAGATAGTGACTCCAGCGGGTGGAACTGAAAAACCACTCTTGGGTCCCATCGAGCATCACGCGATTCGTCACGTTTTCTTGCTCGTCTTGCCGCCGCTCATACTTCATGTCGAACTCGAGTTCCTTCCCCTTCCAGCGGTATCGCGCGAGAGTACCAAGTCGAAGGTGATTCGCAACGCTCTCTTCCTCTCCCTGGCTTCGCTCAAAATCCATATCAATCTTGAGCAACTGCTCGGGTGTCCGATACCGCGCAATCGTACCGAGTCGCACCCGGTTACCATCCTCTCCCGTCTCCTGCATACCCACGTTGAAATCGACATTCCACTGCGACTCCAGAATTTCCAACTCGGTCTTGAAGGTCGCTTTGTCGACCTCACCGAGCGTCACCGCATTGCCCGTCGAGGCGATGGCTGTGTCGGGGTGCAGAGTGACGGGTGGTTTTAAGAGCGTTTGTTTTTTTGCTTTGCTTTTTTTCTGCGTTTGCGATTTGAGTATCTCGAAGGGAATTTTTACAGCGCCGGGCAGCCTGCGGGCTCCGGCGGAGGGCGGGTCCGATAGAGGGGGCAATAAAACTGTCCCACCCTCGGGGCTGTGCCAAAGATGGTAGTAGAAGACGTCGGGCGTTTCTTCCTCCGCGGGCGCAAGATGCGAAACTGTTTGGCCAGTGCCCCTTGCGCCGGTGCCCGTCGTGCCGGTCAGGTCGTTCAGCAGGGTAAGGTTCCGGGGAGCCGGGGAAAGTTGACCCCACGTTGCAATCGGATCGCCGTCCATCAAACCGTCGGCAAAGAGGTGACGGTTCGATACATGCGGGCCGACCAACAGCCAGCCGCACAAAGGGAGAATGGTGGCAATACGAGCGAACCAGGCCATCAGATCGACCATGTAGGTGGGAAGCAGGGAGGGAATGATCAGGAAGGGTCGCGGAGAGTACCAAACGGCAACTCAAATCACAACACGCATTCTGCCCCACGTCAGTCAATATCGGCCACTTTTCACCGTGAAATCAACTATTTCTGTGGCTTCCGGTACCCGTCGGCAACCGTACGGTCGGCCCAGTTGATTTAGGGCCGTAAAACGGTGAATCGGAGCGAAAGACCTTTCCGCACTCGGGGATTGCCTCCTATAATCATGCAGAGCAATGAGTTACGAGTCCAGGAGACGCTTCCGTTGAGCGAGGTACCCGAAGAGAAAAATTCGCTCCGTATCGGCGCGGTGCACTACCTCAACACGAAACCCCTGATCCGGGGGCTCGCCGAGCTTGCGCCGCAAGCAGACATCCGCATGGACCTCCCGAGTCGCCTGGCGGACTGCCTCGCAGAACGGCGGGTCGACGTGGCGCTGATTCCCGTGGTCGAGTTATTTGACCGCAGCGATTACTCTGTGGTTTCCGATGCCTGCATCGGCTGCGAGGGACCGGTCTTGAGCGTCAAACTTTTTAGTCGAAAACCTCTCGACCAGATCCGCACGCTCGCCCTCGACGAAGGATCGCGAACCAGCATTGCCCTGGTGCAAATTTTACTCGCCGAACAATTCGGCTTGCGACCACAACTCGAACCACTGCCGATCGGGGCCGCACTCGAAGAGACCGATACCGATGCGGTACTGTTGATCGGCGACAGGGCAATCCACTCGCCCTCGGGAAAATTTGAGGCCGTATGGGATTTGGGTGATCGATGGGCGCGCTGGACGGGGCTTCCCTTCGTTTTCGCTTTATGGGTAGCCCACCGCGATGCGACGCTCGGTTCGATTGCCGCATCGCTCTCGGCAGCTCGCGATCGAGGGCTTGCCGAACTCGAACAGATTGCCGAGGAGGAATCGGCAAGCCACGGGCTCACCCAACCGCAGTGCCACGATTATCTCGCCAACAATCTCAACTTTCGATACGGAAAGCGTGAGCAAGAGGGTCTCGCGCTGTTCGAGTCTCTGTGCCGCAAGTGGGATCTGCTCAGCCCCACACCCCACGCACCCTCCGCTGAAAGAGTATCGTGAGCGAATCGATCGCCTCCATTCTGACCAAGCGCATCGAAACGGCCGCCGAGGATAAGAGCGGAAGACTCACTCCGGCCGAAGGCCTCGCCCTGCTGGAGAGCAACGATCTGGCAGCCATCGGACGGGCCGCCGATCGCTTCACCCGGCAGCTTCATCCGGAGACCTATCGTACCTACAACATCGATCGCAACATCAACTACACGAACATCTGCAGCGCGGTGTGTGATTTCTGTGCGTTTTACCGCACGCCCAAAAGCCCCGAAGGTTACGTGCTCGAGCGAGAGGAACTACTCGAAAAAATTTCAGAGCTTGTGGAGGTCGGCGGCGATCAAATCCTTCTGCAAGGCGGCATGCATCCGGGCCTCAAACTTGAGTGGTACGAAGATTTACTCCGCGATATCAAACAGCATTACCCCCAAGTCAACGTGCATGGCTTCAGCCCGCCAGAGATTCATGCGTTCCTCAAGGTCAATAAAATGTCGCTCCGCGAGGTACTCGAACGGCTCAAGGCCGCAGGACTCGGCAGCCTCCCTGGGGGCGGCGCCGAAATTTTAGTCGACCGCGTCCGCAAGGAGATCACCCGCGGTAAGGTACTCACCGACGATTGGCTCGAGGTGATGCGCGTGTGGCATCAGCTTGGCGGCAGGAGTACGGCGACCATGATGTTCGGTCACGTCGAGACGCTCGCCGAGCGGATCGAACACCTGGAGCGGATCCGTCAGCTTCAGGACGAGACGGGCGGATTCACGGCATTTATCTGCTGGACTTTCCAACCGGAGAATACCGACATGGCGGACCTGCCGCGTCTCGGGGGGCACGCCTACCTGCATACGCAGGCGGTCAGCCGCCTGTACCTCGACAACATTCCCAACATCCAATCGAGTTGGGTGACTCAGGGAATGAAGGTCGGACAACTCGCGCTTCTATATGGGGCCAACGACATGGGCAGCCTGATGCTCGAAGAGAACGTGGTGGCCGAAGCGGGAACGGTCCACCATCTCACGCTCGATGAAATACGCCACTGTATCTCGGACCTCGGCTACGAACCCCGTCAGCGCAACGTCTTCTACGATTTGATCGACAGCGGTACCCCTTCGCTCGCCTGCTGAACCGCGATGCGGCCTCCCGCCATCCGGTCAGGTGCTGGCGTTGCTTTGCCCGGAGCGTGTAGAATCAAGGGCGTGACCGATCGCCACCGCCGGGTGCCTCCTCTCCCATGATTGAAGTCTGTCAGCTCGAAAAAGATTACGACGATTTCCAGCGAGGCAAGCACCAAGCCCTGGCCGGCATCTCGTTCGAGGCGACCTGCGGCGAAGTCTTCGGACTTCTGGGTCCCAACGGGGCGGGCAAGACCACCGCGCTACGAATTCTCAGCACCGTACTCAAGCCGACCGGTGGTATCGCACGGATCGACGGACTCGATGTGGTGAACCAGAGCGACCGCGTCCGTCACCGCATCGGTTTTGTCTCTTCCGGTACCGCGGTCTACGATCGCATGACCGCCTGGGAGATGGTCGAATATTTCGGCCGACTCTACGGCCTCGAGGAATCGCTGCTCGAGGAACGGATGGAAGAGATTTTCCAGCGACTCAAAATGCAGGACATCCGCGACCGCCTCGGCGGAAAAATGTCGACCGGCATGAAGCAAAAAGTCTCGATTGCCCGGGCCATCATCCACGACCCTCCGGTGGTGATTCTCGACGAGGCGACTGCCGGGCTCGATGTCTTGGTCGCGCGTGCGGTCCTCGAGATTGTGGCCGACCTGCGTGACCGGGGCAAATGCATCATCTACTCGACCCACATCATGCGCGAGGTCGAACGCGTGTGCGACCGGGTGGCGATCATGCACCGCGGACACATCCTGGCCACCGGCACACTCGCCGAATTGCGCACCAATGCACCGGTCGGGTCGAAGAGCGGTGAAATGGAGGACCTTTTCTTCGATCTCATCCAACAAGCCGAAGCAGACAACGGGGAGATCGCCCCGAGCGGATAAAACGATGAAGTGGAAGAATATCCGTCTGATTTTTCGCCGCGAGATGCGCGATCAACTCCGCGATCGCCGCACGCTCTTTATGATCGCGGTGCTGCCGATCCTGTTTTATCCGCTGCTCGGCGTCAGTTTCTTTCAAATCGCGCAATTTTTACGCGAACACCCGAGTCGCGTGCTGATTCTCGGCTACGAGGGCACGGGCGGCAATCTGCCGGAGTTGATTCGCCAGGATCGCTTCGCCGTGACCGAAAGCGAAAAGAACCAGAGCGGTTCGGTGCAGCTGAAACTGTTTCCTCTCGACCGCCTCAACTTTGTCCGGGAGGGCGGATGGCCCGAGGGCGCCACCCTCAGCGATAAGCAATCGCAAAGGGTCAACCGGCAAATTCGCGCCTTGATGAATCGCTATAGTTGCGAAGCGGCGGTCTGTTTTCCGCCCGGGTTTTTCAAAGAGCTCGGAACCTATCCCGAACGATTTCGCCAGCACGCCCGTCTTGCGGGCAACGAACCTCCGCCCGCCGTACCGCGGCCGATGCTTGTCTACGACGATAGCAGCGATAAAAAAGTGCTGGCCCACGCCCGGGTCGACCGCGCACTGAACGAGTGGTCGGCCGAAGTGGGAGAGCAAAGCCTCATCGCGAGCAATCTTTCCCGCTGGGCAGCGCGACCGATCGAATTCAGCCGCTTCGACTTTGCCGAAACCGACGAGCGGATCAACGTCTCGCTCTGGTCCAAAATCTTGCCCTTCGTGCTGTTGATCTGGGCGGTCACCGGGGCCTTTTACCCGGCAGTCGATCTGTGCGCGGGTGAGAAAGAGCGTGGCACGCTCGAAACGTTGCTCACCAGTCCGGCGCGTCGCGGAGAGATCGTGATGGGCAAACTGTTGACGATCATGCTTTTCAGCATCACCACGGCCCTTTTAAATCTTTTTGCGATGGCGCTGACCGGTTGGGTCGTGATGACGCAGCTCAAGGACTTAGCGGCCCAGGCCGACGTGGGCCCGCCCCCGCTTGCCGCGCTGTT
>JAQWPY010000213.1 GCA_029245145.1 Pirellulales bacterium | reverse complement strand
GGTCCGGCTGCACATGTACCGGGTCTTTCTCACCGGCAGCTACAAGCCGCCCCGCGAGTTCAACTGGGTCATCGGTGTGGTGCTTCTGTTGCTCACCTTGCTGCTCTCCTTTACCGGTTATTTGCTCCCGTGGGATCAGTTAGCGATCTGGGCGATCACCGTAGGTTCGAATATGGCGAGGGCAACACCGATTTTGGGTTACGAAGGTCCGGGGCAGCAGCTGCTGACAATCGGCGGTATCGATATGATCACGAGCGGAAGCGATGCGAGGTTCGGGCTTTTGGGTGCGCGGTTCGTAGGAGAAGAGACGCTGAACCGTTTTTACGTGTTGCACTGCATTGCCATCCCGCTGGCGGCCGCTTTTTTGATTGCGATTCACTTCTGGCGGGTGCGGAAGGACGGCGGGATCAGTGGCCCTCTGTGATATGTGATTGACGGGATCGAGGTATGCACGGAAACAATCAAGTATTTCTTGAGAGCATAAGCGGCTTTCTCGGCTGGTATTATGTGCTGCTTGCTGCAGTGAACATGGCGGCGGCGTACTGGCTGTGGCGGTCGCGACGGGCGGTCGGGCAGGCCATCTTCTGGCTCGCAGTGGGCCTGTTTTATATGGGCTATCTGGCGCCGATGGCGTTGAGTGGCGATGCGGCCTGGATGCCGATGATGCCCGAAGCGATTCGAACGGTAGTCAATCAGGCCCTGGGTGGTTCGACCGGGGCCGTTTTTTACAGCGTCGGGTCGCTGGTGATTCTCGTTGGGCTCTTTCTCGCCCGCCGCTTTTTCGTGCGGGGGCCGGTGGCGTGGGCGATGCTGAATCTTTCGCTTCTGGCGCTCGGCCTCTCGATGACCGATTACAATTTTTACACGATCGCGGCAAAGCCGGACAACGTGCCGATCGTGGGCCTGATCTTTCTGCTGGGGTTCTTTACCTGGCTCGCCACGTCGCGGGCGGTGGAGAACGACGATCGCATTGCCCGGGGCGAGCCCACCTTGGAGCACGAAGGCAATGAAAAGGTCCTGGTGTGGCCCGATCTGGTCTACACAGAACTGATCTGCATGGTGGCGCTGACCGCGTTTCTGCTGCTCTGGGGAATCGGATTGCAGGCTCCGCTCGAAGAGCCGGCGAGCAGCGTGAAAACCCCCAACCCGTCCAAGGCGCCGTGGTATTTTCTCGGTCTGCAGGAGATGCTTGTCTATTTCGATCCCTGGATGGCCGGGGTGGTGATGCCGAGCATGATCGTCGTCGGATTGATGGCGATCCCCTATCTCGATTTCAATCCGAAGGGCAACGGTTATTATACGATTGTAGAGAGAAAATTCAGTTACCTCACCTATCAGTTCGGTTTCCTTTTGCTGTGGGTAGTGCTGATTGTCCTGGGGACATTTTTGCGCGGTCCGAATTGGAATATTTTTGGGCCCTACGAGTATTGGGATGTTCATAAGGTCGAGGCGCTTAACAACGTGGACCTTTCAACCTACTTTTGGACTGCGGGGCTTGATATGGCCACACCCAAAGCGCCGCCCGGCACCGGTGTGCTGACGCAGTTGTCTTACATTGTGGTGCGAGAGTGGCTCGGTATCGTTTTAGTCTTGGCTTACCTCTTTTTGCTACCGCCGCTTCTGGCAGTCACGGTGTTCCGGAAATACTACGTGAAGATGGGATTTGTGCGGTTTATGGTCATGTCCAATCTGTTGCTGATCATGATGATGCTGCCTATAAAAATGGTGTTGAGGTGGACAGTGAACCTCAAGTACATCGTCTCGATTCCTGAGTACTTTTTGAATCTTTAACGCGACCTCGCGAATTTCTTAATTATGCCCGCAACAGAAGAAACAAGACTCGATACCAGGCTGCTGAATTTGGTCTTTGGGATCGTATCGATCGGTATGTTCGTGAGTACGATTTGGCTTCTCGTTGCGGACCACTCGCGGAAGTGGAAAGACTACCAGCGAAAGTTCCAGGAAATCGAAAATTGGACTCTCGTTTCTCGCGATAACGAGCAGAAGACCGAACTCTACACGCTGCAGGAAACGGCCCTTCAGGCGGCGCTGAATCGGTCTGTTGTTGCGCTGCCACCACAGGCTTCGATCGATGCCTTTGTGTCGCAGGCGAGCAACTTCGCGGGGGGCGATGAGGTCGAATCGCAGGTCTCGGCGGTGAAGACAGCGTATCAAAGCCTTCAAGATGCCCTTGTCGATGTCGATGTTTCGCACGAAGACGATCAGCAATTGCAGCGTCAAGCCAATACGCTGTTGCCGCTCCGCGAGGATCTCTTTGCGGACATGGACGCTGCAATTGCAGCGGTCAAGTTCTTGGAAGACAACACAGCGAGCAAACGCAAGTTTCGGCGTGCCGATCTCGATGCAGCGAAAAGCAAATACGACCTCGCGGTGCGCGACGCAAAGTCCGGCGCAGAGAAGAAGAAAGTCAGGCAGTCGGTCGCCGCCATCGAGGAGGATGTGGCGGGGATTAGCAGTCGGTACGAGGCGGCCAACGAACATCGCAAGGCACTCGAGCGGATTCGAAAGGATCTGCAAGCGGAGGAGAAAGAAGCGGAGAAGCGGCTTGCTGAATTCCGCAGTACGAGAGACCAACTGCAGCGAAGCCTTGCGGATAATACGGCATTCGGACGCGGGTTGCTGGAATTGCCGATCATCGATGCGTTCGGGCGACCTTTGAAAATTGATCAGGTTTGGCTGCCGAACCTTACGCTCAACAATAACTTTCGGGACGTGGCCCGCTTTGATCGCTGCGTGACGTGTCACCAGGGCATCGAAACCACGGCGCCCGGTTCGGCCACGGTGCCCAGTTTCCCGCAGCAACAGCCGACGGTTTCACTGGCGATGCAAACACCCGATGCAGCCCCGGAGTCGGGAAGCGACGATGCGGTGACGACGCAATCGCTTTATGGATTTGAGTTATCGGAACACGGATTGGTCCTGCGGACCGACGTGCTTGTGGAGTTTGTCTGGCCGCGGTCGGTTGCCGCGAAGGCCGGTTTGGAGGCCGGCGATGTGATTACGCACATACGTGTCGGAGGCCGTAACGAAAAGCTCGTTTCACGGTCCGATGCCTTGCGTTATTTGACCCGGCAGGTGTCTTGGGGAGAGTCGATCGAATTGACGATCCGGCGAGGCTACCCGCATCCCTACAGTTCGCATCCCCGTTTGGATCTGTTCGTCGGCTCGATGAGTCCGCACAAAAAACAGGAAATGGGCTGCACGATTTGTCACGAGGGTCAGGGAAGCGCTACGGAATTCAAGTGGGCGAGCCATACCCCCAACGATCCGCAGCAAGCGGAGAGGTGGCGGAAGGAGTACGGTTGGTTTGACAATCACCACTGGGTATTGCCGATGCAACCACACCGCTTTGTGTAAAGCTCCTGCCTGAAGTGCCATCATGAGGTGGCCGAACTTCTGCCGAGCGAGCGGTATCCCGATCCCCCTGCCCCGAAGTTAGTCGAAGGGCATCGTCTGGTGAAGTATTACGGTTGCTTCGGCTGTCACGAGGTGAACGGATACGATGGTCCGGATCACCGGATCGGTCCTGACTTGCGGAGTGAGCCGAACTATTTTGCCGCCGCGCAGCAGGTCGCCTATCTCCTTTCTGGGGCCACCGAAGATGAAAAGGAAGCCGTCGCGGCGGCCGCTGAAGCGGCTGGCGACATGGCCCAATTGACGCTGCCGACGATCGAGGACTTGGCCGAATACGTTTCCTATCATCCGGACGATGCTTCCAAGCGGCGACAGTTGCGCGACATCCTCGAGGAGGAGTCGGGGCGACGATATGCGGCGGCGGAGTTGCTCGGCGATCCGCGTTTGACTTCGGCGGAACCGCGACTCTGGGCCCGCGCGGTGCGAGACGACCCGTCCAATAGCGAGGACCGCGAAAAACTCATCGCCTGGATTGAAGAGGATCGAAAGAAAACCAACCCGGAACTTTCGGTCGAGTCGCACAATTTGCTCGTCAGTCT
>JAQWPY010000212.1 GCA_029245145.1 Pirellulales bacterium | reverse complement strand
ACGCCCGGTGCGTCGCGAATCAAGTGCGCGAAAATATCTGGTGACACGAGTGGAAACTATCACCCTCATGGTGAGAGTGTGATTTATCCGACGCTGGTACGGATGGCGCAAGAATGGAATATGCGCCACGTGCTTGTAGATAAACAGGGTAACTTTGGTTCGATTGCTGGACTGCCGCCTGCGGCGATGCGATATACCGAGGCGCGTATGGCCGCACCCGCGGCGCTGATGCTCGACGACCTTAATCTCGATACGGTCGATTATCTCCCCACCTATGATGAGCGGCGGACGGAACCTACGGTCTTGCCATCGAAGTTTCCTAATCTGCTTGTCAACGGAGCCAATGGTATTGCGGTCGGATACACCACATCTATTCCTCCGCACAATTTATCCGAGGTTTGCGATGCGATTGCGGCAGTCATAGAAAATCCCAATATTTCTGTCGATCAGTTGTTGGAGATTTGTCCCGGACCCGATTTTCCAACGGGTGGTATCGTGTGTGGTCGCAGTGGTATCCGAAAGGGATATCACACGGGACGCGGGACAATCACTTTGCGCGCTCGCGCTGATATCGAACCGTTCAAAAAAAACCGCTTTCGAATTATCGTGCGCGAAATTCCATATCAGCAGGCGCGCGACCGCATCGAAGAGGGGATTGCGGCACTCGTGCAGGGTGGGCGAATCGATGGAATTTCGAATGTTCGTAATGAAAGTGACCTCAAGGAGCCGGTCCGCCTCATTATTGAAGTGAAGCGGGATGCTGATCCTGAAGTCGTACTCAATCAGCTTTATCAGTACTCGCAGCTGCAAGTCACTTTTTCTTTGAATTTACTTGTCTTAGTTGACGGTAAGCCGTGTCCCTTGTCGCTTAAGAGATTGGTTGAGGAATTCATTCGGCATCGGGTGCAAGTGATTCGCAGGCGGACACAGTTCTTACTACTGAAAGCCCGCACACGTAAACATACGGTAGAAGGACTGCTGCTCGCGCACGCCAACCTCGATGAAGTGGTACGGGTCATCCGCGAGAGTTCCACGCAGGCGGAAGCTAAGGCACGATTAATGGAAATCGAGTGCCCAAGTTCTTTACTTGAACGTGCACTCGGACAGAATGGCTTCGCGGTTTATCAGGAAGAAAATGGGGTTGCTGATCAATACACCCTTACCCCGGTTCAAGCAGATGCCATTCTGAAGATGACTCTCGGTCAGTTGGTGAATCTGGAACAAGAGCGATTGGGTAATGAATTTCAGAAATTACTGGAAGATATTGCTGGCTTTCTTAAGATTCTCTCCGATGAAAAACATATCCTCAAAATAATTTGCGATGACTTAAGTGAGTTGAAGCGTAAGCATGGGGAGCCTCGGCGTACGGAAATATCGGGTAATGAGATTGGAAATGTCGATCTGGAAGATCTAATCACCGAAGAAACAATGGTGGTTTCCATTAGTCATAGCGGGAGAATCAAACGAACGCCCGCAAGTGTTTACCGATCTCAGCGGCGTGGTGGGAAAGGGCTTCGTGGAGCTCGAACGCAGGAAGAGGACCCGATTGAGCATTTGTTTGTTGCCAGCACACACGCATATCTCCTGTTTTTTACAAATCGCGGGCGCGTCTATTGGCAGAAGGTGTACGATCTGCCCGAGTTGGGAAGAGACAGCCGGGGCCGTGCGGTGGTCAATCTCTTGAATCTCGCCCCCGATGAAAGAATTGCCGACTGTCGGCCAGTGCGTGATTTTGATCAACCGGGGCATTTTCTCATGATGGCCACGGCCGGCGGGTTGGTTAAAAAAACAAAACTCGAGGCATACAGTCGTCCCAGGCAGGGTGGAATTATTGCGATCAAACTCCGTGACGGCGATGAATTGGTGGACGTCGCAGTCACGAAACCAGACGATGAGGTGATCCTTTCCTCGCAAAACGGGATGGCAATTCGTTTTAATGAAGCCGATGCCCGTTCGATGGGAAGAAATTCCAGTGGTGTGCGTGGAATATCGCTCGCAGGGGATGATCGCCTGGTGGGGATGGTGGTGGCAGAACCGGAGGCGACCCTTTTGACGGCATGTGCGAATGGGTACGGTAAACGCACTCTCTTCGGCAAGGGAACTCATGCCGATTCGGAGGAACAAGACGAAGCAAGTTCGACGAGTCGTTATCGCACGCAGAGGCGGGGTGGCAAAGGTGTACGTGATATAAAAACTACCAAACGTAACGGCCCTGTGATTGGAATTGCCCGCGTCAACGACGGGGATGAAGTGATGATTATGACGGCCCGAGGTAAGATTCAACGGATTCTGGCAAGTGATATGGGCGTCATCGGACGCAATACTCAAGGAGTTCGCATCATGTCGATTGATGATGATGATTCACTCGTCGCTGTGGTTCGAGTGCCGCGGGAAGACAATGGGGAGGAAACACAGGAAGAGAATGGGGCTCAGGGTACTGAAGAAAAAATCCCAGCGATTGAAGACAATGTGACCCCGCCTCCAATCGAGGAGGAAGGACCCGAAGATTGAACGATCCCTCAATCACCACAACGGCCAAGGCATTCGCTCTCAACCTTTGCCAACGGGTTCAATGGCCGGTGATGCGGTAAAGTGAGATGATTTTTTGGCTCGCACGGCGTTGATAACGGGAATCACCGGTCAGGATGGCAGCTATTTGGCCGAGTTGCTCCTTGAGAAAGGATATGAGGTTCATGGCCTGGTTCGGCGATCGAGCTATAGCCGATTAGAGCGACTGGAAAAAATTGTTTCCCAGGTTCACCTGCACGATGGGGATCTGCTCGATTTCAGTTCGCTTTTGCGAATTCTGCAAAAGTCAAAACCTGACGAGGTCTATAATCTGGCCGCACAGTCATTTGTGCCTGCAAGCTGGAACCAGCCCTTGTTCACCGGTGAAGTGACCGCCATCGGTGTGACACGTCTATTGGAGGCAATTCGCGAACAGAACCCCAATATTCAATTTTTTCAAGCGAGTAGTTCGGAGATATTCGGACAATCTTGCGAAACGACCCAATCTGAGCAAACCGTCGCACGTCCACGCAGTCCCTATGGGGTCGCAAAAGCTTACGGGCACTTCATCACGATCAACTACAGAGAAAGTTTTGATATGTTTGCGGTAAGTGGCATTCTCTTTAATCACGAATCTCCGCGACGTGGTACTGAATTTGTAAGTCGCAAAATTTCATTAGGGGTGGCAAAAATCAAGCTGGGGATGGAAAAGAATATTTTTTTAGGCAATTTGGACGCGGAGAGAGATTGGGGCCACGCCCGTGACTATGTGCGGGCTATGTGGCTGATGCTTTCGCAGGGAAGTCCTAAAGATTACGTTGTTGCCACAGGAAAGAAGCACACTGTACGTGATTTTGCTCGGATTGCTTTCGAATGCGTGGGACTCGACTGGGAGGCGTACGTTCAAGTGGACCCGGCGCTGTATCGTCCTGCAGAAGTGGATGCATTATGTGGGGACGCGTCGCTTATCACCGATGAGTTGGACTGGAAACCAAGCGTTTCTTTTGAGTCATTGATCGCGGAAATGGTGGAAAGTGATTTAAATTATCTCACGAACTAGGGAGTCTACTCCGCGGTTGGGGTACATGTGAGCAAGTCATCTGGAAACTGCCTGCGTAGCGGTTATCATACGCACCATGATTTAAGTTTTTAAATAGGTGAGAATAGTTTCATGAAAATTGCTGTGGTTGGTACCGGGTATGTGGGTCTGGTCACTGGAACCTGTTTTGCTGAGAGTGGAAACGATGTGGTTTGTGTCGATATCGACCAAACAAAAATCGAACGGCTCCGCAATGGGGAAGTACCGATTTATGAGCCGGGGCTCGGTGAATTAATCGAGCGCAATATAGCCGCGGGACGACTGCAGTTCACTACCGCCGTTTCGGTGGCGGTGCCACCCGCTCAGTTGGTCTATCTTGCCGTGGGAACTCCGATGTCGGAAACAGGTGCTGCCGATCTTACGGCCTTATGGAGTGTGGTTGACTCTGTTGCACCCTATCTCAACGAAAATGCCATCACGGTGACCAAAAGCACGGTGCCCGTCGGAACAAACGCACAAATATTCGTACGCTTGAAGAAAAATACGGGCCGCGAATGTCGGGTAGCAAGCAATCCTGAGTTTCTTAAAGAGGGTGCAGCGATTGACGATTTTATGAAACCCGATCGCGTTGTTGTGGGTGTTCGGGGCGAGGAAGATGGTGAGGTACTCCGTCAACTCTACTCGCCATTTTTGCGCACCGAAAAACCGTTTCTGGTAATGTCGCCGGAAAGTGCCGAAATGACAAAGTATGTTGCCAACGCTCTGCTGGCAACCAAGATTAGCTTCATCAACGAAATGTCAGGGATCTGCTCGGCTACGGACGCTAATATCGATGATGTGCGGCGGGGTATTGGTCACGATAGCAGGATCGGTTTCGCTTTCCTCTTCCCGGGAGTCGGGTACGGAGGTAGTTGTTTTCCGAAGGATGTTCGCGCTCTGGAGTTTCTCGCTCAAAGCAAGGATATCGATGCAAAAATATTGCGAGCGGTCGATCAGGTCAACGGAATACAGAAAACCTTGGTACCTCAATTGATCGCTAGTCATTTTGAAAACAATTTAAAGGATAAAAGAATTGGCGTCTGGGGTTTGGCATTCAAGCCCAAGACCGATGATATTCGCGAAGCACCAGCGATGGTCTTAATCGATTCGTTGCTTGAAGCGGGGTGTCAACTCATGGTTCACGACCCGGAGGCGATGGAAAATGTATGCGAAAAATATGGAGATCGATTGACTTATTGCGACCGGCCGCTCGATGTGCTGAATGACGCGGATGCCTTGGCAATCATGACCGAGTGGGGAGAATTTCGTACACCCGACTTTGCCGAAATGAAATCACGTATGCGACAAGCTGTCATTTTTGACGGACGCAATATTTTCAATGGTGAACAGATGTCCGCCGCAGGCTTCACCTACTATTCCATCGGGCGGCCACTCGTCGGCTCCGATGCATCCTGCTCCGCTTAATCTTTTTTCCTTTTTACTGTTTCTCTGCAAAGTAAATCCGTTGGCCGACGGATCATCCACTTGAGCAATGCGGGAAGAAACAGAAGATCTCCTATAAGTGCGCCGCCGATGGTCGCGCATGCCATCATCGAGAACATGCGGTGGGTCGGAAGAGGGCTGATCAACACGGTCGCAAACCCTGAAATGAGCACGACGGTTGTGATGATCAAAGCTCCCCCGACACCGAAAAACGTTGTTTCTATTGCCTCCTCAATTTCTAATCCTCTCTCAAGCTCTTGACGAAATCGTGTGAGGAAGTGAATAGAGTCATCGACCGCAATTCCAATACATACAGCAAGGGCACAAACGCTCACGATTGCCAGATTTTGTCCCGTCACCACGAGCAGCGTGCCTGTGAGTGCCAGTGGCAGAAGGTTGGGAATCAAGGTAACAATTCCTATTCTCCAGGAGCGATAAAAACAAACCATTACCAGAAGAATAACGAGCGACGCGGTACCCAGGCTCGCGACTAGGTCGTATACGATGAGCGACACATCGCGAGCGGAGCTTACCGGTATCCCGATCATCTCGAGGCGCAAGCCCCTATGTTTTTTCTCAAGATCTTTCAGTATTGCAGCCGTTCTTTCAAATACCGGAGTGTAGGCCGCCGCGCCGAGGTCTTGCGCTCGGACATAAATTTGAAATGTGCCATTTTTATCGTCGTAAAAAAGGTTGCGGATCTCGCGGGGCATCAATTCAATCGCATCCAAGCCTCTGCTACCTCCTTCACGCTCAATGGCTCGTAAAAAATGCTTGATCGAGAGCGGATGCTGTAAAAGAATTTCCTGCGACAAATACTCTTCGATCTGAGTAATAATTTTCTGCACACCGACTGGTCTCTTTTGGTGTGCTGGCATTCCGGAGAAGTCTCCTACAACTCGCACGAAGTCAATGCCTCCCATTGTTGCATTGCAGTGCTTTAGCGCGGATACCGCTGAGCTGTTGGCCGGTAAGGCATTGATGGTCCGCGCATCGGGGCGCAGCTGAAGAGAGATGACGATGCAAATAACCGTAAGTAGCGCGCCGGCTATGCTCACGGCGCGATAGTGGGCTAGTACAAAACGTAGTGCGTTCTTGAGAAATTCTGCGTGGATGAGTTGAACTTGTATTTTTTTTCTTATTACGTGGGAACCCAACGGTGTCAGACAAATTGCCGGAATTACGGTCATGACTGCAATAAATGTCACCAGCACGGCAACACTACAAGCCAGACCAAAATCGCGAATTGGTGTAGAACGAGCGAACAGAAGTGAAAGAAATCCGATGGCGGTCGTAAGCGAAGTGAGCAAGCAGGCGACTCCAATATGTGCCAGCGCGTCCCACACCGCACCTTTCTGATCCTGTTTTCGTTGCCAACGTTCACTCACCCCAACGACAAGATGCACGCCGTCAGTTAATCCAACCATTGTGATTAAAACCGGCAAAACAACCGCAGTGAGATCATTACTTTGAATCGCAGCCCATTTGAGAATTCCCTCGGTCCAAAAGATTGCGATGGCAGGTGCTGCACCAACAACAAAGATCGTGGCTATATCTCGAAAGAGAAAGATCGAGATGATAAATACCAACGCATATCCGATGATTTGAAATTTTAGATGATTGGAACGGAACGCCCGCTGCGCAGCAAGATAGAGCGGCACGCGGCCAGTGATATTGATATCAAACTGGTTTAGCGATTTATCGCTCGCTAATTCTTTCGCTGCCTCTTGGATTCGAATATCACAATCATCATCTTCCCATACCTCTATCCAGTTGTACCGAATAGGTAGCAAAAGGGTCTTTCCATCCGGTGCGGCAAGTTGGCCACGCACCAGCGGATGGTCAAGAATTCGACTTTTGGAAATCTGGTATTCTTTCTCTTCCGCATTGGGTTCGGGGAGCCATCCAGGGGAGAGTCCGAAAATATTCAGGGGAGGAATATCCTCAATCCAAAAAACGTCTTGTATCTGAGGGAGTTTTTCGAGCCCTTCGACAATTCTTCGAATCGTGGTCACACCCGATTTCGTAAAAAGTTGATCGCCCCGGATGACGAGGAATCCCTCAGACCGATCTAGACGAAATCGATCAACCTCCTCGGATGTATCCTCGATGTCGAGATCTTGCAGAGGAATGTGAGGCCGCTGTTTGCCAGACTGCCAACTCGCGACTGCTATTCCCATGCTGAAAACAATAATCAGCATCCAGAGAAATCGGGGGTGGTTCACAATCCATCCGGCATAGCAGGAAACAGCTCTCACGGTACATTTCGCCGGTGGTGGTAACGAAAATCAATACTTTTATCGATTGCTTAACGCCGAATTCAACTTCGTGAAAAATTATTTGAGTTGGTCAAGTGTTTTTTGCAACTCGTTCTTCCGTTGTTTTTCCGCGAGTATATCGGCGATATGCAACTTGGTTTCCTCCAAGTCGATCACCGAATCAGCATTGCGATCAAGGCGGGCAAACGCAAAGCGACGAACGGAATCAGAAACCTCTGTGGGCTGGATTTGCAAATCTCCATTACTATCTCGCCGCCTCATCCAACGTTCGGCTCGCGCTTGAACCCTCTTCGAGAACGACAGGTCTTTGTTTTGTGTCAATTCATCTCGACGGGGAACTGTGACTTCAAAAAAGGCAATCATCATCTCTTCCCAACTCTGATCTCCCCAGCGTACCGTAACGGTGGGATCGGGATTTACAATGTTGTCTTTAGAGTTATCGAAGTGAGCGATACACCGAATCTGTTCCGCTTCGTCGAGTGGAATAGGTTGATTTAAGCGATAGACGTGTTGCCAGTTAAAATCGTACTGGGGTACATCCAGAAGAATCTCTTCTTCACCTAGGCTGTCTTGATAGATGATGCGAAATGATTTCCCCCGCAGGTGCATATGCGGAACGAGCGCTGTGAGTTGGGCTTGGGGTGGAAACTCAGTCAACCTGGAAACCACCTGATGATTCGGGGCCCCGGGTGGGATTTTGAAGTGTCGATTAGCGGTAATGAGTGTAACTACCTCCTCTCGAACATTTTCTTCCTCGGTAAATGTTAAACCCACCTTCGTTTTGTCGCTCGTCAATCCACCGTTGGGCGTGTAGTGCATTTGAAAGATAAGCCGCGAGCCGGCAGGAATCTTCCTCGCCTGCCCTTCAGCGAGCGGGGCTACCCTTTGACCCGGGACATACGCGGCGAGCCACCCTGAGTTATTCAGCGAGTCCTGGTCGGGGGCACTGATGAACACGATTGCGTGGTGTACCACTTCTCTGTTTCCCGGAAGCACCTCCGCCGAAGAGACCCAGCGATCTTCTTTAAATTCTGGGTCGACAACAAAATATTGGTATTCCACGGTGCCCTCTGCCGGAACCGAAAAGGGATCGGATCGCATCGGAATAATCTGGTCGAAACTCTGATCGCTGCGCACAGTAGGGTGGTTGATGAGGGGGGAGACCGGAGGGGCAGGGTCCTGGTCACCGCGTGGACACCCTTGGTCGATCCACCCGGCAATATTTTTCTTCTCCTCTTCGCTTATGCGCCGGGCATTTGCAAAGGAACCGTATTCCGGGTTTGCATGCCAGGGAGGCATCCGCCCCTGCTCGATCACTTCGCCCACGGTATCTGCCCAGGCCGATACATCGTCGTAATTCGTGAGAGAAAATGGTGCAATTTCTCCATCCCGATGGCATTCAACGCAATGCTGTTTCATGATCGAGGCCACCGTATTGTGATACGTCACACCGGCATCTTCCAATGCCTTATGGGCACGTCCAATAAAGCAGCCAATCGGTGTGGTTTGTGGTATCGAAATCGATTGCCCTCCACGCAGTTCCTCAAGGGCCTGTTTGAGAAATTGTTGTTTTGCGCTCTCACGCGCATAACCGACCCCATACTGATCATCGATTCTTCCCCGATAGAGGATTGTCCCGTTTCGGTCGAGAATAAATGCTTCCGGTGTTCGCTCTGCGTGGAGCGCGGTGGCAAACTGACCACCTGGATCTTTTACCATTTGGAATGGAATTTCATTGTCCAAAGCATATGTTCGTATCTCAGCCAGCGTGTCCTGAGTGTTGGAATCGATGCCGATGATTTGAGCAATGTCGCCATACTGTTCAGCAATTTCCGCTAATCGAGGTAAATAGAGTTTTGCCAGGGGACATTCAGTACCTAAAAAAACCACCACTGAGTAGTCTTTGTCGGTGATTTGTTCCCACCGCTCGAGTGGGCCATTCACTTTGCGAAGCGTGAGTTTCGAAATGGGCACCCGGTCGCGAGATGGATTCGGCGCTGCACTTGCGGCGAGCGGCACCATGAAGGTACACACCAGAATTAAGGCGATGACGATGGGGGATACACTCGGCCGCACAATCTCATCCTTTTTCTCTATCAGCACAATTTATTCAAATCATCCAAGGCCTAAGCCAGTATATCCATCCACTAGAAAACCGATAAGACGACAAATCCAAGTTCTTAAGAGAAGTGGGCGACCCGTTATTGACGATACATGGAGGCAATCTTTTTTGCCAGTTTGCCCATTTTTTTCCGACAACTTTTAGGCAGAATAATTTCCGCATATTCACCCAGCGATAATACTCTGGGTAAAATTTCTTCCTCGTACGCGGCCTCAATTTCGATGAGGACAGAACCGTCTTTCTGTTCGCGAATCTGTTGTTGGGGATGTTTTAAGACTTCCGCCGCTAACTCCGCCTGTTGCGGCTTCACCTTGATGCGAAACTTTTTAGGTTTTTCATTTCGAAAAATTCCAATACTATTGTCGAAATGGGCCTGCGGATCGAAATCCCTCAGAGGTGTAAACCTCCGATCCAAGAGGGTAATTCCTCCGACTCGATCCAGTTTGAACGCCTTGATCGGCCCCTCGATTTCCTCAACAACTTTATCTTCGGTCGTATCGGCGGCAAGAATATAGATGCTGCCGTCGAAGAGACAAATGGCATGTGGCGCAATAATACGTGTGCGTGCGTGCGATTTTCCCAGTCCCTTGTAGCGGATCTTGGTCAATCGGTGTTCAAATGTCGCCCGATTCAACGAAGAAAGAATACCCTCTTTACGCGAGTAATTGCTTGCTGTGGGACCACGAACAATAAAGCCTGCGCGCTGACGATCAAGATGGGCTAAAATTTCCTCTGAGGTACTCTCTCGCATCCGTTCCCAGAGTCTTTGAATGCCATCCCAGTAGGGAGTGCCAGCCAGAGGATAAAGAAGTTCGCGGCCGGCTGAAAATGCCAGCAATTCGATCACTCCGATGGGGAGGCGTGGTATTTTTCTCCGCGTTTTATCGAGTAGCCAGATTTTCGGTCGGTCGGGGTTCGCCGTTTCATGCTGCTCGATCGGATATCCTAATTGCCTCCAGTGTTCTATATCTCGCTTGATTGTTTTTTCATGGAGAGAGGAGAGTCCGAGCGCTTCGATCACTTCTTCACGAATTTCACGGGTTGTCATCCCAAATCGTGAATTTTCGAGTAGTTCGAGTACTTTAAATTGTCGTGCGGTCTGCCTGCCGCGTTGCATCGAAGGCGCCATAACCTATCCCTTAAAAACAGCCACACCAAAGTTTAGGAAATTTCGCTGTCGATGGGAATCGGCTAGGCGGCAAGCATGCCGCGTAATCGATGGGTAGCATTTTTAATTCGGTAAGTAACGGTCGAACGCGAGAGACCTAGTTCGGAAGCAATTTCCCGATGGCTTTTCCCCTCGAGTTGCATCTTCACGCATCGATTGAGTTCTTCGGGAAGTTGGGACAGTGCTCGCCGCCAATTGTCTTCCTCACAAAACTCATTTTTTTGAGAAAAACGGTGGTCTACGATATTTTGCTCAACTGAATAATCTGCCTCGCTCTCTGCTGAGGAAATCAGATCGCTCGTGACTACGATGCGATTTTTTTTTGTACGGAGATGGCTGTGAATAATGTTTTTAAGAATGGCCCCCATCCACGTGAACACGCTGCTTTTCCCGTTCTGCCAACGCGTTTTGGAACGGTGTTTCGTCTGGGCTACTTTGATGATGGTTTCCTGAACGAGATCTTCAGCGAGTTGATAACGCCCAACCTCTGTCGATGGTAATCGCGAAAGGGCAAATTGTGTGAGTGGCCGCCACAGTCGATCCGCGAGGAGGCTCAAGGCATTTTCCTCTCCGAGGTAAAAATCTTGTATTAATTGTGCGTCGGTTCGCTGTTCGTGTCTGGCTGAAAATGTAGCTCGCATCGAAATGACTCCCTGGGTTTTTATTGCTACACTTAATTTCGCCATGTGGTGGACACGGTTGGTCCAAACCATTTTTGCGACGGAAAAATACCTGAAAATCCCCGGTTTTGACGCAATGGTCTACGTGCTTCTTGCGACCCGCGATTCGGACCGGGAGAAAATCCTTGATTTGCCGAGTATGCCGTGAATGCACCATTATCCTCCAGCGCGACTGCAGATGATCTTCTTGCTCAGAACGTTCATCCCCCCGACTGGAAAAACAAAACCCCTGCACCTCGTTACGATCTGCTTGTGGTGGGGGGTGGCCCGGCTGGCTTGGTCAGTGCCGTCGGGGCCGCAGGTCTCGGAGCACGGGTAGCTTTGGTTGAACGTGAGGCGCTTGGGGGCGACTGCTTGAACACAGGCTGCGTCCCCTCGAAAGCCTTATTGGAATCGGCCTGGCGGTTGGAACGCGACCGCAGCGCGACGGTGAGAGATGACATTCAAGTCGCCTTTCGATCGGCTATGGAACACATGCGAGGTTTGCGGGCCGCGATGAGTCACCACGATTCGGTTACGCGCCTTACGCAATCCGGCGTAGATGTGTTTTTTGGAAACGCAGAGTTCATGAAAACAAATATGGTGGAGGTCGATAAAAAGCAATTACGATTTAAAAGGGCGATTGTCGCCACCGGGGCCAGCCCTGCGATTCCCCCTATCCCGGGAATCGAGACGATTCCTTTTCTGACGAGCCAAACTATCTTCTCTCTATCATCGTTGCCCTCTCGCATCGCTGTGATCGGGGCGGGGCCCATCGGCTGTGAACTAGCACAGGCTTTTGCGCGGTTCGGCAGCGATGTTTTCCTCTTTGAGGTGGCGGACGGGATCCTCCCCAGAGAAGATCCCGAAGCGATCTCCCTGGTAAAAGCAGGGATTCTCCGCGACGGGGTTCACGTTTTTACGGGTTGTAAGAATATCGAGGTGCGCGGGAGGAATGGAAAGATTGGGATTTCTTGTTTGCATCAAAGCGATCCCGTGGATCATGATGTGGATCAACTCTTGGTGGCCACGGGACGGACACCAAATTCCGATTCACTCAACCTCGAAGCGGCACAGGTGCGTATTGGGCCGCGCGGGCACATTCTGGTCGATGATTTTTTGCGCACGACGAACAGACGAATCTACGCGGCGGGCGATGTCTGTTCGCAATACCAATTCACCCACGCGGCAGATGCGCTGGCCCGCATTGCCGTGGGTAACGCACTTTTTGGTTTGAGAGGCCGCGCCAGTCGGCTCTGTATACCGTGGGCGACTTACACCTCTCCCGAGATCGCGCAAATCGGTGTCCTTCCTGAAGAAGCAGTTCGGCGAGGGTGGAAGGTTGAAACTTATATTCAACCATTTTCTGAAGTAGACCGCTGCGTGATCCGCGGTGAAACAGACGGATTTATGAAGGTGTATGTACGGCAGCGGTCTGATAAAATTGTTGGGGCTACGGTCGTGGGGAAAGGCGCGAGTGAATTGATTGGGGTATTATCTCTCGCAATGACCGCTGGTGTTGGGTTGAAGCAAATGGCAAAGACGATTTTTCCATACCCAACCGAGGGAGATGTTTTTCGTCGGCTGGGTGATCAGTACAATCGGGGTCGTCTCTCTCCCTGGGTAAAGCGATTATTGGCCGGCTGGATTGCGTGGCGATAATATGAATTTGTGTTTCGCTTCTCCTCCAAGCAAGACATAATTTATAGCGGGTACCCACTATAAGGCATAAAGACTGTGAAGCTCGTAGAAGGTTATAAACCTCCTTTTTTTCGATTTAGGTCTCACATAATCTAATTTATTAGCTGCCTTAATTTTTTACCTGTTCTTTTGATAAGCCTTTCTAACTCCGATTCTTTTTCGCTAAAATGCGGGCTATCACACGTTTTTATAATGGGAGTCTTTCTGAGTACACACGCAACCTTTTCTAAGCTGTCTCATCAAAGCAAAGTATGTCAAAAATACTAATTACGCGGCGATCAACAGCATCTGCTGTGCGCATTCTGACCAGCAGTAGTTTTCTCATTTACTGCGCTGTCGCTATTGCTGACGGTTGGCACAATCCCATTCTGGATCACAAGGGATTTAAGGAATGGACTAAAGATGTTACCCCCATACTTCCCGCCAAGGGAAGTAAAACATCCAACACTAAAGGTCAAAACAAAACCTCTCCGAAGAGTGGGCCGCCACAAATTGATTCGCAGGCGTTAGCACAAAATAAGGAACTGCTTGAGAGAAAAGCTTGGGATGCCACAACAGTGCTGGCGTACATGGTGCCCGACAACATTATTGATAGTGAGTTTCCTAACTTCGATAAGGCTGGGATTCCGCAATGTCGAGAAGACTGCAAAAAGTTCCTGAAGCAATTGGGCCCTATAGGGGCAAACGTAGTGATCAACAAAATCACTAATATTCTCATGGGAACTGAAAGTTTTGACCGGGGTATTATTCTTAGCCCAGCATATGAACAAGACATGATAGATGTTCTCAAGTCGCATCTTGCTGGTGGCAGGGTAAGCGCTAATCAGGTGAAAACATTGCTTAATGCTTCGCGGGGTAATAAACCTGATCAGAGAACTGCTGCTTTCGCACGCCGTGTCCAAGAGAATCTTGACTTTTCGCAAATGAGTTTTTCAGCGCTTGCTGAATTAGCAGGTAGTGCTGATGGACGGAGTTTACGCAATACACTGTACGGTGAATTTAAGCGGCGACTGAAAACTGTAACACTCGCTGAACAAGTTGCCCTTTTACGAGGGGGTGGATTAACACCACGTTTGAAGAAAGCTTTATTAGATTCCCTGATTTCTAATATCCAAACAATGTCGCCCCCTATTCGAATCTTACTGTTAACTATTCCAGATTTACCAAGCGGTGCTCGTAGCTCCTTGTTGGCCGAATTGAAAAAACCAGCCAAGCTAAAGAAAGAGCACTTCAATGAGTTGAACGCGCTGCTCGAGTTCATTGATTATTCAGATAATGAAGTGCGTAGCCTGGCAAAAAATAATGCGGCGGTTTTGTACCTGCAAGCGCCCATCAAAATTTGTATCAGAGACGCAGCTTCGGCGAGTCCATCCACGCGTTTATTTTTAAGACAAATTATAAGTAAAAAGATAGATCGCGCAAGCGAACAACGAAAGACGAAGTATAAAAATACGGCACAAACACTTTTGGTTAATGCAGCACTAAGTGACGCACAAAAACATGAAACCATCTATGTGGTAAAGCAGCTTGGATGTGCGGATATCTTAGTCTCCGCGCTGGAAAAATTAAACGGAAGCCTCCAAGTTCAATGTGGTGATGCTCTCAAACAGATCACAGGACAACCATTTGGTCCAAGCCGAGCCGTGAGTGGACTTAAGTTGAGGGCAACTCAAAAGACGTGGAGAAAATGGCTGGAAGATAATCCACAATTTAAATGTTTGTAAAAATCAGTCCGGTTGTGGTTTTTCCTTCATGCGAATTAGATCACCCTAGCAATCGTCAAAACAGTTTGGGTTATGGTGTTTTACTAATTTTTTCAATGCATAACGTGTCATGTGTTTTTCAGCGAGAGATTTGACCGTATTTTATTTTTTGATTTTGATAATTGCGGTCTCTTGCCAATCCGAATCACGCGTTGAGTTGGCAGATAAGTTGAATGGCCACCAAGGTTGCAAAGCATGTCACACGAAAGAGTGGGGTGAATGGGCGGAATCACCGCATGCTCAATCCTGGAAATCAGACGTTGTTCAAGCCGCATTCCACAATTTTGGATTTTCGCGAAAATGTCAATCATGTCACGCTCCAGAACCTGTTTTAGTAACAGGTCTAAACAATTCGCCAGTATTGCGTGATGACTCCCTCGCGAGCGGTGTCAACTGTTTGACATGTCATGGTCTGGGGGAAGGTGGTGGAGTTGCAGGGGCCGCTGACAATTCGCGTGCAAGTTGCAAGCCCGTACGCGTCGCGGCTGTTTCGAGTAGCAACTTATGTGGTGTATGCCATGCTCCAATCTTTGAAGATTGGGTCGGGAGTCGATATGCGAGTGAAGGAAAAACCTGTTTGGAATGTCACATGCGTAATCCATCAACAGGCGAATTTAGTCACCGCTGCGCAAGTTTACTTACGTCAACAAAATACTCTAACTCGATCGAGATGCAGTGTTTTCAAGATCACGGCGAACTCATTGCAGTGATCACAAACCGCGGGGTGGGGCACAATTTTCCGGGAGAACGACATAATCGGACACTTTCAGTGAAGGTCATTCAACGCGACATCAACGGCGATGTTCAAGCTGCTCAAAAAAACTTAATCAAAGGAATTACTCCGTTTCGCGGAGAGTCCACTCAAGACAAAATAAAAATTGATGAATCAGTGAAGTGTCGTTTTCCTATAGTGATTTCCGAAGGGGTTATTGAAGTAACGCTCCTATTGAAAAAGTTTCCGTGGTTGTCAGATGAAGAATCAACCGTAATCACAACCACAAATATCAATTTATGAATATTTTATTATTTTTCAATTCATCGTTTCGCCTTACTTTACTCGCAAGCTTTTGGTTTATTTTGAGTGGGTGCAACTTCTCTGACCAGCGTGAAGTGATCATTTATGTCTCGGTAGATCGAAAAGATGCGGAGCCAATTTTAAAACAATTTCAAGTGGAAACAGGAATTGCTGTTCGCGCGCTTTATGATTCCGAAGCGGCAAAAACCACAGGATTGGTAACAAGAATATTGGCAGAACAGGAGAATCCTCGATGTGATATTTTTTGGAATAATGAGCATGTACAAACAATGTTACTTGCAAAACAGGGCCTTTGTGCGGAGATTAGCCCCACACAGACCACACATATAGACGAGATGTTTAAGAGTCCGGACGGAGTGTGGGCATCGGTGGCAACTCGAGCGCGCGTGATTGTCTTCAATACAGAAATGTTGGATCGGTCGAAGGCTCCAAAGACATGGCAGGCTCTATCAGATCCACAATGGCATGGGAAATGCGCTATTGCTGATCCACAGTTTGGCACCACACGGACTCACATGGCATTTTTAAGTGCCCGCCATGGACCGCAATGGCTGGAATCATTCTTGGGATCAATGCTTGAGAATAATGTGCTAATTGTAAATGGAAATTCTGCGGTCAAAGACTTGGTCGGTACAAGCAATTCACCCGTATGTGTCGGAATCACTGATACTGACGATGTGTATACAGGTAAATTTGAAGGACAACCAATTGAAATGATTGTTCCGGATGTCAAAGATGGGGGTACACTCATCATTCCTAGCACGGTTTGTATTTTGAAGAATTCCCCTCATCCATTGGCTGCACAGCAGCTCTGCAGTTACTTGTTATCAAAAAAAGCAGGGGAGCAACTTGTAGAAAGTAATCCTGGATACACACCACTTCATAAAATGAACACCCTCGGTGATGGATATCCAACCAGTGAAGATGTTCTTAATCATTTAATTTCAAGCTCGCGATGGACACGTAATAATTTTTTTGCACGCTAAATTTTAGAAAAGGCGAATGTTGACCGAAGGTGCAAATTCATTCAAATAAAACATTACGCTTTCTAATTGTCGTCGGAGTGCTATCTCTTTTTTTTCCATTCATCTGGGCATCGATCGACCTTCTCGGGTTTCAGTTCCGCCTGGATTTACTCGAGCATCGACAGCTCGGGCTGATTTTGATATCCAGCCTTAGTGTGGCATTTGCAAGTGCTTCTCTCGCGGTTTTTTTGGGGCTTTTTGCGGCGCTTTCTCATACTCTCTATCGCTTGCCACTCGTCTCGGTTTGCGGGGTGTTGGTCCTTACACCACTTGTTTGTCCCACAACTGTGTGGGCAATGGCCCAGGACGCCTTCTTGGGGGAGGGGGGATTAGTAAATCATTTTCTGGGTGACATTTGGAACAAATTATTTACCAAAATGGTACCTGGAAAATATTTACTAACCACTCTGATTTTTGCTCAAATAACGATGCCACTCTGCATTTTTATATTTTTACGCGGTTTCAAAAAACTAGAATCAGAAGGTTGGATTGCGGCACATCATTATTTGTCGCGAACAAAACTGTGGTGGTGGATAATTTGTGGATTGAAATCTGAGATTATTACCTCATTTTTACTCGTTTTCTCTCTAAGTCTCGGAAATTTTGCGGTGCCTCATGCAATACAGTGCCGGCTTATTTCAATAGAAATATATTCAC
>JAQWPY010000210.1 GCA_029245145.1 Pirellulales bacterium | reverse complement strand
AAACGTTATTCGTTGTTCGCAAATCCCCCGAACGACAGCAGGATGGAACGATTGGGTTGATCGACCAGTTTGGACTTCACCAGTGCAAGCAACTTCGCTCTGCATACGTGGTCAGGCCCATGGACCGCAATCGCTTGTTCCCTTCCGCCAATGCCCGCTAAAATCGAGCATGGCACTTACCCAACCGACCGTCATCATTTTCGTATACGGCACACTGAAACGAGGCTTTCCGGCCCACACGCAATTACGTGGGTCCACATTTCTTGAGACTGCCCGAACCACGTCCCAATTTACGCTTTACAACTGTGGTGCATGGCCCGCGATGGTCGCCGAAGGGCACGGTAGCGTGAACGGGGAGTTGTTCGAAATACCGATCGAAACATTGGAGCTTCTTGATGAATATGAGGGACATCCGCACCTCTTCCGGCGAACGACCATCACGCTAGCTGAGCATCACGCTGAGGCTTGGCTTTTTGATCGGGACATTCCTTCCGAATGGCCTGTGATCACCGAGGGAAGCTGGCCGGGCCCCCGAACTCCGTGAACATGGATTTCGTATTTGTCGCACCGAATCCATGTGGTATATCTGGGCGAGCCCACCACCGCCTTCAGGTACTTTATGCATCTCTGCCGTCGTCTCTGCTGTTTTTGGATCACCGCGATGGGCATCGTTTTCCTCTGCACAAATCGTGCTGATTGCTCGCTAGCACATCCGCAGCTCATTGAGTCTCACGTTACCGATGTCGCAATGCTCGAAGAGGTATCCAAATTTCGATCGGCTGCCGGACACGACTTTTCTTACGATCCCCTCTTTGCTTATGGCGGCGAATATTTTGGCGCCACGGACTCCACTGAACCGCCGAGTAGCATGAAGCATTATTTAGCGCCCTACGCGGCACATCTTGGTGACCAGAGTACCGTCCCGCTCTACGCACCCTTCGATGGCACAATTACCCGAGTCACTGAAGAAGTCAATGAGGATAATCCGAGCATTGTCAATAAACGCGTTGAGATCACTTCATCCGACGACCCGGCGTATACCCTTGTTGTCTTTCATATGGACCTCGATGAAGACTACCCTCAGATCCTCAACGATTGGCCCGCCGCCGTATGGCCGGCACATCAACCGGACGACGCATCCTACGTCACCGACGCACTCTCCTCCGGAGACTTCATGGGATATGCCGATATGCGAACCGGTCACGACTTCGATGTGGCAGTCCTTTATGCTGTAAGTTCGACGGAAAAATACTGGGTTTCCTATTTTGACCTGATGCCCGACTCGCTGTTCAGCACCTACAGTGACCGCGACGCAACACGGGCCTTGCTCACCATCTCGAAGGCTGAACGGCTGGCAAATCCAATTACTTCGTGGAGTTCCGGCAGTTCCGACGATTGGGTCGCTCTTCGCAACGTTCCGGAGAGTTCCAGTTTTAAGCTTTCTCTCTTCTGCATATTGTTCTTCGTTGGTCGCCTGAGGACCCGAGACTCAGGGTCTTGTTAGATTTACGGCTGCGATTCCTTTCCAGGCCCCCAGCGAGACGCTCACCATGCATTCATCGATTATTCGTCTTTGCGTCAACGCGTGGATTGCCTTCGTTACCGCTCATGCCTGTCTCGCCGAAACGACGCGACTGCAGATACCCAGCACATTTCCGGCCCATCCTCGGCTTTTTACTAACCCAGCTGAAATCGCTGAGTTCAAATCGTTATCGCAGCGTGATCCGGAAATTGAAACGTTCGTTCACTCGTTGATCGAACGATTAGAATCACAAGTCACGAAGGTGCCGACCCCAAATCCGGTAATGACCGGCATGGAAAATAGGGCGATTAGCACCTACGCCCGTGACATGGCAATCGGATACATGCTCACCGATCGCCGCGAATTTGCAGATGCTGCGGCGCAGGTGCTCCTCTCTTATGCGAAAGTCTACCCGGGTTATGAGGTGACAGAGACTAAGGGAAAGGCGATGCCCTCTACGCTCAATGAAGCCCGCTGGGCCATCGATCTAGCAACCGCCTATGACCTTATTTTCAACTCGTGCGCCCTCACCGAACAGCAGCGTTCTACCATCGAGCAGAATGTCTTCATTCCGTGCGGCGAGGTCCTTCGCATCTGCAATCACAAAACGAGAAGCAATTGGCGCGCACGCGCTATCGCCGGACTGGGAGTGATTGGCTTTCTGATCGGAAACCGTGATTTCATAGACGAGGCGATCAACGGCTACGCATCAGAAAATGGAAAGCAGCGTCGCAATGGGTTTGTACAACACTTACAATATTCTATTCTCGGTGACGGGATTTTTTATGAACGATCATTTGGCTATCAAGCCTACACGACCGACAGCTATTTTCTGCTGATGGAGGCCGCACGCCATAGCGGTGTCGACCTCTGGAACCTTGTGGTGAAAAGCGACTCGCGCGACGCGGGCGCGGACCTCAAGCGACAATTCGGCCCACCGGGGTCCAAGACCGTAAAACCTATCTTCGATGCGCTGTTTTATCGAAGCTTCAGCGACGGAGCGGTCACTAATGTGGCGAATGCCACGGCCGACCACTTTGTCCCCCGCCGATATTATGAGGCTGCTTGGCGCGCGTGGCGCGACCCGAAGTACGCATTCGCCGCGCGTTTATCTGCCGATGATAATCGTCCGTGGGACGCAAAGCCTACAGGACGTGTGCGTCGACTCGGTGACCCCTCCGACATCCTTTGGATCGAACCTGGACTTCCCGCCGGTTTCTTTTCGCTCGGACGGAATACCCGACTTGGCAATTCAGGAATTCATAAAAATGGCTGCACGCTTTTCCCTAACGGCGGTTTTGCAATCTTGCGCCAATCGACAGACCCCGACTCAGTGTGCGTTGAAATGAATTTCGGCAACTGGGGATCCGGTCATTCGCACCCCGACAAACTTTCGATTGTTATCAGTGACGGTCAACGCAAAGTGATACGCGAGGCAAACTATTTCGGGTATGCAGACGACCAATACCTGACCTGGGACCGTCAAACGATCGCCCATAATACGATTACTGTTAATGAAACATCGCAACTCCCACAAGGAAATAAGGCCGATCCGTGGCCCGTCCCGGTCCCTGGCACAACCGTTCACGGGCAACCCCTCTTCTTTCACCCAGGTGACACCCTCAAAGCCTTTCGCGCGGACTGCACCGATGCTTACCCGGGAATCAAGCTAACTCGAACGATCGCATTAGTCGACTCGGTGGTAATTGATTTTTATTCCGCGACTGCTTCGAGCCCCCACCAATACGACTACGCGCTTCACGTCGATGCACCCGTAGCGTCCGCAGGAGGCAACTTCCAAGATTTCGCTCCGCGCCAGCTATCTGATCACTACGGTTATCGCCATATTGATTTCACCTCGCAGGGGACGTCGCCCTTTGAGGCATCCCTGCAGCCCATGGGACGCATCCATTTCTTTACCCCCTCCACCGCGATACTCGGCAGGGGCATCGCCAACAAAGACGGATCGCGCATGGCAGTCATTTTGCTGCGTCAATCGGGCACAATGGCGAACTTTGTTACCGCCTTTGACCTCTTGGGCAATCACACTTTGACGCTTGAACACAATGAAGGTAATGTCCAATCGATCCGCATCGATCGAAACCACATCCTCACCAACAGCCCCACGGGCATCGAATTAAGGACTGCCGGCGGCAAATTGATTGACCGAGCATCGCCGCAATCCACTTCGGTTCGGTAGGCTTGTCTATCCCCGCTGGCTGATGCGAACCTAATTACTTACGAGGACCTCCAACTGGTATGGCTGATGCGACGCTGACACCTCGCTTCCCTCTTCATCCAGCGTTGCCACTCGCCGTAACCTGCATCGCGATAGTAGACGATCCCACTGAGTGCGATCATACGTCTGTAATCGATAACTATCGCTGTGAGTTTCAACACGCTGCGGCCGGCTTATCGTAAGGCGACTGTGAACCTCCTCAATCCGCTTGGTCCGGTTCGGCTTTTTGTAAGTAATTTCCTGCCGAATATGTCGACGTCCTCGCACAGCCAACCATAGATCCGATTCATCTTTGTCCAGGCCGTACCGCGCTAGGCTCACCCCCACAATATAGATACCACCCGGTGCGAGGCTCGTTGCCATCTGATCAAGGTGCGAAATCGCATCGCGCTCATCAAGAAGATGGCGAAATGAGCTGTGGGGATTGATCGCAATATCGAATTGCCGTTTGCGTATTGGCCCGATAAAGTCGTTCATGCCAGCCCTAAAAACATGGGCGCGAAGTCCTCTCGTTTTGAGAGATTCTTTCGCATAATTGATCATATCGGGATCGAGGTCGAATCCACAGGCAGAGAAGCCCCTGCCGGCAAGCACGCGAAGGTGACGACCGGTTCCGCAGGCTGGCTCAAGCCAGGCGTTCGGTGCGCGGCCATAACGCCTTGCGATTTTGCAATAAAGATCGATGTCCTCCGCCGTACCTGGTGTGTTTAACGTGTCGTAGTAACTCGGCAGATGGTACATGATTCGAAGCGGCGCGGATTAGATCCGGATAAAGATCTTTCGTTTATAAAGCCAAAAGAACCCCAGCCAGACTAGCGTAAAGGCGAGCGCGCTGACCAACAGTTGCCGCCACTCGGGCGGCGCAAAATAAAATATCGTGTGGTTTAGGTGTTTTCCTAGATTCGCTACCAACGGCCGACACAACGTCCACGTCAGAATATAAATTGCGATAGAATTTGCCCCGAACACCACAAACAGAGTTGCCCCGCGGCGAAAGCCCCACACATCGACCAAAGCATAAATCAGCCCAAGGACAATCGCACAAATGCCGCCACTATAGAGCACCCACGAGGGGGTCCAGATTTTCTTAATGATCGGACAGACCCCCATCCAATCGAACGAGATCCCCAAAAGTAGGCTCACGAGTCCAGCGACCAAGAGAACTGTGGTTTTTCTTTTCTCTCCGTGATTGGATTTAAGCAGGTGCCCCGCAAGCAAACCACCAATCATCGTTACCAGCGATGGAATAAAATTAAGCGTGTAATAAGAATGATTGGTAAATCCGCCCGGTCGTTGAAACAGCCAGGAATTAAGGAGCCAGGAATCTAATCCCTGCCCAGGGTTCGTGACCACCGGATTCCGATCGTACCCGGTAGGCCATCCCGCGAGGGCAGAATCTCCGAGGCCGAACAGGGATGATACGCCAGGCCAGAATTGCCAAAACGCCCAGTACAACAGCAAGATCGCTGCCCCGACACCCACCTGCACCCTCCACGTTCGATCCCACAAGAGAAACAGAAACAGATATCCGAGTCCGATCTGCGAGACCACATCTTCAAAGGTCCAATAAGTGGACGTTACATGACGAGGAAGCGAGCGAAGGACGACGCCCAGCAGAATCAGAAAAGCAGCCCGATAGCACGCATGCCCGAACATCCTCCCGTACGACTGACCCAAGGATTTACGCTTACCGTACGAAAAAGGAACCGATACGCCGACAAGAAACATGAACGACGGCTGAATCATGTCCCACAGACGAAACCCGTTCCATTCCGCGACACTCGATTGCCAATCGGCATGGGTCCACTGCGTCGCCAGCACAGCCCACAAAGAACTATCTGGAAATATCTTTCCGACAATTTTGGGCGTCAGCGCGACCGCTCCTGCGGCAAGCAGGAACATGACAAGCCCTCGGTAGACGTCAATCGATAAGAGCCTCGGGCGAGGAAATGCCTGATCGCTGACTTGTAGATCGTTTTCCCGGCTCATCGCTACGCTCTCACGTCGTCCCATATATTTTGCAGACCAAACCGTGCCTCGCATCTGCGCGACGCGGCCATCTTACTCAGAATCACTTCAAACCGGCAGCCCAGCCCCTTGGTCTCCCAAAGGGGAAAACACCCGCAAAAGTCAACTCGGTCTGCGGCATCAGCCGAGACACCTGGCGATGGAGCCCGATCCCACGATCGACCCGCTGACATTTCGGGCTTCGCCAGGGGGAGCAGTGAGCGTTATATTAGATCCTCGCAAAGTCTTTTTGTCGCCCTACGACCGCAATCTCAACATGAAGAACAACTCCAAACCATCAGATCGACAAATGACCGACAACCCGCGCGTATTAATTATCGGAGCGGGGGTGAGTGGGATCTGCATGGGAATCCAGCTTCTGCGGCATGGATACCGAGATTTCCGCATCATCGAAATGTCGGATGATGTGGGTGGCACGTGGCTCGATAACACGTACCCCGGCTGCGGCTGCGATATTCCCTCCATGCTCTACTCTTTCTCGTTTGCAATGAACGCAAACTGGAGTAGGAAATACGCACCACAGAATGAAATACTTGATTACTTTCGCAAATGCGTCGATCGTTTCTCCCTTCGGGATCATATCCAGTTTCAATCGGCCGTTGAGAGAGCCGAATGGCACGACGATAACAAGCACTGGGACGTGACCCTCAAAACCGGCGAGGTGATCCGTTGCAATATCCTTATCAGCGCCGTAGGGCAGTTGAGCCGTCCCCAGCTTCCAGCGATCGAAGGGATCGCTTCATTCGCCGGGCCGCTTTTTCATTCGGCACGCTGGGACCACTCCTTCACCCCCGGGGGAAAACGCGTTGGCGTTGTCGGCAATGGTGCCAGCGCGATTCAGCTTGTGCCGGAACTAGCCAAGCAGGCCGAGCAGGTAGCGGTCTTCCAGCGATCGCCCAATTGGATATTGCATCGCCACGATCACAGGTACCCTTGGGGATGGCGCCAACTGAACCGGCTGCTACCGGGGTTCGCCCGTTTTCAGCGATGGATGATGTATCTCTTTTTCGAACTTCGCATTCTCTGCTACAACCGCCGCACCGCCTTGAACCGCGCATTTACCGGTTGGAGTCGCCGCCGAATGCAGCGAGCGGCACCGCCGCACCTGCGCGACCAACTCATCCCGACAT
>JAQWPY010000207.1 GCA_029245145.1 Pirellulales bacterium | reverse complement strand
AAAAAAATGGCCTACCTTATCGGTGCCGAGATAGTGTCCATGTACCTTAATGGTCGAACTTCGCATAAAAACAAGACGATTCCAGTAGCGTAAATCGCGGAAACGCGCCGCAGGCTGGTAAATACTCCGCGCCGCGTCAGGTCGATATGCGAGAAGTCGGCCACTGGCGATATCGCGAGCATCGGTTTCGGCAATTTTATGCTCAATGTTTTCAATCAAAGCCATCGCGGAAGGCAGTTGCGATCGAATGCACCTGGCCAAATTTCCGGGGCTTTGGATTTTCTCAATTCTGGTTCCAACGGGATCGGGAATCCAAGAATTTTTTGCGGCTTCAATTTCCTGATTCGCTTGCTGAACGCCATCGACGACCACTCGATAGAGCAGCTGATTCCAATAGTCGCCCAGGTCAACCATAGACCGTCCGACGGGCGGGCTGTATTGATCGACCTCGTGCGCACGCGCTTTGACGCAAAAAAGAACCAAAAGTACGCACGCCGTGCGCGCTATCATCAGGGGGTACTGCATGCGGGGTTTCCTCAGGGAGCGGGCAAATCCGTACGGTGGGCATGCTTCGCGCTTTCCATACAATTTCGTCGTGCCTCCGCCGTAAGATTGGGCATCTTCCCGCGCGCCCATAGAGCGACTGTAGATACTCCGTTCACCTCGACCACTACTCTTCTGGTAATCGTTAAACTAAAGTTCCGAGGAAAGTGATAGCGGCCCTAAAGTATCGTGTTTGAAGGCATTTTCATCACGCACTAGCCAGCTTGCTAGCTTTGCATACCGCGCCTTTGCGTCGTGGGCCACCGAAATCACCATCAGTGCATCCCCGCTGGTTGACGGTAGCGTACCGCAGCACTACGCTGCGTGGCTCAACCCCGAGGAACAACGACCTCGTAAAAATGGCAAATGAAAACCAGCCTTACCAAGGAGAAACTAGAAGATGATTACCGTTGGAATGAACTATCACACCCTGCCTGGCAAACAGGTCGACTTCGAGGAGAAATTCGCCGCCGTGACTCAAGCATTGAATGCCGCTGAAGGCCACTCCAACTCTACCCTCTGGAAAGATGTTTCCGATGACGCCTCGTATCTCATCACAAGCGAGTGGAGTGACGATAGTGCCTTCCAGGCTTTCATTCAGAGCGACGCATTTCGGGAGGTCACCAACTGGGGCAAAGAGCAGATTCTCTCAGATCGCCCGCGACATAAAATCTACAAACACTAATTCCGCGCCGTGGAAGCCTTATAAAATTGCGTTAAATCTTTTTTAAGCTTTTTTAGCGAAGGTTCGTGTACATACATCATGTGGCCCGCGTCGTAGTACTCGATCGTTACATTTTTGTGCAGTTCCGCTCGCAAGCCCAAATGGTCAAACGTATATTCGGAACCGAAGAAGGGGGTGGCTAAGTCGAAGTAGCCGCTCGCCACGAAAACCCGCATGTGGACATTCTTGGTCATCGCTTCACTCAGTGATTTTAGGGCATTGGCATAGCCGTTGATAAATCGATTGTAATTCCACGGCCGGACGCTATCGGTAATCACTTCGTAAGGAATGTCTCGCTTGACTTTTAGATCATTCTGGAGGTAGTGATACAGCGTTGCTGTGTAGGGAGCAAAAATTGCAACGGCACTCGGATCGTACCCGGCCCTACTCCCTGCTGGATTGGGATCGATGCCGACAAAGCGACTGTCGAAGCGACCAACAACGCGCTGCTTTTCTTTGAGGAGCTTCTTTGCGAAGGTGTAACTGTCGACACGCAAGTCGTGCTCGCTGATGAAATCGGCTGGAAGGCCCGTCAACTGCGCCATGCGTTCCACTATCTTTTCTCGAGCATCCCCTTCCAAAGCATCTCCCATGAAAAGAGCCTGGCTGTAATCCTTCATGGCGAAAGATCGTGCTGCCTCAATTGTCTTGTGGAAGTCCTTTTGTAAATCTAGCGGCAATTTCCCATGGTGCCATGCAGTTGCCGTGTAGGTTGGCAAAAACAGCACAAAGGGCAAATCGTTGTTTCTATTGAATCCGATCGTGGCGAAATCGAGGATCGACGATACGAGTACGATCCCATTCAAGTCCATGTTGTACCGTTCCAGCAGATGTGCCGAGAGGCCTGCAGCTCGTAATGTCCCATAACTCTCGCCAATCAAAAATCGCGGAGACTGCCAACGGTTGTAACGTGTGGTGTAAAGGTGAATGAATTCGCCCACCGATTTAATATCTTCTTCGAATCCATGAAACTGCTTTTTATCCTCGCCCGCCGCAGGGCGGCTATAGCCTGTACTGACAGGATCAATGAAAACTAGGTCGGTTTGATCAAGTAACGACTCGGCATTCGGCACGAGTTTATAAGGCGGCTTACTGGGCACCGCATCATCTCGAATGGGAACGCGATGGGGCCCCAACATCCCTAAATGCAGCCAGACTGACGAAGACCCGGGGCCGCCATTGAAGCAAAAAGATATCGGACGATTTCCAAGATTTTTGGTACCGTTTCGCGTGTACGCCACAAAAAATATAGACGCTCTTGGTTTTGCATCTGCGGCATCCCTCCGGACCACCAGCGTCCCGGCGGTCGCCGTATACTCAATTTCCTGATCGCCAATTTTTGTTCGATGCTGCGTGACGACCAATTGATCGTCTGATCCCTCGGCCTTCGGGGGCGCGGTGCCAGGGGCTTCGTTTACGGGCGTGGTTGCTGTTGGCGTATCAGCATTCGAATCGGCGAAGGCTGCCAAGGGAACCAAAATGAGGCATACCATGCTGTATCGCAGTGCCGGGAGAAAAATATTGAGAAACTTGCGGGGCACGAAAATCACTGCAATGACCTAACCTTCCGATGGGGCGAGCGACGCGTCAGACGTCTCCAAGTATAATTCACACTCGCTTCGCCTGCCGGAAAAAACTCACCGCCCGCGGATGGCACGTTCCAGATCCCGCTTCACGGTCGCCTTTTTGAGTTTTTCCCGCTTATCGTAGAGCTTACGGCCCCGACCAATGCCCAGCAGTACCTTGGCTCGGCCCGACTTGAAATACATCTTGAGGGGAATCAGGGTGAGTCCGCGTTCGAATGCTTTCGAGGCGAATTTGCGAATTTCGCGTCGATGCAAAAGCAGTTTTCGCGGCCTCCGGGGCTCGTGATTCATCACATTTGCATGCGAATATTCTGCAATATCACAACCGACTAACCAAACCTCATGATTGCGAACGCGGCCATACGCCTCGTCTAACGATACCTTGCCTGACCGCAAGCTTTTGACTTCACTCCCTCGAAGAACGATCCCGCACTCGAGCGTGTCGATAATTTCAAAATTTCGCCGAGCTTTGCGATTCTCCGCAATGCGCTTCTCGTTTTTGTTCTCAGTGGGGGACTGAGAAGACGTATTTTTATTTTTTGCCATGGTGACTCAGTGTACCCCAACGATTACGATACATCTATCGTTGGTCAGTTCTGAGAAATATGCAAAACCCGCCATGGATCCACTCCCGGTTCTCTCCCTGCCTTCCGTAAGTGAAAGCAAACCACCTCGCGCAAGACTACCCTCCTGGTTGCGACGGGAGATACCGAGCGGCTTTGGCTACCACGCGACCGCAAATATTATCGAGGAATTCGGGCTCGAAACCGTATGTGAAAGTGCAAAATGTCCGAATCGATCCGAATGCTGGTCGAGTCACACGGCAACTTTTATGGTGATGGGCGATGTGTGCACGCGGCCGTGTGGATTCTGTTCGGTGAAGAAAGGTCGGACTGAACCGCTTGAAGCGAATGAACCGAAGCGAGTAGCGGCAGCTGCGGCGCGGCTCGGACTGGCGCACGTCGTGATCACCTCGGTATCTCGCGATGATTTGGCCGATGGAGGGGCCGATCACTTCTATCGCTGCGTAAGAGAAACAAGACAAGCAACAGGTGCCACCATCGAGGTCCTCACACCTGATTTCATCCATTGCAAGTCGGCCGTTGATCGAGTGATCGAAGCGGCACCAGAGGTATTCAACCACAACACGGAGACCGTACCCCGACTCTACGGGAGCGTGCGGGGTCGCAAATCGGAATATCGCTGGACCCTCCAATTACTTGAAAGGGTCAAACTGCTAGACCCACAAATAAAAACGAAGAGTGGTCTGATGCTCGGACTCGGTGAAACACAGGAAGAAGTGATTGACACCTTGACTGATTTGCGGAACATCGGTTGTGATTTTCTGACCCTCGGTCAATACCTCCAACCGAGTGCAAATCACCTTCCGGTGGAACGCTACGTTCCTCCCGAGGAATTTGAATATCTGGGCGAGCGGGCTCGAAGTTTAGGTTTTGACGCCGTGGCAAGTGGGCCCTTCGTTCGCAGCAGTTATCACGCGAGAGAGATGATCGTTGAATCGCGGAATCCGACTTGATTCATCCGGCAATCAAGTCGAGTGCACTCCATAGGCTCGGGTCCGCATCGGTCGGAAAAGGGTCGCCGACAGTCATCGAACAGTCGCCGAGTTCGCGATCACTCACGCGAAAATGAAAACCGATTTGCGGAACCTCCTCGGGGTCGAATCCGGTGAGTCCGTCTGCGGGGACGAGGGCGCTGAGTGTATAACCATCGCTCCGCAACACACTGTGTAACTTCGGGCCATGTGCGGGGGAATTTTTTGCCACTTCCTTCGCTCTTCTTATCTCAAGTTGTGCGGCAATCGGTTGCTTTTGATTCGCCCCCGCACCCAGCGGCAAAAAGTGAAACTCGTGGCAAAACCGGCTCGCGCGATGTATTTGTGAACCGTTGCGAGTATTGACCCAAATGGCAATGCCATCACTATCTTCAATACGCGACTCGCGACACCACGGTGGCTGTTTTTTTCCCGTCACCTTGAAGTTCAAGAAAATCCCCTCGGTGCTCCAGCCAATTCGCACGTCGGCCCATGTGTTTTCCGCTGACGATGGTTTATCGAGCTGATCAAACGAGGGCAGCATGTACTTTTGCGGAAGAGAAACTCCTCCCTTCTTCCAGCGCTGACCGCAATGATAACAAGGCACTGCAAATCGAAAGAGGAAAGAAGATTCGATCAACTGGTTCTCGGGCGAACTGGGGACCATCATGGCACAAGCTATTTTTGGATTGGGAGTGTGAATGACACTCTACCACAGGGAAAACAACCACTCATCCCCCTCACTGCGAGGATCGCGTCAGTTTTCCATCACAAGACAGGCTGAAGAGTTTGCACTTGCGGGGAAGCGGACCCAAAACGGCTGAGATCTAAAAATTACGCTTCCCCCCGCCCGCTGGAATCTGCCCTGGATGAGAAGGAGATGGAATATCGGCAACTCGGCAACGCAACTCCCTGAATTTCGGCCATTTACGCATCCACACCGGGAGGCGAAAAGGTGGCCGGAGAAGCACATTTACAGTGACATCCTTTGGATTTAGTTGACAGTTTTGACTAAGGCTGCGTACACTTTGTGTGGGTCTAACAGGGCGGAATTTAATCGTTTTCGTGAGGGAGAGGCCACACCGACGGCCGAGGAACAAACGCGCCCTAAATTCGAAGTTACAGGGAACAACGACCCCCTTCGCATCCGTTCTTTTTCGGAAAATGCGTGTCCCCGACACTCTCACTTCCGCACCCTTTCTGTGGAACGAAAGTGACCCGGGCCGCGTATCACAAGTTGGGGACCCCTGCAGAATTCTCCGGCCGGGTGCTGGAGGTTGCAGAGGGCTGACCCGGGTTCCACTGTCATCGGTTTTGGACTCGAAGGCACCGAAACAGCTTTCACCCACCAACTTGAATTAGGGGGCCGGTCAGCGATTCATCACCTTGGCTGATGCGAAATCATTTTTTTGTTTATCTGTGTTATCGATGGAACAACTATGAAAACTACAATGTACCCCGTATCCCGTACTGCAAATCTCATTCATATCCTGGAGGATAATTCGCTCCAAAAATCGTTAATCGCGAAGATGTTAACTGCAGACAAGATGCAGACTGCGGGGCACGACAGTTGGGAACAGTTTCATTACGCGTACTCCCCTGACGAGTCCGTCTGTCTGGTTGCAAATTACAATCTGCTCCATCCTGCGACGTTGGATCAGATTGCAGAATCAGCCGATCTGTCGAACTCTCTATCTTCGAATTTTTCTGAACCGAATGAGACCGACATTTCACTCATTTTCTACGCCGATCGCCCATCGGCCCACGATGTGGTTCGTGGGATTCGATCAGGTGCTGTCGATTTTCTTGAGAAGCCCCTCTCCGCTCAATCTCTTGTCGATTCGGTACGACTCGGGATCAGAAAATCTCAAGAGGTGCGTCAAAAAAAATCGGAACGCGATGGATTGCGAAAGAGAGCCGCTCAGCTGACTCGTCGAGAGAGAGAAACGATGGCACTCGTACTCAAGGGTCTATCGATCAAACAAATCGCGTCCGCCTTTGGCATCGGATTGCAGACGGCCGCTAAACATCGTGCTCGTCTTTTGAGCAAAATGGAAGTGACCAGCGATGCACAGCTTGTGCAACTGCTCTATTCGCGTCGTGGAATGCGGGCGTGAGCGTGACATATTGTCCCTTTGTCTTTCGTGTTGTCGGTTTCTCCCCCAGGCCGTCAATCCGCGCAGACAATCTACAGTGATCTGGCGCGAGCGGTACGCTAAATTTTTCCTCTCCATCGGCTCCCCAAACATCGCCGCGAGCGATATACTGACCGGTCTTACTGCAACTGGATAAATAAACCGCCTGCGCACTTTCTTTTCCTCGGCACGAAAATGACAGGGGATCCAACGATCGGATAATGGGAAAAGAAGCTTTGTATTCGGGTCGCGTGCAAGGTGTCGGTTTTCGCCAGAGTGTTTGCTCGCTGGCTTCGGGAAGCGAACTACGAGGATACGTACAAAATCTCGACAACGGCAAAGTAAGATTAGTGGTCGAGGGAGACGAGGTCGATCACTTACTGCAGAAAGTAGCTGATTTCTGGTCACGCCATATTTCGGACATCCAAATTACCGAGGTCAATACATCTGGAATGTTTTCGAATTTCAGCATTCGCTATTGAACTGATTGGCTCGTCATTTTGTCGACTTTCCATCTAATGTTCAGAGGAACTCTCATCTCGTGACGCAAGCTTTTGAATTAGGAATCAAACCTCTCTGGTTGATTGGCGTGGGTGCATTTGCGGGATTGATAAGCCTTGCCTTGCTGCTGTTGGTCCTCACCGTGATTCATCGCCGCACGGCTGCCGAAATGCGCAGTTTGCTTCGGGAAAGCATCGTTTTTCCGCTGTTAGTCGTTGCACTTCTATTGAGTCTTGTTGCTGGCGCAATCACCTTGACGGACAATCTCGGTGGACGACTCTTCGATCGCAAGCAGGACGCGATGCTTTCACTCTTGCGACTCCCCTATGCGGGCGACCGCTCGCTGGAAGTCGCGATCGATGGCCAGGCCGCAGCACAGAAAATACCGCTGGAAATCCCGGCCGGGGAGTTAAAGTCGCTCACCGTAAGTTCACCACAAACGCTCAATATCGGAATTAATCTGCCACCGCTTGAAGCAAGCCTGGAAAAACATGAACGTTTTGAAGTGCGACCGGAACACCCCTTCAAGTGGGTTCGCACAAATGACGCAGCCGGGCCTTTACTCAAGCGGCTTGAATCGCTTTTCGTGGAGAATAACGCGGCACAGCCTGCGGAACTTGAGATTGAGTATACGACGACAGCAACCGTGCCTGAATCAGAATTAATCCTCTATACCGCAGCAGGGATTTTTTCCCTTGTCGTCTTCTACCTCCTCATACAACTGCTGTTCCCGCGAATCGCGGCCATCGCCCTCACGACGGGAAAGGAAGCAGTAAGTCAACCGCTTTTTTTGATCGCGACGATATTGGGTTGCTGCTTGCTCCTTCTTTTTATTGTTATTCCCTATTACACATTTGGCGATGACATAAAAATGTATAAGGAAGCCTGCCTTCAGGTTGTTATGCTACTTGCTATTTTTGTCGCTATCTGGACTTCAAGTATTTCTGTTGCAGATGAGATTGAGGGGCGAACTGCGCTCACCGTACTCTCCAAGCCGATTGGCAGGTCGCAATTTATCGTGGGCAAGTTTGCCGGGATCGTGAGTGCCATTGCCCTGTTTTTCGTGATACTGGGTATCTTTTTTGTGGTCTGTATCTCTTTCAAGGTTCCCTACGATGCACGGGAATCGGCTAATTTCTATATTACCTGGCAAGACAGTTGCCGGGAAATTTCGCTTGCGGTGCCCGGGTTGATTCTCAAATTTATGGAAACTGTCGTGCTTGCTTCGATCAGCGTGGCAATTTCAACTCGACTTTCCATCCTTGCCAACCTAATTATTTGCATGGGAATTTACGTCGTCGGTCATCTCCTTCCACTGTTCGTGCAATCATCTGTGGGAGAATTTGCGATCGTACAGTTTATGGGTCAACTCTTTGCAACCGTGCTACCGGTACTCGAGTACTTCAACATCTACGGTGCAATCGTTTCGGGGCAACAGGTTCCCCTCACATACATCGCGTGGGTAGGTGTCTATTCTCTTATCTATATCACGATTGCAATGCTCTTTGCACTGACGCTCTTCGATGATCGGGACCTTGCGTGAGGTAAATCTTGAATTACAATCAATTTTCGTTACCGCGATATTTGCTGGGGTGAAATCGTCTGCGGAATGAAAGCTTTTTGCTGTATTGAAGGGGTCCTCCATGCTCAGCTCATCTCGTTGTGCCATGTGTTATCTCGTGATCTGCCTCTCGGTCCTTGTTGGCTGTGAAAAAGATTCGGCGCCACCAGCGGTAGTCGCAGCGGAACCGGCCTCCATCCAAATTGCGGTCTGCGATTTGGACAAAATCGCCAATGAACTTGGATACATTGATCAACTCAACCAGATTTTGACCAGGCAACAGACATTACTCGGAAACGAAATTCGCAAACTTGACGCCACAGGACAGGCAGCAATAAACGAGAAACTGGAAGCAGTTGGCGAATTTCCTGATGACGAGCAGAAGCGCGAATTAGCAATTCTACAATCGCAGGCCCGGCAATTAGTACTGCAATCGCAAAATCGCGCCCGTCAAGATTTTGCTCGTATGCGAGCGAACCTCGTACAGCAGATACGAACAAAAATAAAGAAGCCGGTCGATCAAGTGGCAACAAAAAAAGGCATCAATATTGTCATTTCTGATCGAGCAGAAAGCGTTCTCTTCACAGCAAGTGCTGCCAACATCACTTCCGAAGTGCTCTCAGCGGCAAGAAATGCCAACCTCGGAAAATTGGAGCTTGGTGAGAGCGATGGTGGTCGGGAAACTCCGGGCAATCGATCCGAGAGTTCGGAACTGAGGGAGAAAAAAACCGAAGGTCCTTTAGAATCTTCCGATCCCGCTAAAGAGTCCTCGCTCTTTAACCAGTAAATCCCTGGGTCATTCTGGCGATGTATGGGGCCATACGGTCCCTGCAAATCAACCTGCTCGCCGTTGTTCTGCTGCCTGTGGGCGCGGAAGGGACGCGGTGGTGGCGGCTTCCCAACGCACCTGCGTCATATTCTCCAGAATCTGTTCGCATACCGCGACTGCGTCGCGTCCGGCAGCACCATCGACTTGCACCCGGGTTCCCGTATTGATGGCGCTGGCAAAATCAGTCAATTCATCTTCCAACGCGTTTCTCGACTCTACATCCACCTGCTCCGTCTTTAGCCATTCATCAAAAAAACGGCCTTGCGCCTCGCGCTTCTCTTCCCAGGAAAGCTGCTCGGCATTTTTTTGTTGTTGCAACTTCATTGCATCCGCAGGTCGCGTCCATCGCGTGTGCCCTGCTGCATAATCCACCTCGACAAAACATTGAGGAGTCCAAATATGCATTTTTCGTTCAACTTCTTCACTAACGCGGGATGCCGTGAGGTTGACGATGCACCCCCCCTCAAAACGCATTCTGGCGGTAGCGATGTCTTCCTGCGGTCCCATCACGCAAACGCCCACCGCTTCGATGTTTGTCGGCTTCGACTTGAGGATGCTCAGCACGACGTCCACATCGTGAATCATCAGATCAAAGACCACACCTATATCGGTTGAACGAAACGAGTACCCACCCATGCGTTTGGCATCGATGTAGGTCGGTTGTGTGACTTCCCGATACACTTTGCCTAGCGCGGGATTGAAACGCTCAATATGCCCCACCTGCAGCACACACTTTTTTGCACTTGCCGCAGCGACGATTGCCTCCGCTTGCGACAGGTCGGACGCCAGTGGTTTTTCGACAAGCAGGTGCTTACCCGACTGAATCAGCGACTCTGCAAGGGCAAAGTGATATTTTGTCGGACTTGCGATAACTGCTGCCTGAAACTCCTCGTGTGCGAGAAGAGTCTCACATGAGTCATAGCTTCGCACACTCACCTCTTGGGCAACCGATTCGCGCGCAGTAACCGATGGATCAACAATTGCTTTAAGGTCATATGCGGGGTGTTTCGCGAGTAGCCTTGCGTGAAATCTCCCCAAATGACCTGCTCCGACAACGGCGATCTTTATTTTTTGTGTCATCTCATGTCACAGGTATTCAGTGAAAAGATTCCGTCAACACAATCGTTATGCGGCCCGCCGTCCATCGCGCGCCCGCCCATGCTCTCCATCCTGCTGTTGCTGTACGAAATCGAGCAAATTTACTACCTCAACCGTACATTGATCATTGGCTTGCAGTCGCTTTTGCGCTTCTTCTAATCCCACTTTCGTTCGGTAGATCAATCGATGCGCTTCCGATATACAAGTGATCGATTTCCCTGAAAAAGAATTGCGTTTAAGGCCCACGACATTGATGCATCGTGGGCGAGCCGGCTGACCATCAATCAGCATGTAAGGCGGAACATCGTGGATGACGCGACTCAAGCCGCCGATGAACGCATATTGTCCGATTGTGACAAAATGGTGAACGCAAGCGCACCCCGAAAGCGAGGCATAGTCGTCCACACGTACATGCCCGCCGAGCAAAACTGAGTTGGCAAGCACGACATGACTTCCCAAATAGCAATCGTGCGCAACATGCGCATTCGCCATGAAAAAATTATGGTTCCCAATGCGCGTGACACCCTCTTCTTTTTCGGAGCCTCGATTGATCGTCACTCCTTCTCGAATCAGATTGTGATCACCAATAATGACTCTGGTATCGCTGCCCTGGTAACTTGCATCCTGTGGCTCTCCACCGATGACGGTTCCAGGGTAGACGTGATTATGGAAACCGATGGTGACTTGCCCCATAATCGTTACATTGCCTACAAGATGTGTGCCACGTCCGATTTTGGCGCCAGGACCAACAATACAAAATGGGCCGATTTCGACATCTTGATCGATTTCAGCACGCGGATCTACTGAGGCTTGTTCTGCTATAAACGTAGTCATGGGGTTTTCGATCGAGGAGGGATAAGACGTCACTCTGATAAAACGATTAAGTACATTGATTAGTTCGCTAAAAAAGTTAACCGACTCTCCGATGATGGGATTCGATTTTTTCTTCAGTCAACAAGGCGCGGACAAATTCCGCATTCAGGCGGTGACCCGTACGGTGAGCGATCACCTTTCCCACGATTCGACATCCAGCCAGGGCAAAATCGCCAACCATGTCCAACACCTTATGTCGAGCACATTCGTCTTGAAAGAGAAGCGTGTTCTCTTTCGGTCCGTCCTGATCGAAGACTAGAACATCTTGAGGGCTTACCCGTGTTCCCATTCCTTGGGAAAGCAACCACTGTGCCTCCTGCTCCAGCATAAAGGTTCTGCAGCATGCAATCTCTCGACGGAAGACGGTGGGATCGATTAAGAATTCGACCGTCTGTCGGCCGATTGCAATCGAGGAATCAGTGTAATCGAGCCGATAGCGAAATGACGTGGAATCATCATGACTCGGCCTCACCTCAATCCAGTGTTCATCGTCTCCGACACGGATCGGTTCCCGTACGATCAATCGGGGTTGGAGTTCGTTTTGCAATTCAATCCCTGCCCTATCGATTGCTTCGACGAATGCCTTCGCAGAGCCATCGCAACCAGGCATCTCACTTTGATTGACGCGTATTTCACAATTTGTGATACCCACTCCACTGAGTGCCGCAAGAACATGCTCCACCATCTCAACTTGTGATCCCTCGTGAACGAGCGTCGTTCGGCGGGGGGTTTCCACACGATGGTTGACGGAGGCAGGAATACGCACTGGGACGACGAGATCGTCTCGAACAAAGAAATATCCGGAATTCACCTCCGCGGGATGAAATTCGATCCGGACATCTTTTCCGCTCCAGTAACCAAAGCCCTCAACGACCGCCACACCGGCAACCGTCGCTTATTGAAGCGTAGCAAGATTTTTACAGGCACCCGAAGATGCTATATGTGGGTCTTCCGATTGACCAGCGACTGTCGACATCCCTGCCTCCCTGCAGTCATGCGTCGATCACGCCAAGAACGTCCGCATCCAATGCAGACGAAAACGCGCTTGAGAAAAATCTACTTCTGTGCCGGAACTCCTATGTTCGGCGGCTGAGCCAGCCCTCCAGCGGCGCGCTGTTGATTATTCAAACTGGCAAGAACGTGGGGGGTAATATCAATCCCGGGATGATTGTAGACGATCGGTTTACTGACCCCGCGGACGACTTGCTGCGGTTGCTGAGGATCGACCGGTTCGCCATTGAACGAAATCACGAGATCGATTCTGTTTTGCTCGCAGTAGCGCTTGGTTTCGGTTTTTACCTCGTAATACACGTTCCACAAAATCTGTGACTCGTTCTTACGAATCTCTTTCTTTTGCCTATTTGCCTTGAGGGTCCATTCCGCCTTTGCCCGGTTCACCTCTTCATCCAGTTGATTGTAGTCGGGTGTTGCGGGCTTTAATTCGCGCAGCTTCATCTCCATCTCTTGAATGCTGATGCGTTCCGCCTTCAGTTGCTCGCCCGCCTGATCAAACTGTTTCTTCAGGCCTTCCATCGCTTGTTTAAAGCGATTGTGATTTTCGAGAATGTACTTGATGTCGATAACGGCCACACGACTTTGGACCGGTGCGCCATTCTGAGCATCTACCTGCTGCGGTGCAACCAAAGTAGAGACGACTGCGACGAACAAAAGGGCTCGCATGCCCGATACACTTTTTAAGATTCGGTTTTTCACGACCAGCACTCCTTGCTTACTCAAAACGGTCATCCATGACCCGCTCTCAACCGATGACTTCGGTGCCCCGAAATCGACTGCAAACGAGCCCTTCGGGGCCCGTACGGTCGCGGCATTGTGGCGAGAGGACTGCTCAAAGTAAAGACCAGTTTTTTGCGCGCCGCGAGAAGCGGTAAACCGGTCGTGTTGATTTGAATCCGCCAGCTGATGAGAGACAAACGCATAAGTGCATTACCGAAGGCAGACACGAACCGCAAACGCTAGCACCGCTGGCGATCGGTCACCTCTGCTACCGCAACGTGCATCATTCAATCGCATGCCGCAGCGAACGTGCGATGCGGAGGCCAACGCGTCTTTGCAAGGTTTTGCTTGGATGCGCTATTTTTTATTGTGCTTTTCAACCCACTTCTTCAGCTTGTCCCAAGTTTTTGCAAGACCCTGTGGTTCTACTGCCTCCGAAGTTGCGTCGCTCTTTTGTACAAGTTCTGCCTCTGCTTGCTCGCGCGAATAATGCTCGGTGATAACGCGGTGAATGTCATTACTCGTACACAGTACCATCCGCACCTGCATGCCGAGGCCCAGCCTGATATTTTCCTCCAATTGTAAATCGATCCGATTAGGCGAGGCGAGCAACAATTGCTGATTTTCAATCATGACCGGGACGATCGAATGCGTTCTTGCAGTGACTACGGAAATCTTAGGCAGCAAGTCTTTGTCGATCTCCACGTCATTCAAGTCGAGAAACGATAGTCCCTCGGACTGCGCGTAGGCGCGCGTGACATCGACATGAGGCACGAAGCCTTTTTGACAGATCGCGTCGCGGAGAGGCAATCCAACGGCTTCGGAATACTGCTGCGCAATCTTTAGCTGTTCGGTACTCAGCAAGCCTTTTTTGATCAGGATATCCTGCAGTTTCCTCTTGGCTCTGCCTGCGGTCTTTCTTCTTCCACAAGACTCATCATATTCCGTCTTTCGACTTAAATCGGTCAGGCAAAGCATCGCCCGCGCCAGTTCGTTGAGTAAATTCTGCGATTCCTCTGTAAATTCGCCCGTGGCAAACTTACGGGCGTGCTTATGCATCTTTCGATAATGACGCTGGATCCTATCCTGATCATCTTCGAATTTTTTCAAGCGGAGCAGCTGATAGTAATCGAGCGGTCGCTCGGTATCCTGAATACCGAGCCAATCACGATAGACATCCGGAGACTGATCTGAATCCATGACAATCAAATTCTGCGTGAAGCCACGTGGAGTACGACTCGACGACCATCCAAAGGCTGTCGCTCCCTGCCTAGATTATCCCGCACGCGGGGACGATGAAAAGACGTAAAAAATGGTGCATAAAGCGTGTTCTTCTAACCTTCCTCACTCTCGACGGGAATGATCGGAAGGTTGATCCTTGGGACACGTTGGGACCGCAGAATAAAAGAGGCCGTAGACAGATTATCCCGGCGGCAACGGACTCTCTACTCGACGCGGTAGGTTCGCGCTAAATCACTGAGAACATCGATCTTTGCTTCGTCGAGGGCCCCGTGGCGATCAATCTCCGTCTTCGCGGACCGACCACCCGTTTTTTCCTCCGCTTCCACGCTGATTCGTCCCGACTCATCAAAGCGATAAACCACCTGCACGGGAGACCCCTGCGGTAAATTTTCCGGCAAATCGGTCACTCGGCAATCTCCAATCTGCACACACGCCGCTGGATCGGGCGCTTCACCTTGAAGGACCTTGACATGGACTCGCCGCTGCCCTGCTTTGTTAGTTTTAAACTTCTGCGTTTTCTCCGCAGGCAATTTTGTATTGCGCGGAATCATCACGTAATTGCATGGCTTGTCCGTTTTCGGATTCCTCGCCACGATTCCCAACCCGTGCGAATTGACGTTGGTTTGTCTTACTGAACTCAGCATTTTGCGTAACCCCTCGCCCATGATTGTCTGCTCTGGCCGATGCTTTGCCTCAAGTATCGCGGCATGAATCGCCGCACCCTGAGCAACGGCAGTGAAGGGCGATACACCCTCAAAGGGCGTTTTTCCGAACGCTTCGACCAGACGGTTCTGCACCACCGGAATCTGACTCGAGCCACCGACCATCACAAGGCAATCAAGCCGATCGGCAGATACTTTTGCCTGTTCGAGAACACCTTGAGCTGTATCAATGGTCCGCTGCGTAAGATCGGCCGTCATGTCTTCAAACTGATTTCGGGTTACCGAAACGGTCAAGCTTTTTCCCGCGTGCCGGCAGGCAATCTCAGTTTCTGCAGATTCGCTGAGTCGAATTTTTGCCTGATCGCACTCGTAGCGAATCATCTGCACAGAAGCGGCGGAGGTGCGAAAATCAACGTCGTGTTCCTGCTGAAATTGGTCGGCCACGTGGTCAAGCAGACGATCGCTCCAGTCAACACCGCCCAGCATCACATCCCCATCCGTGGCCAAGACACGAAAATGGCTTTCGGTGCAACTCACAACCGTAACATCAAAAGTTCCTCCACCCAAATCATAAACCAGAGCATACCGCTGCCGCTCTGCATCCGACGACCCACCCAATGCGTTATCTTTCCACGCATATGTCAGTGTAGCCGCCGTGGGTTCGTTAATGATGTCAATCACGTTAATGCCGGCGATCTTGCCGGCATCTTGAGTTGCCTTTCGACGAAGGTCGTTGAAATAGTAGGGAACGGTGATGACCGCATTACCGATTTTCCCCAGTTGCTTTTCGGCATCTTGCTTCAACTTTTTTAAAATTAGTGCGGATAAAAATTCGGGAGTGATCTCTCTTCCGTCAAATGTTTTTTTATATTCTTCTTCCGTTTCTCCCATGTGCCGCTTGATCCGCTCAACAACATGGCTCGGGTCTTCCATTGCTGCGCGCATGCGATTTGGACCGATAACAACATGTCCACTGTCGGCCAAAAGAACCAAACTTGGGATTTCCTGATCCCCATCCTCGTTAGCAAAGGGAATGGGGGCACCCTCTTCGTCGAGATAGGCGAGCGTGGAAAAGGTCGTGCCCAGATCGATGCCGACCGTTCGACCGTCTTTGAACTTCATGCGTCTTTATCGGTGAGAGGCAAAAACCGCACTGGATTGCCCCTGGATCTTACCATCAACGGAAATCCAGCAACAACTTTATCGAAAGGAGAAACGGGGATGAAAGTGAACTCGCAGCAGAGCGGAGAAAACCAGACCTACTCCGGCTCAATCACTTCTTTGACCAACTGGACAAAATGGGGCGAGCTATTTTTCCCCGTCAATTCCTCAGCACGCTTGTCAGCCTGCCTTCTCTGATTGTACTCGTAGAGAGCGACACGTTTCAAAGATTGATTGAATACCCCCCAATACGCTTTGAGACGAACTTCCGCAACGACTTTTTTCCGGGTTGCCCGCTTCTTTTTCGGAGCTTTTTCCGCCTTTTTTTCTACCTTTTTTTCCGCCTTTTTCGTCGCCTTCTTTTTGGCCGGCGCCTTCTTCTTTACCGTCTTTTTGGGGGTCGCCTTTTTCGATGTACTGGCCTTTGCGGTCGCCGCCTTTTTCTTTTTGGTCCCTGCAGTACTCGCCTGCTTCTTTTTGGTCGTTACCTTGCGTGCCATTTCTGTTGCCCAAAAGCGGTGTTTTCGTTTGAAAGAGTGGCAATTCGCGGCATCCGTGCACCCTGGACCCGCCCACCGGTGGGGGGTCTCTCGCCAGAAGGCTAATTATCCTACTCCATGACAGACCGACCTGCCAGACACCCCCACAGAAGAGGATGACCCGCAGCATCCCTTCGGCCGCCACGTTCTGGTCGCGAGCCTCTCGAGTGAAAACTAGGAGGCGCCGGGGCGCGGCTTACCGCGCCCTTTTCGCAAATAGTCCTGCCGCATCTCTGCATACGCTTCGGCGCTTTCCTCGCCGCAACCCAAGTCGGTCGACATAGCACCACCCTCATCACTGTGATCTTGTTGCGCGGATATTTGCTCGAATAGCGTTGTCAGATATTTGCGACACCATCCGCATCCACTACCCGCACCAAAACAGTTGCTCAACTGACTGGCCGCCACTGGCTTTTCGTTGCGAATAAAATTGATGACCTTCCGCTTCGAAACGTGAAAGCAGAGACACAAATCGTCTTCGAGTTTCATCGCTGCAGCACCTTGCTGTAGGGAGCAAATTAAAATTAGCATGACTGCGTCGCAAGCTGCATCGCAATTCTACACGCTTTATGAAACCAGGACAGATCTAATTCTTCCCGGCAGGTATGCTGATTCAGTTGCCCGCAACCGAGAGTCACCGTAGGAATACCGCGGGCAGTCAACCAATTGGCATCGAGCCCTCCGGCACTGAAAAAACGGACTGGCTCTCCTCCGAAACGGCGCACGGTCGCTTCGGCAATCTTCACGCAGGGCTGGCTGGTTAAGAGTCGAAAAGATTCGTAGTCCGTCTGCCCCGCAAATTCGACGGTCCCTTTTCTTCCCACATTGTTGACAACCTGCTTTGCGGCCCGCTGGAACGCTTGTTTTATTTCCTTGACGATCTTGTTGCGAAAGCTGCTGCTGTAGCTTCGTGCCTCTGCCTTTAATTCGACAGTATCCGCGACGACATTCGTCGCCGTCCCACCCTCAATCACGCCGATATTGCTTGTCCCCCGTTGCCGGCCACGGATGATTTCCCCGTGCCACCCACGCTTTTGGAGATCTGCAATTGCAATCGCTGCAATCGCAACTGCACTCACCCCTTTTTCCGGCGCACCACCGGCATGACTTGCGATACCTTTCACCCGAATTTGCATCCGATATCCTCCCGTAGCACCAATCGTCAGCTTTTCAGGCGACCCACCATCAAAATTAAAAGCA
>JAQWPY010000187.1 GCA_029245145.1 Pirellulales bacterium | reverse complement strand
CCAAATCGATCCCAAATTGATTCGAGCTGTGACAAAGTCAGGATTGTGCTCAATAATATTCTTAAAGATTTTAACGGCTTCACTAGTTTGCCCTGTCGCAGAAAGCAAAATGGCAAGATTATTTTCCGCCTCGCGATGGGTTCCACTCAATTCAATCGCTTTTCGAAAATGCAAAATGGCTTTTTCTTCGGAGGCAAGCGAGGCAGCGGTGATGCCGAGTCCGTTGTGCGATTCGGCATCGTTGGGATCGATGCGGATCGCATCCTCGAAGTGCTGTAGAGCTTGTCGCCGATCTCCCCTTATGCGACTCAGTTCACCCAAATTCCGATGCGGCAACGCGAGTTGAGGTGCGATGTCAATCGCGGCACGAAATGAAGCCTCGGCCTCTTGGATCGCACCCTGCCGCTTCAAAGCAATTCCGAGGTTGTTGTGGGCCTGCGGTTTGCTCCGATCGAGCGCTAGCCCCTGCCGAAATGCTCGGATTGCGTCGTCTATTCGGTCTTTTGCAAGGCAGGCATTTCCCAGTTCAAAGTACGGTACTGCTTTGTCGGGCACTAAAGTCACAAGCTGTTTGAAGACGCTGATCGATTCATCCAATCGCCGCATGCGCGAATAGAGTTTGGCGAGAGTGTGAAGTACGTTGGGTGCGGTGGAGTCCTCATGCAGAAGCTCAAGCAATAATGCTTCTGCGCCCTCAAGATCGCCATCAGCGATGCACCCTTTTACAGACTCCAGCGATGGGCCTTCGCTCGCCATGTGGTCCCCGTGCGACATTCTGTGATTAGAAATGTTAATTGAGAGGCGAAAGGTGTAAATCTATTCCGCCTCACTCATAGTTGCAGTCTATCTGACGCAACCGCCTCGGTCATCAGTCGGCCTGCCGGGGCTTGTCCATGTGACTGGAGTCAAACAGGAGTGGCCCCACCCGCTCGCGAATTGCCGGGTCTCGAAAACTATAAAAACAGCGATCGTAGTAATAGTGGAGAAAATTGAAGGCGAAAAAGAGCCCGATAATAATCCCCCAAAAAAACTTAGTGGGTGTCGCGATATCTGCAAACAGGGTGATGGCGTCCTCCGGTTTGGGTAAACTTCCCGCCAGGTCGAGGCTGGACCGATGCGAAAAATAAAAATACCAGAGTACGCACAAGCCAACGATGGGGCCGACGCGAATACAGTATTTACCGATTCGTTGTGCAGCAGAAATGTCGGTATAGGAATTCATCGTAATGCGATTGAACAGCCCGATCGCCACCATCCAATGATGAATGATGTAGGAAAAAAAGAATAGAAGAAATGCTTCGGGGCAAAAGTAAATCAGCATCGTATGACTGCCGATCAAAAAATAAAATGCAGCTTTCGGGAATGATGGCTCCTGCCGCATCCACTCGCGCGTCAGCGCAGTCAGCATGAAAATCATTCCGACGAGAAAGGCGATTAGAGCCACATTATCGAGTAGACGTTCCGGATAGGCATTCAGGCCGGTTCCATAAAAAAGAATCTGCTCGTTTTTAAATCCGGCATAAAAAAAGAGGACCATGTTGACGATGAGCATCAGCACAATAGTATACGCCCGGTCGAACTTTCGGTCGGCTGGAGAGAATTGGTTTGCTCTTATGCGATAGATCGAAAGCACCCCGAACTCTTGCGCGCAAAAGTGCCACCGCTCCCAGAGAATCATCACGTAAGCGAGCAGAAAAAATGCCCAGAGTTGACCGTACGTTGATTGCATGAAGGAAAAAGCGGAATGGAATACAAACGCTTGTGCCAAGAGCACGCAACCGATGAGAATTGCGAGGGGGATGAAAAGGTATTTTTTTTTGTTTTTGCGAACTTCATCGCGAAGAATGGGCGTGCCGAGAACGGCATAGGTCGAAGTCATCCGGTGCCAAACTCCGAGGACAACATAGAGAAAGACGAGTGGTCCCTCGATGCCTATGAGTTGGACCAATGTTTCGCGAATGTTCCAAATCTCGCCAGCACCAAAGTAGGCGAGAAGGATGAGAATCGGCCCCCAAAGTCCAAAAAACATCCAGAATCCATCCCACCACGGTGAGCGGATCCAGTGTGCGTTCTTATTCGTCTCGATGGCAGCGGTCGCGTTCACGATACTTAGTAATTTTGCCAGTTCGTTTTGTTCGAAAAGACGTTTCCAGAGACGGAAATTCGCGTCACCGCCGATTTAAACGGGTAGACGTAATGCCTCAGTCTCGCCGGAAAAAAGACGATCATTTTTTCCTTGGGTAGCATTTGATGATTCACATTCGTAAAAGGAATGTGCTCCCCGTAATCGAATTGTAAACGGCCAGCGGACGGAAACGAATTTTTCTGATGTTCTTGGTCTTTTTCTTGTCCGATTTCAGGTGGGACCTGCAAATAGGTCACAAAAGAAAAGAGTCCCGAGTGACAATGTGGCGGATTCCATTCCCCGGCCTTCTGGAAATTTACCCAAAGCTGCGGCAGTTCAAGTTCTGGCTGGGGAATGGATGTAGTCCATGGCTGAATGAGTGCCCCCTGAGATCCGATCTTCTCGGTGTAGTCTGAGCAAAGGTACAGAATCTCTTCAGTGCATTGATCGCGAACCGCATCACTGTAGGCGTATTCTTCTTCGATGTTGCCGGCTAAATTCTGACGATAGTCATTCTCTTTTTTTTCCTGAAGTCTCAAGGCTTCGGTCAACATCAGCTTATGCAATTCGTCCGAAATGGTCGATTGGTAAATCACAGGACCAAAAGGTGACCCCCATGCCGATTTTCTAGGTTCCTTGCTCATTCAGTGACCCCTTCCAGATGTTTCCGATGATCAGAGCGATGAAGTCGTCAGCTTATTATTTTAATACATGATTTTCAGGTTTGAAGCGAATCATACCGTTTTGTAGCAGCGCGTCGTAGGCAGCCTCGGCAGCGATGGTGTTTCCCCGACGATTGGGGTGGATCGGGTCGATGCTGATCGATTCGGAAGAATATTTCCGGTAATCGGCCAGCAGATCGCGCACCGAAAAACCCAGGTTTCGCGCCGGTTGAGTCAAAATCGTATGTTCCGGCAGCGAGCGGTAATTTCCCAAGTCATCAAGCCGAGGAAACATCAACACCAGCCACGGCACTCCTTCGGACGCCTGTTTTAATCGATTCATTTGAGCCGGGACATCCACGATGTGTTCGAGATAACTTTGCGGAACTCCAAAGTATTGGTGAAGCACCTGGTCAATTTTCACGCCAAGGCTGTCCAAAAGATACGACTTTGAGAATAGACCTCCATTTTGGGCAGTGAAGAAATCTCCCTCTTCGGAGCTGTAAAGAGAATCGTTAATGCAAAGCCCAAGGATGGCAATATCGGGCTGAAAGCGACTCGCGCGATCAATGTATTGCTCCACTTCTTGCTGAAGTGAATAACCCGATACGCCAAAATTGAGTACTTCGTATTTGCCATCCAGGCGATCGTTGAGCAAGTCTTCTAATTGTTTTGCGAAAGTATCTGCCAATACAATGCCATGCCCCCAGATGACGGAATCTCCAAGTACGACAATACGGGTTGTATCGCGAGGTTTGGCAAGATCATATTCGCGATCCCGAAATCCATGCGCATTGATTTGGACAGCCCCTTTGGAAAATCCCGGTATGGGCTCATAGAACAGCACCGGATTATCAGACTTCCTGAAGATTTCATAGTAGTGGACAGAATTAAAATCCATCGCCGTGGTATCGTCATCAGCTAATACGCCACGATCGTCTGAGTTGAGCTGATCAGAAAAAAGTGGTATTCGGTGCGCGATGCGAAAGATAACTTCGGCGGGAAAGTATAAGAGTGCGGCGACGACTAAAAAAATAAGCAAGGAAAATACTATTTTTTTCCATAGAGGCAAAAGGTTTTCTTTCATGGTGCCCTCGGGAGGAAGCCCCGGAGGTTTTGCGGCGCGATGGCCGGTTTATTCCTCATGCGTTCCGGTTGGTATCTGTCCGGAACCCAAGTCATTTTGTTTCAATAGGCTTTCACGAAACAATTTGTCAAATTGTTCAGAATTCTTTTCAGTGCGCTTGCTGTAGAGAAGCCATCCCTCAAACATTTCCCTCCAAGATTGCTGGCCATACACCACGGTCTCTGAGGAATCAGGATTCAATTCATTCGTGCTCGAGTTGTCGAAAATCCCAGTGCAAATAATGTTTGTGCCTTTCGAAATCGCAAGTGGTTCCTTAAACCAATAAATCCCCTGCCAGGTCATTCGGTAGTTGGGCATCGAAAAGATTGTTTTTTCTTTCCCTTCCGGCGGAATGATCTTGCAGCAGAAACTTGACCCGCGATAGTGCATATGCGGGGCGATCCCAAAAATGAGTATGTCTTCGTCGGTTGTATAGTCGTCCTCCACCTGATATTCGGACTCCCCCGGTGGGATTGTAAAATTGCGGCGTTCGATCGTCTCCATTTCAAGTTCAAATAGAGGAGGTTTGTCGTGCAGAAAAACTCCAAGCTTGGGGCGGTCCGTCACCGATTTTCCGATCGTGGTGTAGTGGTAAAGAAACACCAGCACACATTCACGAGGTATTTTCATTCCGGTATCGGTGGGGAATTCAAATGACGTCATTCCGGGGACATAGGCCGCAACGTTTGAGCTTCGCCATTTGTTTGAAATGCCTCGTTTAGAAAAACCAATGTTATTTAAGTTGTCTCCCTCGACCGGCGAAGTTCTGCAAAACGCATGGTGCAGTACTTCCGGTTCAGTCGGTTGAATCTTTCCCGCACGCACCCAGGCATCTTTTTGTAATTGAAGTTTCAATGCATTAGTGCGGTACGCGACTTCTCCAGTCGGGGGGATCTTTTGTGGAGGAAGATCAATTTTTATTTGAGCATTCTCAACATCGATTCTTCTATCACTTGTTATTTTGGCGGTGGCTAGTGGGTCCTTCCCCTCGCCTCGGGGTGCGCCCGCATCGAGCCATCGTACAAGGGTGCTTGCCTCTTCGGGAAAGATTCCATGCGTCTCCGAAAAGGGGAGATAATGCATGTCTGGCTGACGCGGCGGCATCCGTTTTGTCAGAATCACCTCGCGGATCATCGCACGCCAGCCTAAAACGTCTTCATAGCTCTCCAGTGCCCAAGGAGCCGTCCCGCCTGTGCTGTGACAGTTGAAGCATCGCTTCTCAAGGATTGGCGCTACGTCCTTCGTATAATCCGGAGTTGTTGGGTTTTGAGCAGCGTCAGAGATCTTGCTGATAAGGCAGCCTCGGATTTCCGCATCGGGATTCTTCACCGCGTCGCCCGATAAATAAGAGTCGATCGCATCTTGAAGATAATGATGAGTCGCGTCTTTTTTCTGACTTTCATAACCAAGTCTATCATCGACAGGACCATGAAAAATAACACGTCTTTTTTTGGGGTCGATTAAAAACGTTTCGCAAGTTCGCTTGATCCCCATCATTTCCATCACAAGCTGTCCCTCGTCTCTTAAGATGGGAATGTCGATGTTTCGTTCCTGAGCATCTTGTTGAAGGGTCTCTCGATCATCTTGTGGGTTGCAGTCGAGCAATAAAAATTCGATACCCTGTTTCATGTACTTTTCCCGAAGTCTTTTCAGAGCGGGCAAATGATTGCGGGCAATCGGGCAACCTACGCCATAAACGTATAAAACGACGCCTCGGTCGTTGGCGTAACGGGAAAGCTTGTGAAATTTTCCTTCCTGATCGAGGAGGGCAAAATCACTGATGGTCGGATAAGTTGTCTCTTGCGATTGATTTCCTCGCCAGAAAACCGCAATGAGTATCCCCAGGATAGCCGTCAAAACAACAGCATTCAGCATCAACAGCGACTGAGACTTGGAGATCGTCATAAGGCATTAAATCGGGAGTATCGCATCTGGTCGATCACGACACGGAAAGGCTCACCCCGCGGGACAGTAGCGGTTTATCGTCTTCAAAATAGGTGGCCTGAGTGGGCATGTCAAACCTATTACGCTCCGAGTGATAAAAGGGAGGCGGTAGCGATTACATTTTTATTTTGAACTAGCTGTAAAAGACAAATCTGGAAATCGCTTAATGAGTCGGCGACACTTCGTTCGCCACAGTCTTTATTCGTTTCCGCTTCCCATTCCATCCATTTGGTCTTTGCCAGGAAGTCCAAAAGAATAGAGGGTGCCGGTATCGCTTTTGGGGAAGTATGCCTCGAGGTCACGGTCAATAAATTTTGTATTTCCAGTGCCTACAAAAACACGTCCGCGCGAAACGGAAGGGCCCGAGAGCACCGGCCCAAGAAAAATGTCTTTGAGAACCGTTCCAGTTTTTGCATTGAGGATGACCAGTTTATTACTGGTGAAGGTGGTAAAAAATAAACAACCATTGGCGACCGCGATACCCGAAGCGACCGGGTCACCACAATCGGTGAATAGCGGTTCTTCCTGGGTGCCGCCGACCCAATCCACCTTGGGTCGTTCATGCCTCCAGTTTTCGGAGCGAGTATTCATTGAAATGGATGTGACACGACCTGCCGTGGGAGGGTCGAATCTTTTTTTAGTTGGTGTTCCTTTGAATATCGTGTCGATGCCGTTGGTGTAAATTGATTCCCCGTCTGTCGCGCATCCGGTTTGTAATCCTCCGATAGGGCTGGGCAGAGCAAGCGTCCGCCGATCGATTTCTGGGTTCTCCGCCGGTGGCCCCGTATAAATCGGTGTGGAGGCCACGATGTCTCCATTGTCGATACGCATCAAATAAAATCCGCCATTTTTCGCGCCTGCCCCCACGACGCGCACTACTGCACCATCTAACGTGATGGAAAATATTTTTGGTGTGTCGCCAACTGCTTGATCTTTGTAGCCCGTGTTTGCATCGTAGGCGGGCATCGTGTAATTCCAGATGTCGTGCTTGTTGGTCTGGGTAACCCACTTTTCTTTTCCGGTCTCCAGGTCGAGCGCGATCACTGCTGCTGAATGGGGTGTGTAATTACGCGAGTCTTCCTCACTCGGTTCCCTTGGAGAATTGTGTACATCGGTGCCGAAAAAGACCGTCTGGGTTTCGGGATCGAACGACGGGGTGGACCATACCGAGCTAGTGGAAGGCCCGTAATAAAAAGTTCGATTACCAAAAGGCGTTTTTATTGTGAGCGGCTCGTCAAATTCAACAGGCTCAGGTCCCACATCATACTTCCAGAGTATTTTTCCACTTTGGGGATCGAGAGCCATCACAAAGCCCCTTCCCGTACAACATTCATATCCCGGTTTTAATGGCGCCATATGCTCAAACGCACCACCGGCAAAAATAATTTTGTCGCCTGCGATAATCGGAGACGCCATAATGACATTGAATGCATGAGCCCCGGGGAAATCCTCGGCGCGCGAATCGACGGTCCATTTTTCTTTGCCAGTCTGTCGATCGAGGCAGTACGCGACACCCGCAATATCACCGAAATAAACCGAATTGTCCGTTACGAGCGCAGAGCTGAAAATGCCGTCTCGCGGAACGACGCCCCTGATTGCCCTTAATTGCCTTCGGCGCTTTCTTATTTCATTCCCGGGTTCATATTGCCAACGTATTTTCCCATCGGGAGTGATTTTGTAGAACATCGGATAAGTTGCCGTTCCAAAATATGTGTAGCCATTGACAACCACCGGCGTCGCATGAATGGCTCCGATCGTTTGTTGTGAATGGTTCGCAGGAAACTGCCACTTGATTTTGAGATCTTTTGCATTCTCGACGGAAATGTCTTTCTCAGCTGCGTTGTACCGGCTTCCCAGAGCATTGTAATTGTAGGTTTTCCAATCATCAGCCGAATGCTCCACTGCTGCATTTTCCGAATGACAGCCCATTGGTATCGCGAGCAGTAATGCGGGCCAATAACGATAGAAAATCAAAAACAATCTCATGAATCTTTGTTGTCGATGTTTGCTGGCAGTACTTGCCCCATTCTAGAAGCTTTAAACAAGTCGGGCCACAGAGAACCTGATGGAAACGTGGGGCTCTATCGTTTTCAGCCCCCCAGGGAATCAGCGTCCGTATCTGTTCGATGGTTTTTGATCCGACTGCAGCGCGAATAGTGCCAAAAAAGTGCGCCGGTGACAGAAATGCCGAGGATCCCAGCTAAAGAAATCAGCAGTGGCCGTGCGGGGTGCGTCTGAAGTTGCGGCGGAGTCAAGCGGTTGGACTCACCGAGGAGCCAGCTTGGCTGCTCTCCCGATGCACCAACAGTGAGGATGTCAAAAATTTTAGCGGCGGGCCGTCGTCTCTCTTCCGCCGCAGTGTAGTCCGGAGAGTTTGCCACGCTCACGCCACCGATATTCTCGGCATTTCGATTGTAAAAGTCTTGGAATCTTTCAATCAACTGCAGGTGTCGCGATTCTTCCTGCGGAGTGCTGTTCAACGGATAGTGTGGGCTTGGGTTGGACGTACTATAAGATCCTCCCAGTTGTGTTGTTCCAGCAAAATCGACATCGACGCTCAAGTAGATGTGGGCACCTGCAAGATGGCGCTGTATGGAATCGGGATGGTCAGGGTCTACGATATGCACCGTGACATGGTGGGGCTCGTGCACGATCTCTGAAATCGCGTCGTGGAGCGTGCCGAGGTTTGACTTAAAGCTGAAGCTTTGCAAACTTTTCAGGCGGGCATTCTTTTGATGCGCATCAAGCTGCTGCCGCACCGAGAACCGTGCGTCTGTATCAGATTGATCACCGGAATACGGCGCCGCATGGTGTGACTCGTGTTGATCGATCAATTGATGTAGGCGATCAATCTGTTGATGATCGAAGCGCGTCTGCCCTACTTCGACCGAGTGGGTTCCATAATCGGGCCAGTAACCTTCATTGGAGGTGTCCATCGCTTCGCGGGGGACGACGAGAACGATTTCAGAGCGGTTTCCTCTGGCAAGGCGCCGCGAATAAAGCAGAGGAAGAATCCAGCCCGCAATGCTGATCATGCTCGTCACTTCTGCAAGCTCTTGGGGTGTCTTCGCATGTCGGATCAACCAAAGGAGACGGTCGTGGTCTATCTGCATCCACTGCATCAGCAACGACATTTCCCCCGCAAGGTGTCCGAACGGTGAGGAGAGATCCCGATGCGCATCCCAGTTTACGAGGACCCGTCGCTGTTGGGGGACATCTTTTTCGTCGAGTAGGTCCGTGAGCAGGTGGCCGAAGGACCAATTATGGCCCTGTGTGAATCGAATTGCGGCACCAGTGCGAGTGCGCCCGGGCTTCTGGTAAAGCTGGTTGATTTTTTCGTATTCTTGGAAGACGGGAATCAGTCGGGTGAGATTGCGGCCATGTACTGCCACGTCCGATCGTGACGCGTAGGGAACTGCAGCGGTCTTTCCGTCGACAACACGCGGTCCGTAAGCCGGAAGCTTGCCAAACTGGTAGGCTTGCTGCAGTTGATCTTGCCACTCGGAGCGATCCTGGTGGAAACGGTCCGCGGCCCGATAGAGTGGATCCAAGTTCCGCTGTGTCATCGAGTGAAGGAGAGAATCACGGCGAGTACGGGCCCGTTGCAGTGTTTTCGATTGGCCACCGTGAAGATAATAAGCGGCCGTGATCCAGTCGCTCGAGTTAAGCGCATGAATAAATTGCCAGAAATCAGGATCGTCGCTGTCGGTCGCCACCTCGTCTCCTTGCCGTACAAGATCCGTGACGAGCGTATCACCGATCGTTAATTTTTGGCGGTGCGCGGCGGTAGCAACACGGTCTTTTCGTAGCGAGTTGAATTGCATGACTCAAATACAAAACGAAGAGGGGAAGTGAGGATTCGATAATTGTCGCAACGTCTCGTCTTATTGTATCCTCGTCTGAGGAAACAGCATAATATGCGTTGCCGCATCGCCAGGACCTTCTCCGCTCGCGTTCGGATCGGAAGGTTCGCCTCATCGAGAAAGACGATCATCTTGATTAATCTAGGCGTGCCGTGCGCGACGCCCCCTCACTCCCCCCGATCCGTTTCCGGCCGATATCCAACCTTTTCAAAACCGGGAGCCTGAGGGCGATAGGCTGCATCAAATTGGGGATCGGCACATCCGAGGACATTTTGCTGCGGATTCAGTGTGCCGAAAAGATCGAGGGTTTCTCCCTGAAGAA
>JAQWPY010000166.1 GCA_029245145.1 Pirellulales bacterium | reverse complement strand
AAAACGGGTCACGTCCACCAGCAATCCGGCAAAAAGCGAAAAGACCACCGAGATGAAAAAGCAGATTGTTCCCCATCCAATATCTACACTGGCGAACCCATCTACCTTGAGTGCCACCACCATCAGCGCGACTACCATGACATCCACCATTGAAAACCGAGCGGTCTTTTCCGTGACATGATAGAGCGTCCTGCATAGCGAAGGCGATAGGGGGATAAGCGTTGTCGTGAGAATCACCATAAAAATAAGTTTCGTCAGCGGGAAGATCATGCTGAAAGTCACCACGACTCCGAGCAGTACCCATTGCTTTTCAGCAGTGAGGCGAATTGTCAGGTCGATGATAGAATATCCGTCGCTTCGGCCGAGCGTATCAACGGTCATGAAGGGACCCCACAGGCCAGGCAGCAGAAACGAAATTCCGAGTGCCGCACAGGTCGCACTATTTGCGTTGTTTGATTTGAGTAATGTCATGCCACAATCAGTCTATCCGGGCGAGTGATCAGCTTGGCCGGAGGCGAGGCGCGTTCCCTCTTCGCCAGATTCAAAAAGATGCCAGCGGGCATCGCGAATAGCAAGGGTGGTCATCGTTCCCGGCGAAAGGGCGACATCACCCGCAAGCCGGGCGACCATCGGTTGTCCAGCAAAGTCGAAATATCCAATGGTTTCATTACCCATTCGCTCAACGACATCTACCCGAACGGCTAACGTATCGCTCGCTGATGAATCAATGATTTTTAAGTCTTCGGGGCGGACGCCAAGGGTGACATTATCACGCGCCCATGCTTCTGGAATTTCCATTTCCATCTCGCCCGAACGAAAACGGCCGGCCCGCGATGATCCTTCGACGAAATTCATCGCAGGGCTTCCGATAAAACCGGCCACGAACCGGTTTAAGGGCTGATGGTAGAGGTTCAGAGGTGTGTCGACTTGCTGAATAATGCCTCGGTTCATCACCACAATCCGATGGCCGAGCGTCATCGCCTCAACCTGATCGTGAGTAACGTAAACGGTGGTAGTTCCGAGGCGTTGATGCAAGCGTGAAAGCTCGGTGCGCATCTGGACTCGGAGTTTCGCATCGAGGTTCGAGAGCGGCTCGTCAAAGAGAAACGCGGCGGGTTGTCGTACGATTGCACGTCCGACGGCGACTCGTTGTCGTTGCCCGCCAGACATCTCTTTAGGTCGCCGGTCGAGTAAGTCTTCAAGAGAGAGTATCGACGCCGCATCTTTGACTCGCTCCTCGATGATGTTACCGCTCACGCCGCGCATTTTCAGACCAAAGCCCATATTAGCCCGCACGGTCATGTGAGGATAAAGCGCGTAATTCTGAAATACCATGGCGATATCGCGGTCACCCGGTTCGCGGTCGTTGACGCGATCGCCATCGATATAAACATCACCGTCAGAGATCGATTCGAGGCCTGCAATCATCCGCAGCGTAGTGGACTTACCGCAACCGGAGGGGCCCACGAGGACAAGAAATTCGCCATCCTCAATGGTTAAGTTTGCATCCTGCACGGCGACATAACCGTCGTCGTAACGCTTGTATACATGTTCGAGGCGAATGATGCCCATCAGTGGTATCCTCGGGTGGTGAAATGAATCATTCCTTAACGCCCCCCAAGGTGAGACCGGAAACAAGATAACGGCTTAGGAGCATGAAGAGGATGACGACCGGCAGACTCACAATCATGGCGCCAGCGGCGTAGAGTCCCCATTGGGAAGACATCGTTTCCTGAAAGCCCTTGAGTCCGAGCGGGAGGGTGAACATGGAACTCGACTGAAGAACCTGTGCAGCGACGAGGTACTCGCTCCAGGCTGTCATAAAACTAAAAAGCGCTGTGATTACCAAACCGGGTACCGCCAAGGGAAGCGTGACCCGCGTGAAGGCCTGCCACCGTGAGCACCCGTCGATGCGAGCGGCCTCTTCGAGCGATACGGGAATCGTGTCGTAGAAGCCCTTCATTTGCCAAAGGCAGAAGGGCATGGCGGTCGCTGTATAGAAAAGCAGCAAGCCGAGGAATGTATCGACCAAGTGGAGTTTTGCGATCATCACATAGAGGGGTAACATCAGCATGGTCGCGGGGAACATTTGTGTCGTGAGCAGCGTGATCATGCCGGCCCGGTGTCCCACAAAGCGGAAACGACTGAATGCGTAGCCACCGATCGATGAGAGGGTCACCCCAAAGACGGTCACGAGTAACGAGACGAGGAGCGAATTGCCCATCCAGGTCAAGAAGGGCTGCTCCGTAAAAAGATTGATATAGGAGTCCATGCTCCAGTCGTCGGGAATAATTGCAAGATCGGTGCTGCGCAAGCGGTCGCCCGGCCTGAGAGAGATCGAGAGTACATTGAGCGCGGGATAGAGGGCGAGCATCGCGAAGCACACAAGGACCGCGTGTCGTGCCGCTTGAATTTTGATGGGTTCTTTCATCTTGGGAGCCTTTGGTTACGCGACCGCATCGGTCGCCTTGGTCTTGTTAAGAAACGCCAGCGAGAAGCCGAGCAATAAAACGAAGATGATCATCGACAGCGCGGCTCCATAGCCGTATCGATAAAGGTTAAACACCGCTTTATAGACATACGAAACGAGAATATGCGTTTTGTCGGACGGTTGCCCGCCCGCGGACACGAGCCACACGACATTGATGTTATTGAAAGTCCAGATGGTTCCGAGTGTGATTGCCGGAACAAGGACAGGCTTGAGCATCGGCAGCGTAATGTGCCTGAATTGTCCCCACCGGGATACCCGATCAATTCGGGCAGCTTCATACAAATCTCGTGGTATGCCCTGCATTCCACCCAGGGTGATCACCATCATGAAAGGGAAGCCGAGCCAGACATTCGTGATAATACAGGCTGCAAAAGCCGCATTCGGCTCGCCTAGCCAATTCACAGCAGGGAGGCCGAGTACTCCATTGCCAATCAGATTGATCGCTCCGAACTCCGCATCGAACATTCCACGCCAAGTGAGCGCTGTAATGTATGCGGGGATTGCCCAAGGGAGAATCAACGCGACTTGATAAATTGATTTTCCACGAACGTTCCCGTTGAGTGCGACGGCCAGTAGTAGTCCGATGGCAACGCTCATCACCACACAGACGAGTGTCCAGATAATGGTTTTGAAGAGGATAACAAAAAACGTCGGTTCGGTTAGAACCTCCCCGTAGTTTTGCAGACCGATAAGCTGCCAGTCGCGGAACTGCCTTAGTGACATGTTGGAAAACGAGAGCGCAATGTTGTAGAGAAACGGGTAGACAATCGTGATCACTAAAATCAACATCGCCGGTGCTACGAGTAGGTAGGCAAGCGGATTCGTTCGAACGTCACCAAAAAAACGAGTGATATTCCCTCGCTGCCACCACAAGAACCCACAGGCCACAATGAAGGCGAAGCCCTGCAACACCCAGACAAGCAATCCCGGTTTAAGCTCCTCGTTCATTCGCCTTATATTGCGAATCGCATCGGCCTGCATCGAAGTAGCCGCCTCCTGCGGTGTCGTATCTCCACCGAGAAGCGCCTGGTAATGCGGCCGCATTGCCTCCCAGATTCCGCGCATTTCCGCATCGGTGGGCATCATCCGCCCCTGCTCACGCTGTGTAGCCGCTGCCCGAAGGGTTGGGTCGGCCAAATGGGAGGACTCAACAGAAAGCGACAAAAGCGATGGAAGTGCCTTGAGTTCGGTCAGGTTTTTCTGCTGTACGTCCTTGCTCAGCAGATGCTTCATCAGCGCAATCGCATCATCGCGGCTCTGTCCTAGCGAATTGATGTTCAGGCTGTAGCCGCGCGGGGCAACCATCGGAGCCATCGGCAGTCCCGTCGAGACAATCGCAGGTAGCGGAATTACAGCGGCGTCGAGTTTGGGGTTCGCGACGTAATCACCCCAGCTCCAGTCGCCGTTAATAATCATCGCGGCCTGGCCTTTCTTGAAGAGGGTATCGGCCATTTCGTAATCGCATCCAGCGGGTAGTACGTTGTGCTTTTCGCGAAGATCTCGTACAAACGCGAGCGCATTGACCACGGCGGGTGTGTCGAGCGCAGGTTGAAGCGACTGAGCCTTATCGTCGAAGATCCAGCCCCCGTGTCCCGTAATAAACGGCACAGCAAAATAAGGTTCGATGAAATTAAAGACGAGGCCGTACTGATTAACGCCATCGTCTCTCCGATTGTTGAGAAATGGGTAGACAATCGTGATTATCGAGACAAAGATTGCGAGCACTACGATTAGGAAGGCGAGGGGATTCATCCGACTGTCACCAAAAAACTGGCCGATGTTTGCTCTCTGCGACCACAGAAGCCCGCAGGCGATAATGAAGACAAGGCCCGGCAGTACCCAGATGAGAAATCCGGGCTTAACCTCCTTGTTCATTCGCCTTATCCGCGTGTGTTGTTTGGCTATCCTTATCAGATCATCTGAATTCCTGGGGATTTCATTCACAATGTTCCGATTGACGATGAGCGCCAGATGGTTACCGATGCGGTCACCGATCTGGAGAAGAGAAGACGTCTCCTTGGACTCGGGTGTGGTGGCATAGGTAAGGGCATCGCCGCTGTAGAGTCCCAACTCATTATCCGAGTAATAGGGCCCGAGGTCTTGAATAATTCCCATCGGAGCAAAAGCGCCGACGGCATCGGATGGCCCATAGATTAAGTCGGGCCCGGTCCCGGCCAGTGCCGCTGCCTGAAAACCGCTGCGGAGTTCTTCGGTTTCCTTGTACAGGACGTTGACGCGAATTTGTGGATTGTCGCGTTCAAACCTTTCTACTGCTTCATTGAGCGTCTCCCGCTCAGCCGGGGACATTTGATGCCAAAGGGTCACCGAGCGCGTCGAGTTGGAATCAGAACTGCAGCCCGCCTGAATGAATACGATCAACAATCCGAGGACCGAAAGAATGTCCGGCACCGCCGTACGCTTTGCGTGCCTTCCTTCGGCAGATCGTGTGCCGCTAATGCCAGTCGCTGCCCCGTCATCGCGCTGGCTCATGGGCTTGTTACCTTCCAGACGCCACCAGTACGGGGCGGCGAGCCGAGGGACCAGACATTGTTTTTGGATTTTACTGCGCGCAGTGAGCCCGGTTTTCCGTTCGTTGCAAAGACCGGCTTAAGCGATGCAGAAGCAGAAAGAGCTCCGTCCGGTAGCTGGAGCGTCGCCGCCTTCGGTCCGCGATTCAAAATGATGATGAAGCGATCATCACCCAGTGTGCGGTCATACGCTATGAGTTGACGGTGATCGTGGGTGGCGAGCACTGAAAACTCGCCGCGCCGGAGAGCGACTTCTGCGTTGCGGAGTTCAATTGCGCCCTTGAAAAAGTCGAGAAGACGACTGTTGACCCCAACCCGCTTGTTGCCGCCGGGCCGCACTCCACGCGGGCCTTTGGTGCGATTCTCATATTTAAGGTCATTCCACACCATCGGCATGCGATCGTCGGGGTCGTCGCCACCGTGCATCCCGACCTCCGTTCCATAATAGATCATCGGAGCGCCCACGGACGTCATCTGCAGAAGGGCGGCGAGCTTGAGGATGTCGATTTGTTTTCGATTGGGCGCTGAAATATCGTATTGATCGAATCCGCGCGGGCTTGAGCGATCCGAGGAGTCGTAATCAAAGCTCTCGCGATCGATGTAATCGAGATTTTTATCGAGCGCGCCGTTGACCACCATCGACGCGGCGCGGGGGGTGTCATGGGAGTCGAGTAAATTTTGAAGTGCGTAGCGAACATCTTGCGGATGTTCTTGCATTCGTTGATCGATCATGATTCCAAAATCTGTTGCCCCGACACGCTGATCAAAGAGAAACGCCTTGGCAGGCATCGCGAATCCGTGATAGTTCATCATCGCAGAGAAACCACAATCGCGTAGGTAGTCTCCTGCATCACTCCAGAATTCAGCCACTGTGTAGGCCTGCGGGTTTATCTGCCGCACATATCGATTCCAATCTTGCCAGAAGCGATTCGGAACCTCGTTGGCCACATCCAGTCGCCACCCGTCGACACCGTCACTCGGGTCACCGTCGCCGTTGGGATCCATCCATCGACGGGTGGCCTGCATAATATACTTCTTCGGCCCAGGGTGCAGATCCGATCCATCTCCGCTGTCGGCAAACTCCGGAAGGGTGTCGTGGTCCCACCAACACTGGTACTTCATCTCGTTTTGCGGTGTCGCTGGGTCGTCGAAAGAGTGAATGATGTACCAGGAAACATAGGGGGAGTTACTTCCCTTAGTACGGATGTCATCGAACGCAAAAAAATCGCGGCCCGTGTGATTGAATACCCCGTCGATAATGATGCGAATCCCCTTCGCGTGCGCGCGGGAGACGAGATCGAAAAACAGTTGATCTGCAGCCGTCATATTCCAGGTCGTCGGATCGGCTGTTTCGGTTGCCAGTAATTCGAAGTCGCCCTTCGGGTCGGGGCCAAAGTGAGGGTCGACGTGATGGAAGCTGTTTCCATCGTACTTATGCATTGAACGGGCATAGAAAACGGGATTCAAATAGATCGTGTTGATTCCGAGCGATTTGAGGTAATCGAGTTTGTCGATAATGCCCTGCAAATCACCCCCGTAACGACGGTGAAAAACACCGTGGTCGTAAAAATCCGCGCCCATTTTCCGTTCCCAGTCGTCGCGGGCATACCAATCCTTGGTCCAAGGCGTAACTTTCCAACTCTCCGGGATCGCGTCAGGATCTTCGAGTGACGCATGGTCAGGGTCATTTGTCGGGTCACCGTTCCGGAAACGTTCCGGGAAAATTTGATAAAACACCGCATCTTGAACCCAGGCCGGGACGCGGGTGGGGTTGGCTGCATGGAGTTGTTCGTGCACGAACACTAAAAGAAAAGCAAGCAGCGCAACAATTGGAGGGCGGGCGATATTTTGCATGGGGTATGCCAATGGTGAAACTCTAGAGATCATTCAATAGTTTGCCGTTTCGCGAAGAGGTCGGCAA
>JAQWPY010000158.1 GCA_029245145.1 Pirellulales bacterium | reverse complement strand
TTGCCGAGGGCCTTGGAGCGATCCCCGACGTTGCCCGAGAGCGTCATGTAAAATTCCTGCTCGATGCACAGCAGGCGGATGGTGGTTTTGCCGGGCGCGAGGGTTTGAGTGATCTGTACTACACCAGTTTTGCACTGCGGGGCCTCGCAATCGGCGGAACGCTTCACGACGCGGTGGCAGAGCAAGCTGGCGATTTTCTTGGCGGTCAAATGGATCGGCAATTGTCGGTCGTCGACTTTCTCTCTTTCCTTTACAGTCAAAAATTGCTCCAGGCAGCTGCCGGCGTCGATATCCTCGCGAATGCGTCATCGGAGTGGGTCAGAAAAGTCGAGCAGCTGTTCGATACGTGTCGGCGCGAAGACGGCGGATATGCCCGCGGGCCGGATAATCCGCGAAGCAGCACCTACCATACGTTCCTGATTCTGATCTGCCTCGAACTGCTTGATCTCCCGGTCCCTCAGCCCGAGGGGACCATCGATTTTTTGCAATCGCAACAGCGCGAAGATGGCGGGTTTGTTGAATTCGCACCGATGCGGCGCAGCGGAACAAATCCCACTGCCGCAGCCGTGGGGGCCCTGCGGATTCTCCACGCACTTGCACCCACCGTGGCCGCTGCGTCAGCCGATTTTTTGGCCCAGATGCAGACTTCCGAAGGCGGCCTGCGGGCCAATACGCGGATTCCCATTGCCGATCTCCTCAGCACGTTCACCGGGCTGCTCACCTTGCTGGAGCTTGAAGAGGCAGGAAGAATTCAACTCGATCCACTGGCTCAGTTTATCGCGCAACTGGATAATTCCCGCGGCGGGTTTATCGGAGCACTCTGGGATACGGATCGGGACGTAGAATACACCTTTTATGGTATGGCCAGCCTGGCGCTGCTCGCACGGGCGGGGCACTCCTTCAACCCTCAAAAAGCCTCCCAGCATGATGTCAGATAGCGCACCGGAAGGACTTGTCGTTGAAGACGTATGCAAGGAGTTTGAAACTCCCACCGAACCGTTGGTCGTCCTGCGGAATATCCGCTTGCGTCTGGCAAAGGGAGAGAGCTTAGCCATTTTGGGACCGAGCGGTTCGGGCAAGAGTACGCTTCTGCAACTGATCGGGACGTTGGACCGGCCCACTTCCGGATCGATCGCGTTGGGGGGAGTGAATCCCTTCCTTCTGGATGAAAACGCGTTGGCACGCTACCGGAATAATCAAATCGGCTTTGTTTTCCAGGATCACCACCTGCTACCCCAATGCACATTATTGGAGAACACGCTGGTGCCCGCGCTCGCGCTCGGTCGACCCGATGCAAATGACAGGCAGCGTGCACTCGAACTGCTCGAACGCGTCGGCCTGGTAGATCGTCATCAGCACCGTCCGGCGGAGTGTTCGGGAGGTGAACGCCAACGAGCCGCTCTCGCACGCGGCCTTATGATGAATCCCCCCTTGCTGTTGGCGGATGAACCGACGGGAAACCTCGACCGGCGCTCGGCCGAACAGGTTGCAACTCTGTTGCTCGAGATACAGAAGGAGCAGCACACCATTTTGCTCTTGGCGACGCATAGCCAGGAATTGGCCGAGAAGATGCAGCAACGAATGCAGTTAATCGACGGTCGTTTAGAGCCGAACTAGGTTCAGCGAGTCTTTCTCGTTTTCGATTCATGGCGACTCTTTCCTAGGAAAATAGATTCCTAGCCGGTTGCTCAAGTACGTCAGCAACAGATAAAATCGCCTTTTCGCGGTGATGCAGATTGCCGTGGACGGGAAAATCTTTATCGGTCAATGGGGAGGGCGCGCGAATGATGGAGCGGATGAAAGCAGGCATTATCGGTACCGGGTTCATTGGCCCGGCACATGTGGAAGCGGGCAGACGCCTTGGAAATATCGAATTTGTGGCACTCGCTGAGGCTGATGCTGATCTTGCCCGCGCGAAAGCCGACCTTCTTTGCATTCCGAAATCCTACGGTGACTACCGTGAACTGTTGGCCGATCCGGAAGTGCAGGTGGTTCATAACTGCACCCCCAATCACCTGCACTATCAAGTCAACAAGGACATTCTGGCTGCTGGAAAACATGTGATCAGCGAAAAGCCTCTCGCAATGACCAGTGACGAAAGCCGCGAGTTGGTCGAATTGGCAGAACGTTCCGGACTGATTCATGCGGTCGACTTCAATTACCGCTACTACCCCCTCGTCCAGCACGCGAGACAGATGGTACTTACCGGCGAATTGGGAGACATCTTCACGCTGCATGGGTCGTATCTTCAGGACTGGCTCTACCTGGAAACCGATTGGAACTGGCGTCTGCAACCTGAATTATCCGGCGAGAGCCGCGCCGTAGCCGATGTCGGCAGCCACTGGTGCGACCTTCTTCAGTTCATCACCGGAGAATCGATCACCCGCGTCATGGCCGATCTTCGTACCGTACACAAGACGCGGATGAAACCGAAAAAAGAAATCGAGACCTATGCGGGCAAAGAACTCACACCGAGCGATTATGAACCGCAGGCCATTCACACAGAAGATTACGCCTCGGTGTTTGTCGAATTGTCTGGTGGAGCGCACGGTGTTTTCACCGTCAGTCAGGTTTCTGCGGGTCGAAAAAACAGGCTTTCCTTTGAACTCGACGGATCCCGGTGTGCCGTGGCATGGGACCAGGAGAAGCCGAACGAAATGTGGATTGGGTATCGCGAGAAACCTAACGAAATTCTTATGAAGGACCCTTCCCTGCTGCACGAGGCAGCCAAGGAATATGCTCACTATCCGGGCGGCCATCCGGAGGCCTATCCGGACGGCCCCAAAAATTTATTTCGCAACGTGTACCGCGCAGTTGAAAAAGGTGAAATGCCCCAAGACCCCGACTGGAGCACCTTCGCCGATGGGCACAAGGAAATGGCCATTTGCGACGCAATTCTTAAAAGCAACCGCGAACAAAAATGGATCGACGTCGAACTTTGACGACGATTCTCACCGAAAAAAATACCCGTTCAATACTCAGGAGTTTTATGATGGCCGCCGATTCGACGCAAAGCAAAAGCTGTAACATCGCCTTGATTGGAACCAAATTTATGGGGCGCGCTCACTCGAACGCTTACCTTAAAGTCGACAAATTTTTCGACCTTCCCTGTCAGCCGGTTATGCACACCGTAGCCGCTCGCAATCAAGAAGAATTGAAAGAATTTGCCGATTGCTGGGGATGGCAGAACTGTGCGACCGACTGGAAGTCGGCGGTGACAAACGAGGCGATTGATCTGGTCGATATAGTCACGACCAACAACGTTCATGCCGAACATACGATTGCAGCCCTCGAAGCGGGAAAACACGTCGCCTGCGAAAAACCACTGGCGGGAACCCTGAGCGATGCACGTCAGATGGTGGAGGCAGCCGAGAAGGCGAGCGGGCGGACCTTCGTTTGGTATAACTATCGCCGCTGTCCGGCAGTCGCCCTGGCCCATCAACTTTGCGCAAGCGGCAAGTTGGGACGAATTTACCAGATCCGCGGTTGCTACCTCCAAGATTGGGCCGGACCCGACACTCCGTTGATGTGGCGATTCGAGGGCGACGTGGCGGGTTCCGGCGCGCTGGGTGACCTTTGCGCACACACGATCGATACCGCGCGATTCATCACCGGCGACGAAGTGAGCGAAGTAATCGGATCGACCATGGAAACGGTCATCAAGGAGCGTGTCATCCTGGAAGGCGGCGGTGGCGAAATTTCGGGGCATGGGGCATCGACCAGCCAGAAAAAAGGGGCAAGTACCGTCGACGATATCGTGCTGTTCATCGCCAGGATGGAGAGCGGAGCGCTAGCCACCTTTGAGGCAACTCGACTCTCCACCGGCTATAAGAACGCAAACCGACTCGAAATCCACGGAGATAAGGGTGCCATACGATTCAACTTCGAGAGGATGAATGAACTCGACTGGTACGATGCAACGCTTCCGGCTGAAGTACAGGGCTGGAACACCATCAACGTGACCGACGGAAACGCGGGACACCCTTACGCGGCATCGTGGTGGCCCACCGCCCACATCCTCGGATACGAGCACAGTTTTATTAATCAGGCTGCGGATATGCTGACGGTCATCGGGGGCGGAGACCCCGTGGTACCGCTCGCCGATTTTGCCGATGCCTACAAAGTGCAGCGGGTGCTTTCGGCGGTCGTCGAGTCGGATAAGCAGCGTTCGCCGGTTCCTCTCGCAGAGATTCAATGAGCATGGACATTCTACTCAACGGGCAAGCGCAAAGCGTAAACGATACAGCGAGCATAGCCGATTTATTGAAGGACCTTGGTGTCTCGACTAGAGGCATTGCCGTTGAGGTGAATGGCGAACTGGTGTCGCGCAGCGCGCACCCGACTCATCGTCTCTCGCCCGGAGACCGACTTGAGATTGTGACCCTGGTGGGTGGTGGCTAACTGCAACTCGGCCGGTTGTCTCGTCCCGGGTGTCTGTTATCATGCGGCTACCTTCCAGTCGTTGCGAGCCTTAGCTTATGAACTCTCCTGCAAAACCTGTCGCCGAAGAATCACTTGCGCCAGAATTATCTCCCTTCCGCCTCGGTAAGCATTCATTCACCAGTAGGCTCTTTGTGGGCACAGGGAAGTATCCCAGCTACGAGTCGATGCAGGAGTGCTTGCAACTTTCGGGAACCGAGTGCATCACTGTGGCGGTACGTCGCGAACGATTGATCGATGCAGAGGGAAAAAATATCCTCGATTTCATCGACACCTCGCGTTACGTCCTGCTTCCCAACACGGCAGGTTGCTTCTCTGCCGAGGAGGCGATCCGCACGGCACGGCTCGGACGGGAAATCCTGGAGAGTCTGGAAAATCCGGGTTACGACTGGGTAAAACTTGAGGTACTCGGAGACACTAAAACATTGCTGCCCGATCCGGTTGCAACACTGCAGGCCACCGAAAAACTTGTGGCCGACGGCTTTTCCGTACTTTGCTACTCGAACGATGACCCGATGCTTGCTCTACGACTCAAGGAAGCGGGGGCCACGAGCGTGATGCCGGCCGGAAGTCCCATCGGCTCCGGGCAGGGGATCCTCAACCCCAACAGTTTGCAAATCTGCCTGGAGTATCTCAAAGAAGGCGATCCCGATTACCCGGTCATTGTCGATGCCGGGGTGGGTACTGCAAGCGATGTTGCATTTGCAATGGAACTCGGAATGGACGGCGTGCTGCTCAACACGGGGATTGCCCACGCAACGCAGCCCCAACAGATGGCAATTGCGATGCGTCTGGCGGCCGAGGCGGGTTGGCACGCAGCGCGTGCCGGGCGGATTGCTCGCAAGCGTTACGCCACGGCGAGCAGTCCCGAAGAAGGCCGGATCGCACCGAGACCCCGGTAAGCGAGATTCGAGGGTCTATGAATGGGTGTTCCCGGGTCAAGCGGACGTGCGGCTAAATTTCGGTAAGTTGGCTCGTCATTGCCAGGTAGGCGGTGATCTGCAACATCCCGATGAAGGGCAACACAAAAATGATCCCGACCAAGCAGGTAAGCGCACCGGCAAAAAAGAGTGCCAATGCCAAGAGCCCCAGCACCAGTAGCGAAAGCTTGTTGCCCCGCGTGATCCGCATCGATTGGCGAAGCGCCTCGGTACTCCCCATTTGACGATCGACGACCAAAACCATCGCCTGGGAAAACATCAATCCCAGGTAAATGATTGGAATCAGGGAAAGCTTGAGCCCTATATCTGCCGCAGTGGCTGCTACCTCCACCCGCCGACTTATCACCCACTGCTCAATTTCAGCTTCAACTTCGTCCGGACCGGCGGCAAAGGCTTCGGCCCGCGGTTCGGTACCTTCTGCGGGCTTTTCGCCTGCAGCTGCTTCTTTTGTCTCCGCACCATTGGCGTCTTCGGCCTGCTGCTGCGGGACAATCTCTTCGGTCACAAGATAGCCGACCAACGCAGGGATACCGGCACCGAATACTAAAATTATAATCCATACGCAAATCAACAGAAATTTGACGATCAGCAGTCGCCATAGATATCTACCAGCGGCATACAAATCGCGCGCATCAGCTCGTTGTCCGCGGGCCACCTTCAAAAAAAACAGGATCATGCCGCCGATCAGCCACATAACAAACACCCAACAACCCAAGGTAACCATGAACTTCAGGCTCACCGGATCACCCGCCGCTGCGGCAAAATCCCGCACCATGTTGGCAACCGTACCACCGGCGAGGATGAGGAATAAAAAGAGAAGACTCGCACCCAAAGAAATCCCATACTGCCGGCCCAATGCATTCCAGGCGTGCGAGATCACCATTCCCAAGTCGATCCGCGCTGCGAACAGGGGGCCTTTGGCGAGGGGAACGCCGACCTCAGCACTCGGGAAAGGCGAAGGAGCCGCAGCGGCCACAGGTGGTGGCGATGCGATGGCGGTGGGCAGTTGGGATACCCGGCTGCACTGCGGACACTCTGCCTTCTTGCCACGGGCATCATCTTCTACCCGCAACAAGGCTCGACAAAAAGGACACTGAAATTCGATTGCCATGCGCCGCTTTCCACTCCCTCCTTCTGCCGATCGTAGCAAAATCGGCACCACAGGACCACTTCTTGATCTACAAGCATCGATTTGCGGTGACTTTCGAGGGGCAGTTCTTTTCTGGTAAGGTGATCCTTATTCCCTACCTCTTCTGACCGCGAGAACCACGGATGCTTGCCGTCGACGATATCTTGGGGCCGGCCGGTCGCATCGCCGCTCGCTTAAAAAACTACGAGGAACGTCCCGAGCAACAGGAAATGGCGGCGGCGGTTGCGAAGGCAATCGAGCAACAAAAGCACCTGATCGTCGAAGCGGGGACCGGGGTCGGCAAAAGTTTCGGCTACCTGGTTCCCGCTATTCTAGCGGCCACGGAAAGGGGTGAAGCAAACGATGAAAAATCGCAAAAGTCATCATCGCATCGGATCATCGTCTCGACCCATACGATCAGCCTGCAGGAACAACTGCTGGGCAAAGACCTGCCGCTGCTCAATAGCGTGATTCCTCGGGAGTTCACGACGGTTCTGGTAAAGGGCCGGCGCAATTATCTGAGCCTGCGGCGGTTGCAATCGGCCCGCAGTCGATCCGCATCGCTCTTTCATGAACCGAAGGAATTTGACGCTCTACAGAAACTGGATCGCTGGAGCCAAGTCACGCGAGATGGCTCGCGGTCTGATCTCGATTACACGCCCGATGCGAGCGTCTGGGACGAGGTGGTGAGCGACAGCGGTAATTGCATGGGCCGCAACTGCCCCACCTACCAGGATTGCTTTTACTATCAAGCGCGACGCAGGATGGATCACGCCCAAATCCTTGTCGTCAATCACGCTCTTTTTTTCAGCGATTTGGCATTGCGACGCGCTGGCGCGAGCCTCCTTCCCGATGCTGACGTCGTCATCTTCGATGAGGCCCACACGCTCGAGGAGGTCGCCAGCAAGCATCTGGGCCTCAGTGTGAGCAGTGGACAGGTCCGCTATGTACTCCAAAAACTCTTCAACGATCGAACAAACAAAGGTTTGCTCGTGCATTACAAAATGCGAGCTCCACAGGTCGCCGTCGCCGAGTGTTTGATCACGATGGACAATTTTTTTCATGATGCACAAAGCTATCTGGAAAATCGTTCCCGCGAAAACGGTCGCGTTGAGGGCCCGCGACCTTTCGAAAATCCGCTGAGTCCCGCACTCGTAAGCCTCTCACAAAAAATACGCCATGCAGCAGCACCATTGGAAGATCAAACGCATCGCCAGGATTTCGTCTCTGCGGCAGACCGACTGACATTACTCGCCGGAGAACTGGAGCAGTGGTGCACGCAGGCGGTGGAAGGATCGGTCTACTGGATCGAATCGAGCAAAACGCGACGAGGGCATCCGCGAGTGACCCTGGGCGCAGCACCCATCGATGTCGGTCCGGCATTGCGGAGCGAACTGTTCGAACGCGTGCCCTCCGTCGTGCTCACCAGCGCCACACTCGCAGTGGGACAAAGCCACTCGTTCGATTTTTTTACTTCTCGGACCGGCATCGCCAAAGCAGAATCACTCAGACTGGGAAGCCCGTTCAACTACGCGCGACAAGCCCAATTAATCCTCGTCGAGGGCATGCCCGATCCGTCGACCGAGCGAGACGCCTTTGAAGAGCAGATGATTCCGGTGATCGCACGTTATGTGGATCGGACTGACGGGCACGCTTTCGTGTTGTTTACCAATTATTCATCCATGCGGCGCACCGCCGAAGCGCTTGCCCACTGGTTCCGCGAACGCGATCTGAACCTGCTCTGCCAGGCAGATGGGATGCCGCGGACCCAAATGCTCGAACGCTTCCGCGCAGAGCCGCGCAGCGTTCTTTTCGGGACCGACAGCTTTTGGCAAGGTGTCGATGTCCCGGGCGAGGCGCTGGTGAATGTGATCGTGACGAAACTTCCGTTTCGCGTGCCCACCGAACCGGTTCTTGAGGCCCGTCTGGAGGCAATCCGTGCCAAGGGCGGAAATCCTTTTGGAGATTATCAACTCCCCGAAGCGGTCCTGAAACTGAAACAGGGCTTTGGCCGCCTGATTCGATCGTCGAAGGATCACGGAATGGTCGTCATTCTCGACCCGAGAGTCCAGACAAAAAGTTACGGTTCCATCTTTCTTCAATCGCTTCCCGATTGCGATCTGAGCGTTGAACCGGCAGACTGAGCGACGCGTGAGCGGGGCCGGAAAATTAGAGTGCGCGGCGGATGCGCCGCTTGGGACGGCCCCCTTTTTTGAGCGACGGGGGTGCCGGCTTGGCAGGAGCCGAGTCTTCTTCCTCGACCTTTTCCTTTTGCTTCACCGTCTCAAAATTTCCAATTTCGTCCCGAATCAACAATTTATTGATCCGCATTTCAATGTTGGTAAGTTCGCCACCCTCTTCCGGGGTGACGAAGGTGTAAGCAACCCCTTCGGCAATCCCATCCTTCCCCATCCGCCCCGTGCGCCCCACGCGATGAACGTAATCATCGCAGAAGGTCGGTGTATCGTAATTGATAATGTGCGACACGCCGGAGACGTCGATCCCGCGACCGACAACATCGGTCGCAATCAGAATCTGCACCTTACTTTCCCGAAACTCCTTCATCACCCGATCGCGCGCGCCTTGGTGCATATCGCCATGAATGCAGGCAACTCCCGGTTGACGCTTAGCCAATTTGATGGACAAGCGGTCAGTACCCCGCTTCGTGCGACAAAACACGATGGCCTGCCGTGGCTTTTCCCGATCGAGCAGACGCTTCAGCAGCTCATATTTTCGATCTTGATCGACCGTGAAATAAAACTGGTCGATCGTTTCACCCGCCAACTCTTTGGGAGAAAAATTCAGCGATTCCGGATCGCGCATATAGCGACGGGCGAGTCGCTCGACCGGACCGGGAACCGTCGCACTCAATAAAAGAGTCTGGCGTTCTTTGGGACATCGTCGTAATATTTTCTCAATATCTGGGCGAAACCCGATGTCGAGCATTCGATCCGCTTCATCGAGCACCACGATCTGCAGGCCATCCATTCGCAGGGTCCCTCGGGCCATATGATCGAGGACGCGACCAGGGGTTCCTACTACAACTTCCACGCCGCGATTCAACTTTTCCATCTGTCCCCGAATCGGTTTTCCACCGTAGAGCGCAACGACCCGCGTCTTGCGACCAAAGGCCAATTTGGAGACCTCGCCACGGACCTGGACTGCCAATTCCCGCGTAGGAACCAAAATCAGAGCGAGGGGGACGCCCCGCTTCTTCTCCTCGATCCGCTCCAGAATAGGAATGGCAAAAGCAGCCGTTTTTCCGGTGCCCGTCCGCGCTTGCCCTAAGAGATCGCAACCGCTGATCGCTTTAGGAATCAATCCTGCCTGAACGGGTGTCGGCTGGGTATATTCCGCGCGCGCCAGGGCAGCAAGCATGCGATCAGAGAGACCCAAATCAGAAAAGTGGCTCGTCGCCTCAGAAGAATCAGACATGCCGGAGCCTAGCAGAGCAAAAACAGGAGGTCAACGTGAGAACCGGGCAAAAAATGGATGACCGATCACTCGCAGATGGCCACCGACCGCAGAAAAAATTTATAGGTTCGATCATAAACCGTGTCGTTCACCCCTCTCGCGATACAGTCTATGCACCGGTATCAAATCCGTGAATGTAGTCTCGCCAGCCATCGAGTTGCGTGAGTGAAAGGCTGTTTTCACGCGTAATCTCGTGCTGTTTTTCCTTTCCCTCAACATTCACACTAATCGTCAGTCGACCATTCTGAAGATAGCGAAAGCGAACCTCGATCGGGGTGTGGATCGCCAGATTGTCAGGTAAATCGCGAACCTCACATTGGCCGAGTCGTGTGCAATTTTCCGGAGAATCGCTCTCCCCTTCGATAATATTGATCAGCACCGACTTCTGCCCCTCCCGCTGCGATTTGAAGGTGCGCCGGGCGGTAGCAGGCAGTGAAGTATTTCTCGGAATCAGAATCGCATTGCGGTGTCGACTTGTTTTTTGATCGGTTGCCACGATCCCCAAACTGTGTGAATTGACATTCTTGATCCTCAGTGGCGGTGGCTCTCCTCTCGACTCTTGCAGGATGGTCTGGGCACGAATTGCCGCCCCGTGCGCCACTGCCTCGTCAGCCGATAAACTGCGATCTGGTTTTTTTCCCGAGAGCTTGGTGAGCATTGCCTCGACCATGGGCATTCGCGTCGAACCACCCACCGTGAGAATCAAGTCGATCTCGCCCCAACCCAATCCCGATGCTTGCAACGTCTGGCGAGTTGTAAATTCGGTCCGGTCCATCAAATCGCCCGTCATTTCTTCGAATTGATCACGGGTGAGTTCCACGCGGGACGCGTTGCCCTGATAGTCGCAAACGATGGACACTTTTTCTCGTGCCGAAAGCGTTCGTTTGGCATCCTCTGCGTCTCGCCAGAGGCGCCCCTCCGCACATGGATCGTTGCGGGGATCGATATTGTGCTCGGCAAGGAAATGTTCGGCAACAAAGTTGACGATGCGCTGGTCCCAGTCGCGGCCCCCGAGCAAAACATCGCCATCGGTGGCCAGCGTGATAAACTCCTGATCGCGGATCTCCATCACCGTCACATCGAACGTTCCACCTCCCAGGTCGTATACGAGAATCCGCTGGCTTTCAGAGGCTTTTTTTTCTGGATTCAGAATTCCCTGATGATAACCGTAGGCGATCGCCGCCGCCGTCGGTTCATTGATGATGTCGAGAACATCAAGCCCCGCCATATAACCGCTATCCTGAGTCGCCTTGCGTTTCACCTCATCGAAATAGGCAGGAACCGTGATCACCACTTTTTGAAAATCGCCGATCAGTCGTTCTGCATCCTGCTTGAGCTTGCTGAGCACGAATCCCTGGATGGCCTCTGGCGGATATTCTCTCCCCTCGATTGTTTTGTGATAGCGCTTTTGTCCCAGATCGCGCTTTGAGCAATCGGCCACATGGGGCGCATGGGAGGCGATCGCCTTGATCGCCTCCTTGCCGACAATAATATCCTGGCCATCAAAAAAGACCGCGCTGGGGGTAATCAAGTCCCCCTCGCCATTGACCAGCGTTTGGGGACGATTCGCTTCATCGATATAGGCCACAGCCGAGTAGGTGGTGCCAAGATCGATACCGACCGCTTTAGGTGAATCAACCATCAATCAACTCGCTCGATCAAAAATACTCCCAAGACCGATCGGACAGCCCGTAAGACGGTGCGAGGCTATTTTATGCAAATTCGGCGAACCTCGTAAGCCATCTGCTGTAAAGAAGGCGGCGCGTCGGATCTGGCGGCTGCTGGTGACCGAACAGCGACGAGCGTTACAATAGGATGGCTTCCTCCCTGGTTCTCGATTTACGCCCTTGGCACTCGGAAACAACGATGCAATTAGTTCACGTCGCGACTGCCGCAGTCAATCAGACCCCACTCGCCTGGGATGAAAATAGGGCAAACATCCTGGAGGCAATCGCCCAGGCCAAGGATCGCAACGTCTCGATTCTGTGTCTTCCTGAGTTATGCATCACCGGCTACGGGTGTGAAGACGCCTTCCATGCTTCCGGTGTGCTACGGACAGCGGCAGAAGTACTCGAGGAAATTGTACCGCACACAAAGGATATTGTGGTCTCCGTAGCG
>JAQWPY010000154.1 GCA_029245145.1 Pirellulales bacterium | reverse complement strand
CGGTAAAGCAGCGTTTTGTGGAATTTTCCGGCCATCGTGGCCCGGCGAACGTGGTGCTTCTCGAAGTATCGCAGGGCAGCCCCCAAACGCCCGATGCCGATACTCCGATAAGATTCGCAAAGGGGTTCAAGTACCGTGCGGTCCGCGTGGCCTTCGACTCCGAGGCAGTAAACCGCATAGCCTGATTCTTTCAGCGTACGGGCGACATCGACAGGATAGTCTCCCCACGCAGCGAGTAGGCCGATCCGCTTCGAATTGTCCAATCGGCTGTCCATTTTTCTCGGCCCAACTACGCTCGGTGTTTTGCGGATTTTCGTATCAAGAGAATAGAGAGCTTCAACGGAGACTCATGCGGCATGGGATGAATTTTTGCTCTCCCCCGTCTCATTCGCCGCTTGGCCTTCGATTTTTTCGACCACCTTTTGGATGCGTTTGAGTTGTTTGCGCATTTCGGGGAGTCGGGCGAGGGCGGCCTGTTTGAAACTTTGTTCGCGCAGAGGAGTTGCCGGGATTCCGGCATAGCATTCCCCGTCCGGAATATCGGAGATGACCCCCGACATGGCCCCCAGCACCGCCCGCGATCCGACATGGACGTGATCTCGAACGCCAACTTGGCCCGCCATCACTACGTAATCGCCGGTCGTCGTGCTACCCGCGATTCCAACTTGCGAGCAGATAATGTTGTGGCGGCCGATTCTGCAGTTATGGGCAATCATCACCAGGTTATCAACTTTTGTTCCCTCGCCAATTTCGGTGGGACCGTAGGTGCCGCGGTCAATCGTTGTGGAAGCTCCGATTTCAACATCCGGCCCGATCGTCACGTAGCCGAGTTGTGCCGAGAGGAGATGTCGACCGCCCACGGTGTTGTAACCGAATCCATAAGCGCCCAGGACGGCGCCCGCATGAATGATCGATCGTGGTCCGATCACCGTATTCTCATAGAGCACCGCGTTCGGAAAAAGAGTGACATCCTCACCGATCCGGCATCCCGCCATGACGGTGACACCTGCGTGGATTGTTGCCCGATCCCCTATGGCCACATCATCACCGATGGTGGCTCCGAGGTGGATATCGACGTCGTCGCCTATTTTTGCCGAGGAACTCACGATGGCTGCGGGGCTAATTCCGATCCGCTTTGCATAACGCGGTGGTCGAAAATGTGCGACAATTTTTGCAAATGCAGCGTGGACGTCCTCCACTCCGATTGCGGGCACACCGTCGGGTGCGAGGGCTTGGGGCACGACGAACGCAGTTGCCCTGGAGTCGAGTAAGCGATCTTTTTTGTCAACGTTATCGAGAAAAGAGATCTCTCCCTCCTGCGCGCGCGCGAGGGTCGCTGCCTCTTCTATCTCAATCGTTCCATCACCCAATAACTTACCACCGACCAGAGTGGCCAGTTCCGCAAGTGGTGTTCCCATGGCTGTCGATTCCTTTCCGCCGGGGCTATCCAGAGAGCGTGCAATCTACTCTTAGCGGCGCGACGGGGGCAAGAGCGAGAGGCAGGCAGGCGTGCCGAGTATCCGCGCGCATTGCTAGCAGTTACGACGCGACTTGCCGCCGAACTGTATGGCACTCGGTCAAAGAATAAAGCGGTCCACATCCAGGCCGATGACGTACAGCATCAATGCCAGAATCAGCAAGAGCCCGGCCCAGGTGAGGGGAATCACAATTTTCTCACTCACGGGGCGGCGGAAGATGGCCTCTAAAACGAGAAAGACCATATGGCCCCCGTCGAGAACCGGAATCGGCAGGAAATTGATCACGGCCAAATTCGCGCTGAGCATCGTAAGGAACAGCAACAGGCTTGCGACCCCTTGTTTTGCCGACATGCCAGCCACGGTCGCAATTGTTCCGGGGCCACCGAGGAGCCGTGGGGAAACTTGTCCTGAAACCAGCTTATGTAAAAAGCGATATACGGCCAGCATCGAGTATTTGGTTTCCCGCCAACCAAGCGCCATGGCCTCTCGCAGATTGTTTGCCCGCATGATGTCTGTTTCACTGACGAAGTTGAACCCGCGTGGCAGGACGGCGGTGCGAGAAGCCGTAGCGGGTGACACTTCAATCTTTTGCGATTTGCCGCTTCGAAGCACGGTGACTTCGATTCCCGTATCTTCTTGGATACTCTGCGCCACCGAACTCAACCAGAGAACCCAACTGACGCCCTCGGTGCCACCGATCTCCTGAGTGAGGAGTCTGTTGTCGGGAAAGAGTGTCCGTTCTTTCTCCGCTTGCGCTTCGTTTGCGGGCTTCAAGTCGATCGCTACAACCTTATCGCTGGGCAAAAAAGTTGCTTTTGCAGCGGGGCTGTCCGCCTGCACGCCAGCGATCGTGTCAGAAATTTTGTAGGCGATACCAAGCGATGGGATTTCCATCTTGCCTCGCATCTCGCTGCCCCACGGTACCGGAACGGGGATGAGCGTGAAGGAAAGTTGCTGCGGATCCGCCACATTCTCCTTCTTGCGAAGCACCTGCAAAGTAATTTTTTTTCGGTCTTCCTCGCGGAGTCTTTGCGGGAGGGTAAGGGGATCGCCCACATCGACTCCGTCGACCTTTTCGATGATATCGCCCGGTTTCAGTCCGGCGCGTGCTGCAGGCGAATCGGGTCGGACTCCCACAATCGGCCCCATTTGCATTTTCAGTCCATAGCGTCGCATAAAGTAAACGTCGACATCGACCGGAAATCGCTCGCCCGTCTCCGGACGCGCAAAGGTGATGCTGACCGGCTGCCCTGCATGTTTTGCAAGTGCCGCACTATATGCGACAAAATTCTCTACGTCTTCGCCCTCAACGGCGACAAGTTGGTCACCCGCTTTGAGTTGATCTGCCACCTCTGCCGCAGGGCTGCCCGGTAAGACAACAGTTCCGGTCGCCAATTCCAAGGTCTTTGCGGGAGAAACACCGATAATCTTGATTAAACGTCCGTCGCCGTCCTGAGGACGGAGTTTGTATTGAAACGTCTCTACCGTATCGCCGCTCGCCGTGCGCTCGACGGTCACCGGGATCCCATTTTCAAAATCTCCGAGAATGACCTCCTGACGCAAATCTTTGAATCGCGGTTTTTTGATGCCGTTGATTTCAACGATGCGATCTCCCGGCAAAATGCCAGCCTGATAGGCAGCCTCGCCCGGAATCACTTTGGCGACGTCACAGCGAATGTAAGGAACTCCGAAACTTGGTGAGAACGCAATGGTGGCAAAGATCCAGGCGAAGATGAGATTCATAATGACGCCGGCGGAAATAATTGCCATCCGCTCGGGAACCGTTTGCGCGACGTAGCTTCGTGGATCCGTTAAGTAATTTGCGTCGTCTGTGCTCTCGGTAGTTTCTGCTGCTTCCGCTTGGCGAGCCTCGCGGATTTTTTCCGCCTCCCGAGAAGGGTTGTCATCTTGGCCGAGCATTTTCACGTACCCGCCGAGGGGAATGATTCCGATTCCGTATTCGGTTTCCCCCCATTGTTTCTTCCAGAGGGCGCTCGGCAGGCGAATGCTGGCTTTACCCCAACCAATTTTGAGTGGAGGATCGAAGCCAACGTAAAACTTTTCGCACTTTACGCCACACATTTTGGCAACGAGGAAGTGGCCCAGTTCGTGTACGAAAATGACGAACCCCAATCCCATCAATCCCATGGCGATATAGGGCCAGTTTTCGACGCTGTACCAAGCAGCGAAAATTACATCCATCTGCGGGAAACCTCCTCACGTGCCCAGATATCCAACTCAAGAAGTCGGTCCAAACCGGGCGCTGTTTCAAACGGGTGCTCATCGAAGACTGTTCGACAGGCGGGAACAATATCGCTGAATTTAATCCGATTCTCAAGAAACCCCGCTACGGCCGCCTCGTTCGCCGCGTTGAGTACCGCGCCGCCCGAACCACCCGCGCGGGCCACATCGAGCCCCAGCCCCACGGCGGGAAACCGCTCGTGATCGACCGGCTCGAATTCAAGGGCGAGCGGCTCATGGAGCGCCAATTTTTCTCCACAGCCGGCAAGACGATGAGGCCAGCAGAGCGCGTATTGGATCGGTAATTTCATATCGGGCGGGCTCATCTGGGCAATGATCGATCCGTCGATAAATTCGACCATTGAATGGACGATCGACTGGGGATGGATGACAACATTGATCTGTTCAGGTGTCAAACCAAAAAGCCAGCGGGCTTCGACGATCTCAAGAGCTTTGTTCATCATGGTCGCCGAGTCAATCGTGATTTTAGGGCCCATCTTCCAAGTTGGATGGGCAAGCGCTTCGGCGACCCGTACATCTTGAAGATCCTCGAGTGAATGGTGACGGAAGGGACCGCCGCTAGCCGTCAGAATAATCCGGCTCACTTCATCCTGCCGCCCCGCCTGGAGTGCCTGAAAGACAGCACTGTGTTCACTATCGACCGGTAGGATCGTGGCGCCCGTTTTTTCTGCGAGGGTGGTCACCAAAGGGCCTGCCATTACGAGCGTCTCTTTATTGGCAAGTGCAACTGTCTTACCCGCCTCGACCGCTGCCCACGTGCTCTGCAAACCCGCGGCACCCACAATGGCCGCTACCACGACATCGACGTCTGCCTGTTGTGTCACCTTGATCATTTCATCTTCACCGACGCGCAGTTGGCAGCCTGCGGGTAACCCTTCCCAATCCTGCTTCTCTGCCTTTTCGGGGCAAGTTGCGATAACGTAATCCGGCTTGAGCCACACTGCCTGCTCGATGAGTTTATCGAGTCGGCTGTGCGCCGAAATGGCTTTTGCCCGAAGCGCACCATCCGATTCGGCGATCACCCGAAGTGTATTACAGCCGATACTTCCGGTTGACCCGAGGATGGCAACATTTTTTTGTGTGCAGGCCATGGGGCTTTCGGGAGAGTGAAGATCGCCGCAACAGAAGGGACTGAGCGAACCCCGGGAGCGTTTTCTCTGCAACTCAGGCAGAAAGGATGCGTTCCCAGAAGATGAAATCGGGCAAGCGCGAGAGGTTGGGGATGAAGTGAATCGCTTAAACCGTCCCCCTTCCCTGCCGCGTCTGTGCATTTTAGACCGACGGTTTATACCCAGCAAGTGCGAACTTTCTCCCAAAGGATACGGCCGGGGCCCCCCAAACTTTTCATGCGGGTGTATAATAGAAGGTTCAAAGCAAAGTTTTATCTTTCGGCCCGCTAAGAGAAACGGCAAGTAAACCGGTGAGGGTCGAGGGTGTTTTAAGGTGGTGTGCTTTTCGCACTATCTTTGATGACGAATTGAGGATGCGCGCTCGATGGATGAACCTTCCCGCGATCCCGGACAATCGGGTGACAAAAAACCTGCGGCGTCGAGCAGCCAAGTCCTGCTCTATATGTTGCTGATCGCAACCGCAGCGGGCTTCTTTGCACTATTTTTCAATTGGCAAAACGCAGTTGTTTTTGACTACCAAGAATTTGAAGGGTTAGTCAAGAAAAGTGCCGAGGACGACGATCCGGATGCTGCCTTTATTGAAGTTAATCGGGGCACGAAAAAGAATCCGGACCTTTGGCGCTACAGCGACATTCGCAAGGTAAAGGTGGGCGATCGTGAAATCACCGGCACGGTGAATCAACAAGAGTTGGGCCGCAAAGGAGGCGAGAAGCCCCGGTCATCCCGAAAGCCGGGGACCGTGCGATTCCGTGTCAATAAGTCGACTGAAATTGATATCGGTGTCAGTGAATTGCTGAGAAAGTACAACGTGAAATATGAGTGGCTGAAGCCGGGCTTTTTTCAGACCTACGGCCCGATGCTCATGATCACGGTAATTTTTATTCTCGTCCTGGTCTTCATCTCGCGACGGATGAGTGGAGCCGGGTCCCCGATGGCATTCGGAAGGAGTCGCGGCAAGCTCTACGCACAGGAGGGACTGGGAGTCACGTTCGACGATGTGGCAGGCATCGACGAAGCGGTGGAAGAACTCAAGGAAGTCGTCGATTTTCTCAGTAATCCCGATAAGTATCAGCGACTCGGAGGCCGCATTCCGAAGGGGGTGCTGCTAGTAGGGCCTCCCGGAACCGGGAAAACGCTTCTGGCAAAAGGGGTCGCCGGTGAAGCAGGTGTTCCGTTTTTCAGCCTCTCGGGAAGCGATTTTGTCGAGATGTTTGTCGGAGTCGGTGCCGCGAGAGTTCGCGACATGTTCCAGCAAGCCCAGAGTAAATCGCCCTGCATCATCTTCATCGACGAACTCGACGCGCTGGGCAAAACGCGTGGCACCAGCGTTGTGGGAGGACACGATGAACGAGAGCAGACGCTTAACGCGCTGCTGGTGGAGATGGACGGCTTTGACTCCAACAGCGGGGTGATCGTGCTGGCGGCCACAAACCGACCTGAAACCCTCGATCCGGCGCTATTGCGTCCGGGTCGTTTTGATCGGCATGTTTTGGTCGATCGTCCCGATGTCCGCGGACGCGAGGCAATCCTCAATGTGCACGTTCAAAATGTGAAACTGGCCGATGGGGTCGATCTATCGAAGGTCGCCGCCATCACTTCAGGATT
>JAQWPY010000131.1 GCA_029245145.1 Pirellulales bacterium | reverse complement strand
GTGCATGTGAGTGTTCTATCTCAAATGCGCGGGGCTGAGAAGCGGAACTAGTGGCAAAATAATCGAATTACACTCCGGATCAACCGACTCGCGGGATTTCGTATCCGGCACGTGGGGTGCGCGATGCGAACGATTGGGCGTGATCGTCTCCCATGATCTGTTCGGTCTTGGGATCCCATTTAATTTTCTTGCCGGTGCGGGCCGCAATGGTGCAAAGGTGGCACGTATTCATTGCCTGGAGATGGCTGTACACATCCGAAACCGGCAGGCCGCCCTCCCTCAGCGTGCGATAAAAATTCTGCTTGTGGCCTTCGTGCGGCTTACCTTTATAAAGTCGCGCCAGATCATCCTGTCCATAATGCCCGGCATCCCAATCTTCGTCGATTGGCTTTCCGCTGATCCGGCCACGATTCACAAACATCCGGCCTTTGGTCCCTTCGAACAAAACCCCATTTGGCGGTGCGCTGGTCACGATCATTTCGGTCCCGTTTGCGAAGCGGCAGGCGATGGAAAAATCGTGAGATGCGTTGTAGGAGTGATCTACCTCCGCAAACCCTTCTTTGTAGGGGACGGGATGCTTGACGGTCGTCCCGTCAATCTCCACGGGGCCCATGCCCTCACCATCCTGATCGAGCGCCCAGGTTGCAATGTCGATGTGATGCGCACCCCAATCGGTAAATTTTCCGCCCGAGTACTCGTACCACCAACGGAATTGATAGTGGCATCGCTTCTCGCGGTAGTCCACCATCGGTGCCTGTCCGAGCCACATCTCCCAGTCAAGCTCTTTGGGTACTTCCGCCGTGGGGAATGGACCGCCAGTCGGCGCGCCATCGATTCCGACCGTAACTTTCTTGATATCGCCGAGGAGCCCTTTCTGCACCATGTTCACAGCACGCAAAAAGAGGGGCCGACTGCTCCGCTGTTGCGTGCCGACAAAGAACGTCCGGTCAGGGTATTTCCGGCAGGCATCCCGGATCAACTTGTTCTCTTCAAGCGTCAGCGTTAAGGGTTTCTGGCAAAATACATCCTTGCCGGCCTGGAGTGCCTCGACAGCAATTTTTGTGTGCCAATGATCCGGGGTGACGATGCTGACCAAGTCAACGTCGTTTCTGTCAAGAACATTGCGATAGTCGCCGTAAGTATCCGCTTTGCCCTTCCCGATTTTCTCATCGTGTTTCGCGCGATCCGCATGCCGAGTATCGACATCGCAAATCGCCACAATGTCGCCATAATTCGCGTGGTCGCGAGCATCCCACGTTCCCATGCTCCCCGTTCCAATGCATCCGATCCGAGGGCGGTCATTTGCCGAGTCGTTGGCGAAGGACTTTTGAGCCCAGGCGAAATATGGAACAGTGGCGGCGGCCAACGCGCCCGATTGGATGAATTGTCGTCGTGATGTATTGCGGATCGTCATGGAGATGCCTCTGATTCGGCCGAGGTGGGAAGGTGAACTCGATAGGTGAGCGCCCGTGCGCTGGTGTTTCTGATCTACAAGATAACCTAAGCGGGTAAAATCAAGCAAGTTCGCCCCCTATTTGGGTGAATATTGCCGCAAACCCGTGCTACCACGCGTCGGTTCGAAAAGGGGATGCCGGGAGCCCCGCTCGGTTATAAAGGTTGGCACCTTCGGGATTCATCGAATAGGCGTAGCGGACTGCCACCGGATGTTTCACCTCCGGGGAGGAGACAACGACGGTCGATTCATCGATGACGGCATCGGCCCAAACCCACTTTTGATCGTCTCCCGCGATCGCAAAACGCCGCAATTTTCCATCACGGTCTTCGCGCGGCGGATTGAGCCCATCCTTCGTTGCCGCCATCAGCCCATCGCCAACGTGATCGAAGGTGATTCGGATCGAATTTCCCTCCTGCTTGGCCGATTTGAAAAGCGGACCGGAAGGGACGACGTCGCGCTGGTGCACGTCCCGCAGTCCCCATTGGGCGAGTCGATCACCCACATCCTGTTTATTTCGCGGGTGGATATCACCCGCTTCGCCGATGTCGGTGGTCACGGCCATACCAGTATGCGGAATGCTCAGTGCCTTCCGTTGAGCATCGCGAACCGCAGCCCATCCGTCGCCACCTGCGGGATCCTCGTTTGGCTCCTGCCAGTTCGCGAGCTGGACGAAATAAAACAGCAGGTTCGGATTCTCAAAAGCCTTACGCCAGCCGGCGATCAGCGCCCGCATTTTATGGTAGTAGCTATCCCCCTCCTCTCCATTCGATTCACCCTGATACCAAATCGCACCTCGCACGCTGAAGGGAGCAATTCCGTGAACCATGGAATTGTAAATGGTGGTGGCGCCATCGACCGTACGAAAACTCGGTGGTGACGGAGGTGAGCCGGGGTGATTTCCCTGGTCGATTTTGGTTTGAGCCTCTCCCAGCCAGCTTTCAACTCGACGGAGGTAATCTTGATGGTTTGATTTTCCCTGAGGGGTTTTCAGGTCGAGGCGGTCCAGTCCGCTTCGATAGCTACGGAGTTCCTCGATTCCTTCAAATCCTTCTTTTGGAATCCACGGTTCGATGCGGGTGCCTCCCCAGTTGGTGCCAATCAGCCCGACCGGGACGTTCGATTCCCGATAAAGCGTGCGCCCGAAGAAATAGGCGACTGCCGAAAAGCCACGGACGCTTTTGGGTGTACACCGCTGCCAAGTCCCAGTCGTATTTTTTTGCGGTAACCGGGTCTGCGTGTGACCGGTCACGTTAAAAAGTCTCATTTCCGGGTAATTGGCTGCAGTAATTTCCTTGTTGCCGCGGGCCGTATTGGTGAGGGTCCACTCCATATTGGATTGACCACTGCAGAGCCAGACGTCACCAACGAGGATGTCGTCGAATGATACCGTATTGTTGCCTTCGACCGTCAATGTGCGTGCAGAGCGATCCGCCGCGACCGCCGGTAATTGCACTCGCCAATGTCCGTCGTCCGCTGCCTCTGTGCTTCCCGACTCGCCAGCAAATGTGACGGTGATCGACTCACCGGGCGAGGCATGGCCAAAGACGCGAATTGGCTGGTCACGCTGAAAGACCATGTGGTCGGCAAAGATATTTGGGAGCGTCACGTCTGCGCGCAATGAGGCGGGTACGCACAAGAGCGATATCAAGCAGATGATGGTCATGAAATAACGTGAAAAATGACACATGGTGTCTTCCCTTGTTGGGGGCGAGTGAGCGAATCTGATGAAACGTAACTATACGAACTAGTCGGCGTTTGCGGGAGAGACCCCGCCTTTGTTTTTCAGTTCGTCGCGGAGCGATGGAAGGTCGAGTTGCTGTATACGGCCACCGGTCAAATAGAGGAATGTATCGCCGAGATTCTCAGCATCAATGATGTGGTGCGTTACATGAAGGGTTGTCACCCCGATGCGGGACTGGATGTTTTTCAGAAGGTCGTACATTTGCTGGCGTGTGATCTCGTCGAGTGCACTGAGCGGCTCATCGAGCAAGAGCGTTTTCGGATGGGCAGATAATGCACGGCCTAGTGCAACTCGCTGTTTTTCGCCCCCGCTTAGATCTTTGATGCCGCGATTAAGTAAATATTCAATGCCGAGCAACGACGAGAGTTCGGCAATGCGGTCGCGAATCGTATTCTTTTCAGCGCCGCGGACCTCAAGCGAGAAGGCGAGATGATCGCGAACGTTCATTTTTGAGAAAAGAGCGCCATCCTGCGGCAGATAGCCGATATCACGATCGGCGGGACGCAGTTGGGTGACTTTCGCTCCGCCCAGATGGATTTCACCGTGACTTAACGTTTGGAGTCCGGCGATCGATTCAAGCAACGTGGTTTTTCCGGAAGCGGTCGCCCCCATCAAGATGCCGTAAGCACCCGTGGGTACCTTGAGCGAAAGATCCGCGAGCGTAAAATCGCCGGCATAGACAGTGATATGTTTCAGTTCAATCATGCGTTTGTGTAACAGTGCCTCAGAGCGAGATCGTCTTGGTTCCCCAGAATCGCGTAAGTACCAGAACGATCACTGCGGCGAGAATCATGATAAGCGAAATCGAAACGGCGGCCGCCAGGTCACCTACGCTCAACTCGAGAAATACTGAAGTCGAGAGCACCTCGGTTTTATTTCTGGTCGCCCCCGCAAAAATAAGAAGTGGCCCAAATTCACCAAGGGCCCGTGCCCAGGCAAGCGTTCCGGCCGTCAACATGCCGGGGACCGCTTCAGGGAGAACCACACGAGAAAAGGCGGCGGCGCGACTGCATCCGAGTGTTAATGCTACCTGCTCGCAGCGTGGGTCGATCTGATCGAATGCGGCTTTCATCGTTCGCACGGCAAAAGCGCACGCCACGGCGACCTGTGCGATAATCACCGCCGGGACTTGGTAAACCACCAGTGACGCAAATTCGGAGGGCATGAATTGAAAGAGGATGAGTAAGCTGAGTCCCACCACTAGGGGTGGAAGCACAATCGGAATATCGAGAATAGCATCGACAAACCCTTTGCCCACAAAAGAATAACGGGAGAGTAGATAGCCGAGTGGTACGGCAATCCAGAGAGAAATAATGGCGGTGACCGTACAACTGATCAGACTGAGTGCAAGCGAGTATTGAATCTCGGGCTTTGCAATCGCATCGATAACGGGATTATAGATGAGGCGACTGAGCCAAGGATAACGAGCCTCCCAGTCCGCCAAAATCCTTCCGGGCCAAGCAAAGCGAATTTCGGCGATTCCGCCACCCTGCGGGAATTGGATCTCCGCATCGGTGATCTGACTTGCTCTGGGGGCGACTTGATGTACTGACCCCTGACCGCTGCCACCTTTTGAAGAGATGCTGAATTCTTTTCCTGCCAGATCGTGAAGCGTGACGTCAACCGGCCGGTCGCCCGCCAGAAAGAGGAGCTTGCGTAACGAGACGGGTTGCTCCCAATGAAGTTGAACCCGGCCTGCCGAGGGAGGAGGGTTCCCTGGTGGAACCAGAAGGCTTCCAAGCGATCGGTTGTTCGGCACAGGCGCCGTCCTGCCGCCACCCGATCCGGAGCCAGGGCCCCCGAAATCGCGGTGGGGACTCCCCCACGAGGGAAAGGGTCCGGGGCGTGTCGTATCGAACAGCACGGGCCGCTGGTTTCCGTCGCCGGCACTGATGGTTAATGCATATTGGGGATAGTGCCCAGCATGGGGCATTTCGCTTGCCGCAGATGCGTCTCGACG
>JAQWPY010000121.1 GCA_029245145.1 Pirellulales bacterium | reverse complement strand
TACGACAACCGATTGTGATGATGACCGGATCACACCATGCCCAAGGGTACTGGTTCCCTTCGGGCGAGGGTAGAGATTTAAAGCGGTTTCCTTTTATGTACCGGATCGATCAGGGACGATGGATCACCGACCGCGCCAACTTTCTGATAAAACCGGCAAAACATGGGTTGGCAAACACCGCGGGGGTTTGGAACCATCTTTGTGATCGTTGTCACACAACACATCCTCAGCCACGGTTGGAGGAAAACGGTAATTACGATACGCACGTGGCCGAATTTGGCATCGCCTGCGAATCGTGCCATGGCCCCGGGGCTGCGCATGCACAGAGTATCGCATCAGGTGAGGGATCCGCGACCCAGATCGTCAACCCTCTTTCTCTCTCTCCTCGACAGAGCGCCGAAATGTGTGGTCAATGTCATGCGGAGACAACTTTCAAGACAAAAGAGGCTTACTTCAATTGGGCGCACCATGGTGACTACTACCGGCCCGGAGAATCGCTCGAGGATTACCTGAAGATTAAAGATACCGATGTCCACGCGTTCTGGCAGGATGGGATGGTTCGTATTTCAGGCCGCGAATTCAACGGACTGGTGAACAGTCCCTGTTTTGCGCACAACGACCCCTCGCGACAGATGAGTTGTCTTTCGTGTCACGTGATGCATCAACCGGCAGACGATCCTCGGTCACGAAAAGAATGGGCCAACGATCAGTTAAAATTATCCATGGATTCGAATCGTCCCGGATTGCACAATAATCAGGCATGTACGCAGTGTCACGCGGAATATACGGATGAAGAGAAACTCACGGCCCATACGCACCACGCGCCAACATCGACAGGAAGCGTTTGTTACAACTGTCACATGCCCCACTCGACGTGGGGCCTGATGAAGGCAATGCGGAGTCACACGATAAGCAGCCCGAATGTTGAAGAGAGTCTCTCACCGGTAGGTCGACCGAATGCATGTAATCTTTGTCATCTGGATAAAACACTTTTGTGGACTGCGGAAAAATTACACCAGCAATACGATCAGCCTATACCGCAACTAAATGAGGAGCAGCGCGATACGGCCACCGGGCTTTTGTGGGGATTGCAGGGCGATGCGGCACAGCGCGCGCTGATTGCATGGAATATGGGCTGGTTGCCCGCAAGAGAAACGTCCGGTACCGATTGGATGGTGCCACTGCTCGCACAACTGCTCGTTGACCCCTATGACGCAGTCCGGTCGAGGGCGGCTTTAACGCTGCGAACAATACTTGGGGACGATAATCTGGATTACGATTTCCTTGCCCCTGAGGCGGATCGTGAGGCAGCGCAGGCAGACGTTTTGCGGAACTGGGAAGCACGGGCAATGGTGCGCAAAGGTGACGTGATGTCCGAGTTATTGTTGAAGCCAAACGGCCAACTTGATCAAGAGAGATTTGATCGTCTGCTGCGTTGGCGAGACGATCGCGAAGTCTTTTTGAGTGAATGAGCGGAAGATCCCTGCCGGTTAGTTGTTGCTTTCCTCGACAGTCAAGGTTTGATTGCTCTTGATGGGCCCATCGACTGTCTGTTTCTGTCCTGACGGCCAATCGATCTCGATCCGATCCACCACAGTCGCCTCGTCGAGGCCAAAATAAAGAGGCAAACTGCTCTGCGCGAGGTAGCCCGATTTGCCGTCATGGAATTGGGTCAGCGTACGATCGCCCGTTTTGAGAGTGACCTTGGCTCCCAGTCCATCACGATTCGCTTTCGTTCCCTGAAGGCGAATTTTTAGAAAGTGAATCTGCTTTTGGGCGGACAGATCGCTCTGCATTACCATCGGTGCGGAATTAAAGTCATTGGTCACGATGTCGAGATCACCGTCATCATCAAAATCAAAAATGACCGAGGACCTGGATCCCAAGGCTCCCCAGACCTCGACCACTCCGGACCTCCCTTGGCAAAACTGATGTTCTCGATCCGCTCCGTCGCAATCGAGTTCAAACCAGGGAGCCGCCGTGCGACCGTCCCGTCGCGGTTCCACTCCTAAAATGAATTCGCTGTCCAGAAAACCTTCGCCTTGATTGTTCAGTAGTACCGAGTTGATTGCGTAGCGAAATCCAAGATTCATGCTTGACGCAATAAAGACATCTTCGTAGCCGTCTGCGTTGAGGTCTCCTACACTCAATCCCCAGGGCCAATAATTTTCGGCGCCGACTTCGTCAGAGATTTCTTGAAAGGTGCCGTCCCCATTGTTACGGAAAAGGGCGTTGCCCCAAATGTGGTTTCCATCGGTTGCCAGATAGTGTGCCGGCATTTTTTTCGATTCGTCTACCTTGGCTTTCTCTTTGTCGGGAATAAATGTTTTAAAGGGCTCTTTGTCCCACATGTCGGTGTGCATGTCGGTAATCAGGATATCCATATGGCCATCGTTGTTCTGATCGAAGATGCCGATGCCCATGGCGCCCCATGGCGTTGCAGGAAAAAGTTGTCGGCTCTTGCGAACAAATCGCTTGCCTTTTTCGTTTTCATAGTATTCATCATGCCCCTGCATGTTGGTGACATACAGATCCGGCCAGCCATCTTCGTTGAGATCCGCCACATGCGCATCTCCGCTCCACGATTTGTCGACGAGGCCGACCTTTTCGGAGACGTCTTCGAATCGATTATTGCCAAGATTTTTGTAAAGGATGCTCTGCTCCGATTGCGAAGGGAAGAGATGTCGGGCGAATGCGGCCTTGTGGCCCCGATAGTAATTTCCTTCACCCACCTCTTCAGTCGTGAATTGGCCGACATTGGTCAGAAAGAGATCTAAGAGGCCATCGCGGTCGAAATCAAAAAACGTTCCTGCCGATGAGTGGCCGTTGTAGCTGAGTCCCGACTCTGGAGTGATATCCTGAAAAATTCCCGTTCCATCGTTCTCGAATAAAAAATTTCCGCCGCGCGTGCTGGTCGCAAATAAATCGGGATCGCCATCGTTATCAATGTCGGCAAAAGAAGCAGAGACTCCCACAGGGTTCTTTAAGGCGATGCCGGCACGCTCTGTCCAGTCTTCGAACCGGCCGTTTCCCAAATTATGCCAGAGCTGATTCTCGCCCAGTTGGGTTGTGAAGTAGATATCTGGTAGGCCATCCTGATCGACATCGGCCACGGCAACACCATTTCCATGGTCGTAGTGATTGGCGATATAAAACTTTCCCGAATCGTTTACGATGTCATGAACGAAAGAGATATCGCTTTCGGGAAGCCGGTCCGTGAAATGAAAGTCATGAAAGACTTTGAATTTATTTCGGGTGGCAAATTGCTGTTCTTTGACTTCTTCTAACCAGGAAGGCGATAAGATGCCTTCCGGATGGGCGACCACCGTCGCCTGCCTCTCTGTCTGTTCGGGTGTTTTGGGCTGAGGTTGTTTGCGCTGACACGCCGAAAATCCAACGAGCGAGCAAAGAATAATCGCGTTTCTCAGGGGATGAGAAAAAAACGTTTGAGACATGGCGGTGATGACTTTCATGTGCATGTATGGTTGCCAATGAGTGCGGGTTCCATGCGCTCTTTGAGGCTATTTCTTCTTTTGTTTTTGCGGTCGATATCCCACGCCAGCATATTCTTTTGCCAGGGGCTCATAAGCTTGATCGAACTCTGGATCGGGGGCGTTGAGAACGTTGTTTGCAGAATTAATCGTTTTTCTTAAGTCAATGATTTTACCTTCAATCCAGCACCCGCTCACCCCGGAGCCATCGAGAATATCGATCTCGTAGCGGTCTCCCGCCGAGATCCCACCAGTTGCCGTGTTTTGCCAGAAAATACAATTTTTGTAAACGTTGGCGATACCTTTGTCGTCTACGCCATTCCAGTTGCCCGTAAAAGTGCAGCGGACGACACGGGCTCGCGATCGGCGAAAGACGGTGAGCGCGCCGGACCCGTGTAGCTTGTTGTGCTCGTTACCCGATTGTTGCCCCACGAAATCTTCCCCCGTGTTGGCGATGTTATCGACGAAAAGACAATTTTCTAATTCTGCCGCACTACCGGGAAGCACGTCTACGGCCGAGCCGGTGACCTGACTTCTGTTGTTGCGAAAAATGCAATCTTTGAGCAGCGGCGATTGCTCATTGAGGCCTTGGTTTTCGATAGAAACGCCGCCAGCACAGGGACTCGCATAGTTGTTGTATAGCTCAATCCCCTCGATCGTAGGATACGATCGACCGAAGATTTTAATTCCCCCGCCGTCGGAATAGAAAAACAAACGTTTGCGTAGCGGTGAGTGAAGGGCAAGCTTTTCGATGCAGACAGGGTGGTCGGAACGTGTGATGAAATTGTTCGCTCCCGTGATTTTAAAATTGCGGAGAACGGTGCCTCGCGAAATACCGTCACCAAAATAGACCACATGATTAACGACCGCCGGATAAGAAGCGGAACTGCGATCTGCTAATTGGGGATTCGCCGCCGTGAGAACCACATCTCCCAGTGCCTCAACGATGACACCATCGTGTCTGGCATTGAAATAAATCAAGGCTTGCGCCTCTATCAAGGGCCGGTAGATTCCCGCGTGCACAATCACGCGTTTCTCGCCGTCACTTGCGGCCGCTGCGTCGATCGCGTTTTGAATGGAGTCCCCGGAATAAACGTGGTAGATGCCGTTTGCATCGGGGAATTCGGATGGGCCCGGTTCGCTGCAGCCACTTAGGCAAAGCAGAAGCGCAAACCACCCACAGAACTGTCCGCGGAGACTTTTTGCTATCGCATTGCTCGTCCAGAAAGTGAGATGCATGCTCATCGACACCGAACCTAGGGTTTCTTCGATGTTGCTCGGTAGGGTTGCTTTTTTTCGTAGAGATCTAAACGTTGCTGAAGTTCCGCCTTATTTTCTTCAGGCGCGTATGCAAGGGCTCTTTTTTGCCAGCGGATCGCATCTTTAAAGCGACCGACTTCGGCATAGGCTGCTGCCAGTGTATCGAGGGCGCCGTAATAGCTCCACTGCGATAATTCACATGCTTGTTTTGCATATTGCAGTGCCAGCTCTCCGTTGCGATGTTCGGCATCGGCGCATGTGGCAAGAAGCCAAGCTAAATTATTGAATACCTGTGGGGCCTCTTCCTGATTGACTTCCAACGCGCGTTTGTAGTCAGAGATGGCGAAGCCATAATTCCGTAGAGCTGTGTAGGCCATTCCGCGATTGTTGTAGAGTTCGGCTTCCGGGGGCAGCAATTTGATTGCCTGCGAGAAGTCGTGCAGGCTCTCTTCAAACATCCCCGATTTGAATCTGGCGATTCCGCGACGCTTGTAGGCCAGCCCGAATTTAGGTTTGGCAAGGATTACCTCGTCAAAATCGTGAAGGGCAACTGAGGGCCGCCCCATTTTTTCGAGGAGCATGCCTCGCTGAAATTGTGCTTCTGTGAAGTCGGGTTTCTGGCTGATGGCCGCATTAAAATCGTCGAGGGCATCTTGTTGACTATTGAGTCTTGTATTCACAATTGCGCGATTGAAAAAAAGTCGCGGGTCTTCCGGCGCAAGTCGTATCGCTTGATCGTATTGTTTTTTCGCCATCAATAACTTGTTTTTCTTTAAGTAAACACCGCCAAGCGTCATGTGAGCATCGGCCGAATCTGGATTGATCGCCAACAACTTCTCAAGTTGCACTTTCGCTTTTTCTAACTGTCCGAGTTCGCCGAGTATGCTCGCAGAACTCATTAAAGCCTTTTCTGACTCCGGTAAGAATTCGAGCACGTTTTCATATTGTCGCGCGGCCATCGCAAGCAAGCCGGCCTCCTGCAGTTGATGTGCATACTTGAATCGTCCATCTGCTTCAGCGCGACGTAGTGCATCTCGGGCCACTGTGTCCGAAAGGGAACTTCCACCGAGTGAAGAGGCCAATTTAAAATTTGTCAGAATGTCGTCGCCGGTCGGTTCGCTGGCATTCAGCAGTTGCGAGACTGCTACCGGTCCGCGATGAACGGCAACAAATCGGCTCCGATAATCGAGCAGTATGCTAAAGGGTAGAGGAAGCTCATTGTTTTCTGTTTTCAATATATTGAGCGATTGCAGTCTCTGGATTAACGCGGGAGTCGCTCTTCCGGAGCGGAAATAGAAGCCGAGCGAATCGAGAATCTTATTTGCCCGGTCAGGTTGCAAGGGGTCATCTTTCAGGCCATCGACCGAGAGAGCCAGGATGTCGAGTCCCGCCGAACGGATCTCTTGCTCGTGATCCGCAATTTCTTTGAGTTCCTGCAGGCACGAGGGGCACCAGCTCGCCCAAAACAGAACGAGTAGACTTTCGCCTTTCGCCGCGCTGATCGGTTGTTTTTTTCCCTTCCAAGTTTCGAAAGCAAGGGGTGGTAATTCAACATAGGTAGCCATCCGGAAAATCCCATCGCTTCGCTCTTCTGGAACTTGCAACTCTGGACGTACTAATAAATTCCGGGCGATTTGGTGCCGTTTTGTTGCAGCCCCGGAATTTTGTCTGAGGACGTATCGTCCGCTCGAAATTTGTGATTCCGGCTCCTTCATATCACTGAAAATTTCACGATTGCCCCCGGGCCAGTCCACGATAATTTTTTCAACTTGTCTGGTTGGTGGAATGCCGAAATGAAGCCACTTGGAGCTTTGTGAAAGAAATCCCTCGCCAGCGCGAAGCGTTTTGATGATCCGCCCATTGTTTTTGCTGGATGGTTTGGTCGCCTTGGGCAACGGATTGGCACCCGCATCGGACGGTCTGTTTTTGAGAATCAATTCAACGCGTGCGCCAATCGCATCGCGATTGGTGCTTTTGCCGTCACCAATAAGCCGTATCGCGAGGGACTCTGTTGAGTTCGGAGAGTTGTTGCGCATGAAACGCAATCGAGGTGCATTGCGATTCGAGGCCCAGAGATCAAGGTCGCCGTCCTGATCCCAATCCACAACCGCCAGTGCTCGCCCGTCGTCCGGATAGTCGAGTCCACTGACTCCCGAGATGTTGGCGAATTTACCGAGAGCCGCTGGTTCGTTGGCAGTATTCAAGTAGCAACAATTGCGTTCCCGGCCACTGAACGATCGGCCCCCTGCAAACATGCTGTTAAACTGCGCACGCGCCGTTTGGCGATCCTTTGTATCGTCATCTGAGGCGTCATTAAATGAGTTCGACACGACCTGTCGCCAAAAGAAACTTCACAAGTCACCGCTGTCGGCATTCTTCGTGATAAATCCATTGGCAATCAGAATATCGTCCCACCCATCATTGTTCACATCAGCAAACTGGGAGCCCCATGCCCAGCGGCCCATTTCCACACCGGCCTTCTTGCTGACATCCGAGAATCGGGACTGACTTTCATTTTTTAAAAGTGTATTCCCTCGCGCAAAGCGTTGTAATCGTCGCTTCACTTCGGTAGGGGCGCTTTTTTTGAATTCAGGCTGAAATGCAATCCGGTTGCCGGCCGATGACCACATGTTGCTGATGTAGAGATCCATTCGTCCGTCGTGATCATAGTCACTCCAACTGACGGACATCCCACTTGCCGCATCTTCTGCCCCAACCTCGGCCGCGACATCTTTGAACAATCCCTCATCGTTTTGGTAAAGATTATCGCGCCCATAGTCATTGGCGACATAGAGATCCTGATCACCGTCGTTGTCGTAATCTTCCCATGCGGCCGCAAAGGAAAAACGAGTGTTGTTTTCTTGCAATCCACATGATTCGGTTGCATCCGTAAAGTTCCACGTTTTGTCGCTGATGTCGTTACGCAGCAGGTGATTTGAACCGCCTACATTTGCATCGTGATAAACAAATGCGCTATCGGAGGCAGGAAGTCCTGCACTCTGTCGATCGCTCAAAACTTTGTTGGCGTAGTACGCCGTGGCATAAATATCAACGTCTCCATCGTTGTCGAAGTCAGCCGCAGCGAGGGCGACCATGTCATCCCCGGTGGGTATCGTCGAACGTACCTGAAAACGGTGACCCTCATTCGATGCGATCACCACACCACCGAGGATGCTTGCCACGAGATCTTGATCACCATCGTTGTCGAGGTCCACCAGTAGGGCGCTTCGAGTTGCTTGAAGCCAGTCGCACTCCCATTGCTCGGAGACCTCCAACGCGGTGCCATCTTTTTGTTGTAGGAAAAGTCTGTTTGGCAGCCCTTGTTCCTGGCAGACATAGAGATCTTCCAGTTGATCGCCGTTGACATCTGCGATCGCAAGGCCCGGGTGCCCCATCATCTCGGTAATCTGATAACGGGTATAGGGAACGCCCAGCATCCAGTGACCGTAACCGCGTTGAAACTGCTCAGCGAAGCAATCATTCCGGGAAAGCACGCTCTCCGTACAATCGGCAAAGAGCGGCCCGCCACCGACCTTGGAGCGCACCTGTTCGAAATCCAGAAGTTCCAGTCGCCTGAGCAAGAGTTCCTCGTTTGGTCCGATGCTCCAGTCAGCTTTCCAGGTTGCATGCTGCTCGATGCGTCCATCTTCGATAAGTCCGACAATCTCAACATACTGCCTTGTCGTTGCCTGCCCGCCCTTGAGTTGCACGCGAAAAATCTTGAATTTTATTCGTATCTCCTTCGCGCCTGAAAGAGATTGGCAAAGATTTTCAATTGCCCGCTGCAGCCCCTCTTTCCCCTCAAAGGGCATGCTCACTGCCGCCCCTTTGGCCGCTTTATTTCTTTGAACCTCAAAAATGGTGTCCTGGTAGGCAGTGACCAAGCGGTCGGGAAAGAGTTTAGTGCCTTGGAAGTTGCTTGCCGCGATGTCGTTGAGGCCCGTTCGCGACGACGAGTTCATTTGTTTGATAAACTCACCGACCGCCTTCCACTTTTTGAGTGCCGCTGAAGCGATGGCTTCCGTCTCCCAGCCATCGCGGTCAGGGTCGTCGATCGCTTGCCACTGACCACGGAGTGTGCCGAAGTCTTCTGTCTGTAGCACGGAAGCTTTTTTTTGTAACGGTTGATGATTCTCAGCCCGGTTGGCTGTGGTTTCCGCCAGGGTCAATTGTGAGATGAACAAGGGACTGCAGAGCAAGCCACTGACCAACATGGTCACGAAAATACGTGGAACCATCCGCACTTTTTTCGTCGGACTGCACATCACATTTTGCTTAAAAGATTCGTTCGCCATCAAGATTTTTGTAGAATGCGTTTCGAGAATCACTTTCGGAAAAATTCAGGGTCGGGATTGGCGACCCTAAGCTCATCATACACGCAATTGAGACGGCAGTGGAATGAATGATTCGGGGCAGTCGACACATCACCCCTGCAAGTGAAAAATCTAGGAATCCTTCCTCGGGGATAGGGCTCAAGTACGTACCGTTACGCAAAAATAGTCCAAGTTATTCTACGATTTTCTAAGGTTCAGAATCATCGTTTGCATGGTATCGGTCTGCTCGGCGAGAAAGTGTCGCCGGGCGATTTTTACCCAATCATCATACTGTGACTCGTCGATAACAAACTCCAGTGATGGGCGGCCAAAATCGGCCGATACTTTTGACGCTCCGCCGAGTATCCACGGCGTGGCCCAACCCTTTCGATGCTCCGGAAGGACCGCAATCCGAGTTACCACGAATGTCGAGGGGTCTTTAATGTAGCCTACCGCACACCCGATGATTTGATCGCCTTCAAGCAACACGGGACATTCGGGTAAGTGAAATTCGCCAGGAACATCACCAGCGCCATCCGCAAACCATTGGCGAAGAAATGCATCTGCGTCCTCAAAAGAAACTTCATCGAGGGACGTCAAGCGAACATCGGAAGGAACTTTTTTTCGTTTGCGGTATCTTTCCAGAAGACCTAAGCCAATATCTCGGGTCCGTTCGCTATTGATTTGATAAATTTCCTGGGACTTGAAATCGGTAAATCCGAGGGCCAGCAGGTTGTCGTGTAGCGAAAACGATTGTTGTTCGCGCCGGAAAGTAAATTTGATCTGTTCAGCATTTCCGGCGACTGCCCGCGCGAGTGCTGCACGAAGCAACCACATATGAATCTTTTCACTTGAGTTATCGAGTGCCTCTGCTTCTGCCTCTCTGCCGACGCTGAAACGCAGGCGAAGGAAAGTCGGTTGAGTCAGGGTCCATTGAAGCATCACGGCGCCACCCAGCTTGCGCGTTCCCACGGGATGGGCAACAAAAATCTCTTTTTCCGATACGTCGGTAAAAGGTGACGCAAAAGACATGTTAAAAATCGAGGCCTGATCCAGCGGTTCGGCGGATCGAATCACCCATCCGGATTCGCTGGCCTCTTTGATCGCGTGCAATTCGGGCTGCTGTGATTGTTCATCGCGGGATCCGATCTCCTCGGAGTCACTCGTCACCCCCAGTTCTTGCTCGAGTCGGCCATCCGCGGTTTCCAATTCGTCCAGGAAGGTATTTCGTTGCCGATTGATCTCCTCTATGCAGCGTTTGATTTTTTCTGGCTGCGTCGAAGTTCCACCCATTTGTGGATGGAGAGGAGGGGTAAGGGACCGCCAGGTATGCTTGGTTGAATCCCGGATGGCTTCATTCGAGTACTGTTCGAGCCATTCGAGGTGGTCGTGAGCCAGCTTATGATTCGGATTGAGGCGAAGTGCCGTTTCATAGGCCTCTTTCGCACGATCATTTTCGCCCAGTTGTGCCATTGCTCGGCCGAGAGCAATGTGCATCGCGGGCTCCGCAAAGTTCGCGCCCACTGCATCGAGTGCTGCTTCAGCTGCTTCCTCGAACCGCTTGCAGCGCAAATAAGACTCGGAGAGTCCCAGATGCGCGAGCGGGAGGCAAGGATCGAGTTCCAAAAATCGCGAGAATGATTTTTCTGCTCGCTCTGGTAGATCGAGCAGCAGATATACCTGCCCCAGGTAATAGAACAAAACAGGGAAAGGCGGGTTGTTGGCTTCAGCTGCCTCAAACATTTCCTTGGCTTGATCGAGCGAGCCCTGATTGAGAGCAACAAAACCGGCCATAAACTGTCCTACGGCGTTATCCGCATACACGATCGACAGGGGCTGCATCAGCGCCACCGCTTCCTTGAGATAGCCCGTTCGGTAAAGCGTTTCTGCAACGAGGTAACCACGCATGGTCTCAAGCGGATTTGCATGGTAGAGACGCAAGAGTAAAGGGAGTGCTTCCTCGCGCCGATCAGATGCTACTTGTACGGCCGCAAGTGTCCAGAGATTTTCCTTCTCGACGTGACGAGCCGGTTTTTCAGGAAAAGGGTCGGTAAACGAAAGTGACTGTGCTCGTTGCATCCCTGCAGCAACGTCGATTGAATTTTCTTCAGCGGTTTCGCTTGATGAATCAAGTGGTCTTTTGGTGGCAACGGCGTTTTCCGTGTAATCATGAACTGCACTGCCGGCAAGGTCATCTGTTGCGTCCACACCGCTCGAGCGGAGTACGGTAGGGCAAACATCCAAAAAGCTGATCTCATGGAGCAACTCATCGCGGGGCATATCGGTCTCCCGCATCAGGAAAATTCCCTCTCCACGATAGATCGATTCCAAATAACCGCTGCTCTCCGACTCATCCATTGCGGTAAAATCATTTTGATTCAAAATACCCCAGGGAGAATAAAGAATGACGGTTGCATCGTCTCCCGCAAGTTCCACCAATCGGCCGAGAAGTCGGTCGCAGAGCATCGCCGCCGCATTGACGACCTCGGAAAAGAGATGCACTGCGATCCGATAACGATTTTCTTGCTCAGTACCGTGGAGGTTGGTCTCGGGAGGAACGTGATATTGAAAAAAGCTCCTGCCGAGCAGTTCGATCAGGTCATATGATACAGCCGCAAAGTTCCAGGGCACCTGTTCCATCAGGTGCGTGGCGGTCGCATGAATGGAAAACGTTTGTGCTGCAGCAGTGCCAATGTGAATCAATTTGGGATCGGCTGCATCGAGCTCCCTGAAACGCGGCACAAACATGGACATGACCTCTGCATCAATGTCCTGAAGGGTCACGATGAACTGAGACAGCTCTTCCAATTGCGTTTCGGGGTGTACGCTTACGAGCGGGATTTCAAATTTTTCCTGATAGGTCCCGGGAACCGTTTCAAAAAAACTGGGCGCGACGAAGGTGCCATTAATTTTTTCCGCAGGTCCTGTCGTGGGAAAATTGATCACATGGCACTTGCGCTGCTGATCACTCAAGATATCCCAGATCGCATCGACCCGACGCGAAAAGCTTCCGGTGGGTTGAATTTGGTTTTGCGACCCGATTTCGAGTGGCCCCAGCACCCCATGTCTGTCGGCATAGGTGCCGGTGGCAACCGAGTTGTAGACCACATGCTCCAAGAGAGGCCGCTGCGTTTTCAGGTTGCCCATCATGCCTTGCTCCACAAGCGCTTGCAGATGGGGTAGCTTTCCCTGGTCGAGCAAGGGATTCAAGAGTTGCCAACTGGCAAGATTCCAGCCTACCAGGAGGACTTTTCGGCCAGGAGGTGCAGTTGTATTCATTTACTTACGATAGGAACGCGTCGGCAAGTTGCAGGACAACGAAACGACCGGATACAAAGCGTGATTTGTGGAGCTTTCCAATATACACCGATTGCCGGGCCGCCGGAATGCGACTGTTCGACGTGGCACAGGCTGAAACAACTGGATTGCCATTGCTGCCGGTTGCTGCCGGTCAGCGGTTGGGAGCCGAAAGAATGCCGCGGGAAATGAGGGGTTTAGGGTAAATCAATCCCCGGTTTATTTTGAAGTGTCGCTTTGAGTGGCTCCAGAAATCTTTCGTAGTGCCGCCAGCGACCGATGGACGAATGATAAATCGGCTGGCGCACTTGGACGCGGCTCAGTGTTTGCACCGTCCGATTGCCCTTGTGAAACTCAAGGCACGCATCATTCCAGGGGAGTCCGCAAGCGGCAATCAGCTTTTCCGTTTCGCTCCGATGTTGGCCAACCAATTCTTCATAGGTCACGTCGTGTATCGTCAGCGGAAGGACTTTGCGCCAATGGGTCATCAGGCGATGGTATTCCGCAAAATAGTGCCCAATGTCTTCCAGGGTCCAAGCCCATGTCACGCTTCCGAAATCGCTGCGGTAGCAAGAGAGGCAGACATCGAGTGGATTTCGGCAGCAGTGGATAATGTGTGCCCCTGGAAAAAGCATCGCGATCAACCCGAGGTACAAAAAATTATCGGGCATTTTATCGACGATTCGACTGGCACCAGTTGCCAGTTCTGAGACGCCTTGTTCGTACTGGGCAGCGAGGGCGAAGAGTTGTTTCTGGTTTGCCTTACGCACACAGGCTGGATAGGGAAGTCCTGTGGAGCAGGCCAGCGACTCAGATAGCTGTGCGATGTCTGCCCGTTCGCCCACCCCTCGCGCCTCCGGATGACTCGCGATGATTTGTTCAACCAGCGTCGTTCCACTGCGGGGCATCCCTACGACAAACACAGGTCGCTTTGATTCAAATGCCGAGGAGGGCGCGTTGCTCATGAAGGCCGTGTCGAAAGTTTGAGTAATCTCATCTACATGCAAGGCATGGTTTCGAGAGCAAAACTGATTTTCTGAAGAGGCAAGCAATTGTTTCTGAACGCCATTTGCCTGCTGGAAGTGACGCATAGCCCCTTCGTAGTCTGTCTGTTTGTCTAATAAACTACCCAGTGCAAAGTGTAGCCGTGCTGCGTCGGTTGCCCTCAAGCGATCATCCGCAATCAGCTTGCGAATTTGGTTGAGTTGTTGATCGCTAAAGTTGTATTTGTCCTGAACGGCGAGGGCCATCAGGTTTTGATATATGACAAACAGACTCGGATTTAGTTTCAACGCCTTTTCAAGATGTGTCACGGCTTCGGAAAAGTTTCCGGCATCAGTCAGGGCAGAGCCAAGACCTTGTTGCACAATTGCACTTTTTGGGTCCGCCTTCGCTGCCAAGCGATATTCGGAAATCGCTTGGTCATTTTTTCCTTGCAGCTTGTAAATATTTCCGAGCGTGAGGTGTGCGTTGGCAAAATCGGGCCGCAGACGAATGGCCTTGCCAACATGTTCGATTGCTTCTGCGTAACGTCGCGCCGATGAGAGCGCATTGGCAAGATTATTTTCCGCCTCGGGAAAGCTCGGATTGATTTCGACTGCTTGCTGAAAATAAGAGATCGCTTCCTCGAGCTTTCCCCGCATGGAAGATGTAATTCCCAGGCTGTTCCGGATCGCCGCATCTTTGGGATCTAAGCGGACGGCCTGATTGTATTTATCAATCGCCAGGGAATAGTCGCCCCGCATGCGTAACGTGTCGCCTAAATTGCGCAGCGGCAGCGCTTGATCCGGATTTTTGTGAATGATGCTCTCGAGCATACCGATTGCTTCTTCCAAGGAACCCGAATCTCGTACGGCCACCGCTAAATTGTTTTTGATGTGGGGATCGTTTGGCAGAAGCGAATCCGCCTTGCGATAATTTTGAATTGCCTTTTTTAAGTCACGCGCATTGAAGTAAAGATCCCCACACCGCCGGTAAAGGTCGGCTGCATTTGGTGAAAGACCGATAGCTCGTTCTGTGGTTTCGATTGCCCGCGCAAAATCTCCACGAGCCGTTTGAATCTTGGCCAAGAGCTCCAGGGCCGGTGAATATGTCGGGGCTTGCTCCAGAACACGAAGGCAGCCCGACTCTGCGCTTTCCCATCGACGCGCCAAGAAATCTTCTTGGACCGCTGATAAGTCCGGTTTGTCGTTCATTATTGAAAAGGTCCGTGATTCAGAAAGTCTCGAGGACCACTATCAGGAAAAAACAGCATGTTCAACCTGCGTTAAAGTTCTCATTCCATTCGGGTATCTTCGATAGCTCGCTTTCGAACGATTTCCATCTTCCGACAGACTTAGTATAGATCGGTTTGCGAACCTGTACCCGGCTTGCAGTCTGTACGCTTCGCGGACTTTTGTAGAAGTTTAAGCAATCTTCGTTCCAGTCAAGTCCGCAGAAGTCGATGATACGTTGACTCATCGATTCTTGATTTGCGATTAATTCTTCGTACGGTACGCCCAGTACTTCTATCGGCAGCGTGTTTTCCCAATGTTTCATGATTGTGCGATAGGATTTGTAGTAGGCGATAATATCCCCCATTCTCCACGACCAATGGATGGAGTTGAAGTTAGAGAAAAAGCAGGAAAGGGCAACGTCTCTCGGATCGCGGAGACAATGGATGACGCGCGCTTTGGGGAACAGGGAGGCAATCAGTCCGAGAAAGTAGAAGTTGTACCAAGTTTTGTCCACAATCCGCCGACTCGGACTGCGGTTTCTTGAGAGTTTGTCGAGATACTGTTGTTCGAGTGTTTCGCCCGCACGGCGCGACAGATCGGCAAGGCATTCAGGATAGGGATTTGCCGATTCCGTGATCGCAGAAATTTGCAGGCTCACCTCCTCGATCGCGGCAAGTTCACCTGCACCGGAAGCTTCCGGATGGCTTGAAATAATTTGC
>JAQWPY010000092.1 GCA_029245145.1 Pirellulales bacterium | reverse complement strand
TCCCGAGCCATTGGGACCGAGCAGGCCAAAAATTTCCCCCTCCTCGACCGTCAGGTCCAGGGTCCGTAGGGCGCGTACCTTCTGTCGGCCCCAGAAGTCGCGATACACCTTCGAAAGATTCCGCGTTTCAATGACCACGTTGCGTGGGGCAGGGGAAACCATGGGAAATCTCCGTATGTCCAAGGGATGCACTCGGCGCCGAGGGCTGCAGTCGCGCAGCGGAAGGATTGAAATATAGGGTTCTGCTACCGCTCCGGCAAGCATTCAGGTGTGCTGCTGCTCCGCGGGGAAGGGTTGTGTGCTGAAGTTGCGGAGGATTTGGGGAGGTGCGCTACGAACGCGTTTTTAAAAAAATTGTCACGCCCCTCTTGCTGCGTTTTCATCGGCATCGTATAACGGAAGCCTGATTGCTAATGAGACTGAGTCTCAATACCAACTAGTCCATTGCCAGCGATGTTCACCACACAGCAAGCAGGAGTTTCAAATGCGATGTTTTCGGCGTTCTGATTTAAAGGAAGCCCATAAAAAAGTTTTTGTCTTCGAGGGTTTTACGCTTGTGGAACTGTTGGTTGTGATCGCGATTATCGGTCTCCTCGTGGCGATGCTCCTCCCGGCACTCGGAAGCGTGAGGGAGTCGGCACGAGGGAGCATCTGCAAAAGCAATCTCAAACAACTGTCGCTTGCCGTGCAAACGTATGAAGCGGGTCGCGGCCACTTTCCTCCCGGTCGTTTCGGCGAAGGGGGTTGGTCAGCCCAGGCGTTGATCACGCCGTTTCTCGAGCAGGGTTACCTTTACGAAAACATTGATTTTTCCAAGTCGTACAAAGAGGTTGAATTCGAAGGCATGTCGATTGCAGGACATCGAGTGCCCCTCCTTAACTGCCCTTCCGAAGAGAACACGCAATTGCGCTACTCCGGCGACATCATCTACGCACCGCTCAATTATGCCGTCAATATGGGGACCTGGATGGTGTGGAATCCCGACACCGGTGTCGGTGGAGACGGACTGTTCCACCCCGACCGCGGCACCAGGGTACGAGAGGTGGGTGATGGGCTCGCCAGAACACTCATGCTCAGTGAGGTGAAAACCTACAATCCCTACTTGCGAGACGTCGGTAGTATCTCGGACACGACACCCCCGACGGAGGCCTCGGAGATTTCTGGTTTGGGCGGCAAAATCAAGGAGAACTCCGGCCATACCGAGTGGGTCGACGGGCGCGTGCATCAGACCGGGTTTACCGCAACCTTTCCACCCAATACGCTGGTCTCTCACACAGACCCTGAAACCGAAAAGACTTACGACGTCGTCGATTTTAACACCCAGCGCGAAGGAAAGTCGGATAAGAATGTGACCTACGCTGCGGTGACGGCTCGTAGTCATCACCCGGGTGAAGTCAATGTGGCCACCGCCTCCGGTTCGGTACGCTCCGTGGGAAGTGACGTGGATCAGAGGATCTGGCGGGCGTTTGCCACGCGGAACGGTGGCGAACCGCTGGGAGACCTTTTGATGAAGTAGACGCAAAAGAACCGTTTTGGCTTGTCTTCCGTATCTTGCCATGTGCGGTTTGATGAAAATTTGCGTGCGTGGTCGTTTTTTGTCATGCTCTAGTAATGCGGCTATCAGGGGTGGGGCAACTGCCGAGAATGAGGAGAAGAGCAGGTGCAGTTGAGACTGATGGTTGCCAGTGGCCCTCGCAAGGGCGAAGAGGTCGTTGTCGATGTCCCCAAGTTCGTGATTGGTCGCGACCGGGATTGTCACCTTCGCTGCAACAGTGACGTGGTGAGCCGGCATCACTGTGCCGTGATCGTCGAGTCCGATTACGTTTCAGTGATCGACTTCAGTAGCAAGAACGGAACCTACGTCGATGGCGTGCGGGTCGACCGCGAACGCCCACTCCAACCGGGGAGTCTGCTTGCCGTCGGGCCGCTTCGATTCCTCGTCCAATGGACTGCTTCGCCCTCCTCAAGGTTAATCAGCGGTCGCGACGATGCGAGGGAAAAGCAGAAGCACGTGGTCAAGCAGCCCTCGCCCGCCTCGCAGGGCGAGGAGATTGTGGACGCGTGGCTCGATCATTCCGATCCGGGAGTGGCTTACAAGGCGGGCAGGGACGAAGAATCTCCGCTTGCGGGAATCGATCCGAACCGCATGGACCCCGCACATGACGCGGAGCACCTGCGGGGTGAGGAAGGGAAAGGCGTTGGCGGGGAGGCAGATACCGAAGGGCAGCTCGACACCAGCTCTGCTGCAACCGACGCTTTGCGGAAAATTGGAAAGATGCTGAGCAAGAAGAAGCAAGAAGGCACGTCCTAAAGCCTTTATTCTGCGCATGCGCCCCGCAATGTTGCGATGCGAACACACCGTCGCGAGCGGCCCTGTGGGGCTGGAGTTTCTCTCTCCCAGTCGATAAAAAAGAGAGGGTTTTTCTCGTGCGCCGTCGCGCACGATGCCCGCGTTCAGTTCAGAGAAACACCCGTCACGAGTTGCAATGCAAACCGACACGACTGGTCAAAATTACCGCGAATCGCAGAATTATCGCGAATCGCAGAATTACCGCGAAGCGATGGAGTTTCTTGCAAATCGCGAGAACTACGAACGCAGTGGTGCCCGCGGAGTGAAGTCGTTTCAACTCGACTCGATGCGCAATCTACTCCGGCGGCTCGGTGATCCGCAGAGCGCTTTTCCCATCGTCCACATTGCGGGGACCAAAGGGAAAGGGTCCACCGCTGCGATGATCAGTGCGATGGCCTGTGAGCAGGGCTACCGCGTGGGCCTGTACACCTCCCCTCATTTGCACCACGTCGAAGAACGGTTCGTCGTGGATGGGAAACCCTGCACTGAATTGCAGCTTGCCGACCTGCTCTGGGAGGTGCGGCCCTTCGTCGAAGCGATGGATCGCGAGTCGGGACGCAGCCCCACCTATTTTGAAGTGACGACCGCTGTCGCAATGCTTTACTTTGCGCAGCAAGATGTCGATTTGGCAGTGTTAGAGGTCGGTATGGGAGGACGACTCGACTCGACCAATGTCTGCGATCCGGTGCTGACGATCATCACGAGTATCAGTCTCGATCACACGCGCGAACTGGGCGATACGCTGCCGCTGATTGCCCAAGAGAAAGCCGGGATCATCAAACGGGGGGTTCCGGTGATCAGTGGCGTCGTTGAATCGGCCGCACGCGATGTGATTCGGGAACAATCGCAAGAGAGCGATGCCGTGCTTTGGGAAATGGATCGGGACTTTGAGGTTGCCCGTTACACGCCACCGAGTGCGGGAACGATGCAGTCGACTTTCGATTTCAAATCACAACGATCGCCGCTCAAAACACGCACCGGTTTGAAATTGGGACTACTCGGCCGCCACCAGGTAAGTAATGCCGCACTGGCCTTGGCGGCGGTGGATCTTTTGGCCGCAGAGGGCTGGAAGTGGGAACCGCCGGCGCTCGAGCGCGGCCTTTCCCGGGCTCAATGTTGCGGACGAATCGAGTTGATCTCCCGCCATCCCTTCGTGGTGATCGACGCGGCACACAATGTGGCCTCGATTCGGGCACTGCTTGATACACTCGAACAACTCAAAATCAAGCAGCCGCGTATTCTGGTTTTCGCGAGTTCCATCGACAAAGACCTCGAGGGCATGCTCAGGCTTCTGGTTCCCCGTTTCGACCATCTCATCCTGACCCGCTACCCTGAGAGTAGCCGGGCATCCGATCCGGCGGTCCTAGGTCAGATCGTGGATCGGGTCGTCGGCGAAGGGGACGGCATAAACGTCACGTGGGAGGTGCGGGAGGATCCGAGCACGGCCTGGCGTGCTGCGGTTGATCGCGCTGGCGAGACGGGGTCGATTTGTGTAACCGGCTCGTTTTTCATCGCCGCCCACATGCGACCCTTGGCTCACCAAGCAGATCCCTCCCCCTTGGCCCACGCCAAGCCGGGCGAATGTAAACCGGTCGGTTTCGCGATCTGAAGCGGAGCGGGGTGACCGCGACCGACCGGGTGTCTGCTGCCGCTTTTACGCCCGCGTGCCGGAGGAACTCTTGCGGAACCGATTGCGTTCGGTACTGACTTCTTTTTGCAACTTTCGGATCAACCCGGCGATGTACGGATCGTATTCCTCAAGCAAAGTGGTGCCGCCCACCGGGTGGTCGGTGCCCGCATAGGGTGTGTTCGAAATGGTTGTTTGAAAAATGCGACGGTCTTCCATGGCTGCCTCCTTTTTACTCATTCAAAAAACCGAGTTTGATTGCGGCCGTTCGCCCGAATCACGAAGGCGAACAACGCATCAATGCATATGCACATTTAGGACCAAACGGAGCTTCGCTAAGTACAAATTCGAAATAAAATACCTAAGTCGTTTGAAGACAGTGAGATAGCAATGTTGAAAAAAAGGCGAGAGTCGCGGCGGAGTGGTCTGCTGGTACGACAGACGTGCAATTTTTTCAATGTGCTCGGTATTCCGGGGAGGGATCAGGTAATTGAGGCTGAGTTTGAGGCGCTGTGTTTGTGGTACTCGGTTTGGGGATGGGATGCAGGCTCACTTTCTTCTGCATCGAGTATTTCAATCGCCTTTTCCAGTGCCGGGTCGGCCAACGGCAAGTTGGCGGCTTCTTCGGCTCGTTTCGGTGCCGCGATCTGCTCGCTTCGTCGCGAGCGCCACTGCGATTCCTGTTCGTCACTCAGCGGAACTTCGAGATCAGCGTCGGGCCGCACTCCCCAGGTCGCTTCCACCCCCATCTGAGGCTCGCGATGAATGTTCACGCCACTCGGTCGATGGTAGGTGGCGGTCGTCAACTTCAACAAGCCACCGTCGGGCAGCGGAATCATCTGCTGAACCGAACCTTTGCCGAAGGAGCGACTGCCGATCACCTTGGCCCGCCCATGGTCCTGCATGCAGGCCGCAAAAATTTCACTTGCACTTGCCGTCTCGCCGTTGATCAGAATCGCCATCGGCACATCGCGGAGTGCTGCCCGGGGCCCCGCCTCATAAGTTTCGCGAATCACATTCTCGCGACCCCGCGTGGTGACAATCGTACCACGATCGAGAAACAGATCGGTGGCATCGATGGCAATATCCAAATATCCTCCGGCATTATCGCGAAGATCGATGATCATCCCGTCGAGATGGTCCATGGCCTGCAATTCGGTGATCACCGCGCGCAGTTCACTGACCGTATGCTTTCCAAAGTCGGTTACTTGTAGGTAAGCGATGTTCGGTGATGTGGGCTGTGAAAAATTCCAGCTCAGGTCAAGGTTGCGGAACGATCCAAGTACCGAATCGACCACGATGTCGGATCGCTTCACCTGGAGTGTTTTCAATTCCTCGGGTCCTTCTGGTCGGACGACGATCTCCACTGGCGTTCCTTCCTTGCCGCGAATCCGCTGCGTTACCTCCTGGAGTGATTGGCCTGCGACCGCTTCTCCCGCAACGCGGATAATTCGATCCCCGCTCCGCATGCCGGCATCGTATGCCGGATACGGTTGGCCGATGATGGGGGACTGCACAATCAATTCGTCGGTTGCCGGATCGCGACGGACACGGATTCCGATCCCCGTGAGTTGCTGATCGAGCATCCCGATATAGCGATCGGTGTACGGCGGCGGGATATAGCTTGAATGGGGATCGTGTGATTCCGCCATGGCAGACGCGGCAACGTTAAACAGGTGGCGTTCGTCCGCCGAATGCAACCCTCTGCTCTGGATCACTTCGAGGATTGCACCGAGGTGTCGCGCCCTCGTCAAACGCGAGGCTTGGGCATAGCAGAGCAGGAAGAGTCCACCTGCGACCAGTAAGATGAGGAGATTTTTCCGTGGCATCCAGCCGTTCCGTAACGCTTGAGAAATCCCGAAAGCAATGGTTTTCGGTCTCTTCAGGCTAACAGGTTGCCCGGTTTTTTGCACCCGCGCTGCAGCACGCCAGCGGCAACAGACCGAGCCAACCGGCGATCAGCAACATGCCGCCGGCAGGAGGCACAAAATCGGGTGATGCGATGCCCCAGACGCTTTGGAACGTGAGCGAGCCACCAAAGAGGAGGATGCCGGCGGAAAATGTGAGGCATACTGCGTACTTCAAGCGTCCCGCGGCAAGGGCGATGACCGCCACCAGGGCGACGGTGTGCAGCAGAGTCAGATCGACGGCGGTCGCAAGATTTGCCACCCGTTGGGAAACTTCCTCAGCGGCAATTCCAGCGGTCTCGAGAGATTTTTTCAGGCCGTGCGCCCGGTAAGCACTCAGTCCTACCGCGACCGCACCGTAGAGACCAGAGAGCGCAAGGAAGAGACGATCCTGCCAGCAGAGACTCGCATTAGGGAGGAGCGATGCCACGCAACTCCTCTTCTTCCTGTTGGATGATAATTCTCGGCGTGACCATCAGCATCAGACTTTCGGTTTCGCGACCGATGGCGACGTTTTTGAACAGACGACTTACGTAAGGGAGTTTGCTCAGGAAAGGCGTTCCGATTTCATCTCGCTGTTCGTTCAATCGTTTGACACCACCGAGCAGGACCGTACCGCCATCCGGTACGCTCACGGTCGTTGTCACGGTCGTGAAGGCGAACGTCGGCAACTGAATCGTAGTGCCCTGCGTGAAATTCGTCGAGTTGTTGGACGAGGAATTCGCCGAACCGCCGGCAGCGGTTTCTTCGTTGGAGTCGGTCCGGTCTTCGGTGCTGGTGCTGCTTCCCTCGAAGGTGAATTCGTCGACGTCGCGGATCTCACTGAAGAAAGGAACGAGCGTCAAGCGAACGTAGCGTCGGTCGGGTGAGACGACCGCTTGTACTGAGAGTGAGGTGCCCTCGGCCAAGACCACAATCACCGGAGCCTGAGCGGCCGCAAAGTCACCTACCACCGGAGTCACGCTCGTGACGAAAGGTTGCTGAATCTGATCCGAGACACTGGCGGCTTGTCCGTTGAACAAGGTAACCTTCGGGGACTGCAGGATGTTGGTCCGCTTGTCTCCTTGGACCGCCCGCACGAAGAAATAGGCTTCCAAGTCGCTGAGGATGGCAACGCCCATCGTGGTGGCCGTGTTTGCTGCATAACCCCCGAATCCGGGTTGTACTGCGGCAAAGCTTCCCTGACGCACTTGGATGTCGTTGGCGCCGTTGATAAGGTTGGTGATCGGGCTTGCTCCGCCTGAACGAAGAAAGGTTGGGTTGCCACCGTTGTCGAAACCAAGACCGAGCGTGGTGCTACGGCCATTATCGTTATTCGGCAGATTGTTATCCGAGACGTTGCTGTCGATGTTTAAGTCAAAGTCGATACCGATCTGCTCGAAGAAATCGTCCCGCAGATTGATGAAGCGGACCTCGATGGTGACCTGAAGATCCTGAAGCCGTCGCAGTTGCTCGAGGAGATCTGCAATTTCCTCGTGAACCTCCTGCGTCTGACTGACGACCAGACTCATGTTGGTTTCAAACGGCGAGATTCGACCCTCGCCACCGAGATCATCCCAGGTGTCGGGCTGAATTGTGTTGGTAATCAAATCCATCAGGGATTCAAAATCTGCCGCATTGGCACCGCCAGCTCCTCCGGCACCACCTGCCGAACCGCCGATACCGCCGGTTCCGCCACCCAACTGGGCGAGTGTGCCTGAGGGAATTTCGCTGATGTCGGTAATTCCAGGAACCCCCGATTGGGTTGTGACATTCATTTGGGGCGCCCGGAAACCATTGGCCCCTGCAAGATTTTTATTGGTTCGCTCATAACCCTGCGCAAGCGAATTGGGAAGTCCGAGTTGGTTGTGCTCGGGTGCATTGGGAATCGGAAGCACCAGGTCGGCCACGTTGTAGGTCTTAGAGTAAACGTTTCGATCCCGCAATTGTTCACTCGTGATCTTGAGGACCTCATTTTGAATGACGTAGTCGAGGTGGAGCGGACTGAGGATCAAGTTCAGAGCGCTCTTGAGTGATATCTCCTGGCTCAAGTCGATCGTGACTGGAGTCGAACTGTGGATGCCCTCTTCCGCGAGGCCTTGGGGATCGAGATAGATGTTGATATCACCGATCTTTTTCAGGTGGGCTGCGACATCGCTTAAAGGCGCATCCTTGAACTTGAGCGAAACGGGGGTGTTGAGCTTCCGCTCGATTTCGATCTCGGTCGGATGCCGATCGCGCTCCTGATCACCGGAGAACTGGGCACGCCGTTCGGTCAGCTTTTTCCAATCGCCGTGATCGATGAATTGAATCGGTTCGCGATCATCGCCAAACGGCACGCTGGCGACTTCAACCGCGTTGAGCGTTCCCCAGACGGCGTCATCTTTCTTTTCTCGCAGATCCTGGTTATTGACCATCCTCCGATAAAAGCGGATTTCCTCGAACATCTGGACGACGACCGGTTCATTGGGAGCGAGTGTGCGTGCCTGCTTGGCCTTGACCTCCGCTTCGTAGAATCGCTGGTCGTTACGCAGTTGGTTGTATTCCTCCACCAGCGCTGCAAGTCGCTGGTCAACCTCGACACGATACTCCCGCTTTCTTGCCAGTTTATCGAGTACTTGCTGGTTGCTCGCGTTGAGTTCGATTTCAGCGCGATGTTTTTCGACATAGTTTTCCATTTCAACTAAGAGTCGATCGACGCGTGCGAGGAGTATCTTTTTGTCGCTCGCCTTGAGCGAGGATTCCTCAATCATCGCACGAGTTTTCTGCATCTCACCAATGGCACCCACAGGGTCATCGGCACGCAGGTCGAGTGCTTTACGCGATTGTCGGGCTACTTCCGCCATGACCTGTTGTCGCAATCGCTGCTCCGCAAGCCCCGTTTCCTCAAGAAACGTTTCGCTCTGCTCTTGCGCCTGCTGCGACTGTCTCTGGTTCTGCCCGGTGTCCGGTTCAAGCACGACCGACCCCGCGGCAGGGTCGGTCCGGACGGCACTCGCTGTCGCCACTGGAACCTTGCTGCCCGCTGCTGGTCCTGGGGTCTTTTGGGTTCGAAGTGTATTTTTGCGATTCTTTGCCAGAGGAATCGTATCGGCAGGCAGTGCCGGTTGGGTGGGAGGCACGAAGAGAGAATCGTTTTCGCTTGCGGTCGCCTGCCGGTTGAAGGAGGCATCTTCCTGTGGATTATACAAGGCTCGCTTGCCTGCGACCGCGGGGTTCTCGGTATTGTTCGCCGTGGGACGAACGGCGGACGGGTTTACTTGCCTTGCGGTCTTGTCTGCTTGAGGAGAGGTGGGTTGCGACCCTACGGTTAGTGATGCCGCCTGCGCTCTTTTCTCGACGGCCTCGATATCGGCCAAAAGTTTTTCCGGACTATCCTCATCTCCGCCAAGCTGGACGTCGAGTGTGACTGCGCGTTGGTGATGGAATCGGGCGGTTTTGATGCTGCCCTGGGCCAAACCTTTCCTTGCTTGTCGCAGGTGCTCCTGTGCTTGCTGTTTCTTTTCCTGCATCAGGCGATCAATGCTGCCGTTTGCCTGTTTGAAAGGATCTTCCTTGGGCTGTCGTGAAAAGATTTGTCCCTGTGCGGCAACGGCGAGCACCGGTTGGACGACGGGAGCAGCGACGGCAACGCCGACGCTACTGCACATCAGGCCCAGGTACAGGGGCAATAGGCAGAAAATACCTTTCACGCGAAGAACTCCACTGGTGGCTCGCAGATCAGTTGCGTCAAGAAAACGTGTTTGTTGCACGATCTTTTGGTAGCAATGTTTGGTGCGATGCATGTTCTTAGTTAGTGAATCAAAGGTGTGGCCGCCTGCCCTGCATACGGTTTCGTATGCAGCGGCCGATCAGGTTTTGTTAAACTACAGGTCTGTCACAGCGAAAAACGACGATACCGTTGATCGCTGTTTCCGTTAACTCCCGCTGGTTGACTCGTTTGGAGAGGAAGGACGAAGAAGCGGGGGAGTAAATAGCGTGCCGCTGATCTGTCGTCAAGAGCATTCATCCGCTTTGCGGTACGGATGGAAAAGCTGCGAACAGACGTGGGAAAAAGGGGTAGTTTTCCGCTCCGAAGCGAATCGTCCAGCGATGGCGATGCCAGCATCACCGAAGAGAACTGCCGCACCACCCGGTCCTTGAGTCCCTCGACCCGCTGAGATCCTCTAAGCTGATCTTTTGAGCGGATCGACGGGCTTTGAATTGCTCGATAGTTCGCACTTTGCATCGGCCATCGCACGGCGACCGATCTGCGTGAGCATACAATGAAAAATAATTGCATGGAGGGGATAGAGGCTGTACCAGTAGAGTCGCCCCAGTATTCCTACGGGATCGAAAATGGCCAACTGGTGCAGTTCCGTTCCTCGTTCCGTAGCGGTTGCTTCGAACTGCAACCATGCTCGTCCCGGAACCTTCATTTCCGCAGCCAGACGAAGCAGATGCCCGGGTACGTATTGCTCAACTCGCCACCAGTCGATCGTATCGCCGACGGCGACGTGATGCGGATCGCGGCGCCCTCGACGCCGTCCGATGCCCCCGCAAAGCAGGTCGATCCAGCCGCGGAGTGTCCAGAGCCAGTTGGCAAAATACCATCCCCGGGAACCGCCAATCTCTTGAACCGGGCGAAACGCATCTTTCGGAGGCAGCGGCAGTTCGATCCGCCGCGAATCCATCACCCGGGGTCCAAACTGAACCCCGCCCCACGTTTTGATTCCCAGGCTGGCTGAGGCGGCGTCCGACCAGCGGGTTGAGGCAAACTGATGGTCCTCGTGAGCCAAGGCCCGTCCGATTGCCGCGTCGAGCGATCGTGGTTTCAGGCCGAAGCAATCCTCAGCCGATCGGTTGTGTACGACGGTCGGGTTCCTCATGCTCTCGATCAATTTGCGTCCAATACGGGCGTATACCGGGGTTACCAGTCCCAGCCATAAGCTCGAAAGACGTGGGGTCAGCACGGGAACCGAGATCAGCAGCCGTTTTAAACCCCGCTGCTTTGCGTATTCTTTCATGATCTCCCCGTAGGTCGCCCGATCGGGCCCGCCGATTTCATAGATATGCGAGCCTTCGGTCGGTCGCTCGAGTGCTGCTTCGAGATAAAGAAGTAGGTCTTCAATCGCGATCGGCTGTGCCTCGGTACTGACCCACCGTGGACAAATCATCACTGGGAGTTTTTCCACGAGGGAGCGTACCAGTTCGAACGAGAGACTTCCGGAGCCGATGACAATCGATGCTCTAAATTCGATAACCTCACAGCCCGACTCCCGCAGTAAGTCGCCCACTTCCTGTCGACTGCGAAGGTGAGGGGAGAGCTCAGGGCTTTCTACGCCGAGACCGCCAAGGTAGATGATTCGCCGTACCCCGGCATGGCGGGCGGCGGCGGCAAAATTTTTGGCGGCGGTCCGATCCTGTTCCTCAAAATTTCCGATCGATCCCATCGAGTGGATCAAGTAGTAAGCTGTATCGATTCCCTCGAGGGCGGCCGTCAGGCTTGCCGGATCGATGGCATCGCCGCGGACCAACTCGGTACTCTCTGCAAGTTTCGCACGCACAAAGTCAGGCCGCCGTGCCATGCAGCGAAGAGTAATATCCCGCTGCTCGAGATGCTGCAGTAAGCGGCCCCCAACGTAACCGGAGGCTCCGGTGAGGAGTACTCGAAGGCGTGTCGCGGCGGACTCTTTATTTGCTGCCATGGTTTCGTTTACCGCAAGGCTGGTTCAGGATTGATGGCTGATTAGGCGACCCACTGCGTCTCGTCCAACCCGAGTTGGTTCGCCGCATTCTGCAATTTTTTAAGGGCACGTTCTGCAAGTTGGCGGATTCGCTCTTTGGAGACACCGAGTTGCTTTCCGAGGGCGGTGAACGTCTCCTTTTTTCCGCTCGTTTCGAGGCCGAACCGAGCCGAGATGATAACCCGCTCCCGCTCATCGAGAGTGTCGAGGAGTTGACCAAGCGTTCCCAGGACTTCCGTGGACTTTCGTTCACTCACCATCGAGGTCGTCTCTTCGCTGCGACCATCGAGAAGCGGATCGTTTCCGGTGCTGAACCGCAGGCGATTCTTCTGATCCTTGCCGATCGCTCTCCACAGATCGCGATGGATAATACGCGTTGCATATGTGCTGAAGCGAAAACCTCTCTCGAAGTCAAAATTGTCCACCGCCCGCAAGAGCGACACAATACCTTCACTGAGGAGATCATCGAACACGCAATGAGGCGTGCAATACTTTTTCACAATCGAGATGACCAGGCGGACACTCGAACACACGATGTCATTACGAATTCGCTCTGCTTGCACGACCAGATCTTCCATTTCCTGGAGCTGACCCTCTGAAACAGTCGTCTCGCAGAGCCGCATCCGCAGATGGTTGTAAAAGTATTTGAGAAAGTTCATGCGTCGGAACGCGGCAACCTCTTCCTCTGCCGACATCAGACTCGTTTCACAAAGGCGCAGCAAGTGAGCGGGCAGACCGGGTCTGAGTTGGACGGTCGGTCCACGACCTTCGGACTCAACCTGATCGACACGCCCGCACCCGGTGAGTGCCGTCGCTTCTCGTTCTTTCGTGAAGAGCGGGTTCGGGACAAAGGAAAGTTCGCGTTGGAGCACGCCATCCATTCGGGCTCTGAGTAATTCAGAGATGACGGGCCGGGTCTCAGTAATCACGGGGGTCATGTTTTCGGCGATCATCGTTTCTCTCCTGTTTTACAAAACGTTCAAAACGTTCACCCACGTTATACCATAAAACGTCCAAAACGTTCAACCTTCGCCAGTAAATTTCCGATATTTTTTTAAGGCCGACAGGATTCGTGATCGTTTGAAATGTTGTAAGTCGTTGTTATTAAGGGTGATAGGTCGAGTACGAGTGCGAGAAAAACCCTGGAAGGCGAGGGGCTCTGCCCAGAGATTCGTAAGTTTTTTCCGGCTTACGGCTGCATTGCTTCGTAAGGGTGCGTTTTTTGACTCGAAGACTGGTCGTACGCTCCCTGCCGCCTACGAATTGAGCGTGGGGCACAAATGTCAGCCCTCTTGTGACTCAAGGAGCTAATTCAATGGATGCTGCAGATACTCGCGACTGGCCTTCGCTGGCCGTTGCCCTTTACGACAAGCTCACCGGACGTGACGCGGAAATCTCATACGAGTTTTCCGATTTTCATCTCGATGTGCCGAGTTCGGCCCGGGCCGACGCGGCCCACGCCCGCTGGCGCCTCGATGGACTATTGAAGATCCGCACTCGGAACGGGAACGGCGGGACGGAAAGTTGAATTGATGGAGATTGAGGCGAATTTGACGATCGAGATGGATGGAAATGCGGCAACGGTCTGCAGTTCCGGTAGAGATCTTGATGTGAGGTTCGGAAATTTGAGGGCACTCGTTCGGTGTCTTCGATCGATTACTGCCTTCCGGCAGCGTCAAGCGATTTCAGCGTGGTTGAGTGGGGAAGGCATTTGTTGCCGCTTTCGGGTCGGCGAGCGCGTGCTTGTCGAAGTGGGCGCAAAGCGTGAGCCCAAAGGGTTTCGTCTGGGTGGTAAGCAGTGGCGGATATGGCCACTGCGTTGGGCCCTCGCAGCGCGTGGAACTGAACGTGATTGAGGATTTGGTAAATCGAAAGGGAGTGAGATGGAACTGCCGAGAAATATGCGACAGCTTCGATTAAAGGTTGGTCTAACGGTGAAGCAGGCAGCCGAGGCCTCCGGGTTTTCAGATGATGCGTGGTATAAGTTGGAGCGCGGAGAGCGGTGGGTCGGTTCTGAACAGCGGCTCCATGACATTGGCCGCGCTTTGGGTGTCGCCGCCTGGCAACTTCTCGCTCCGGCGGAACAGTTGCCCGAGGGCGGTATTGGAGTAGCAAGTGGTGCCGCCGAAACACCCGCGATCCCCGCCGGCAACTGAGATCGCGGTTTCAGGAGCGGCGACGCCGCTCTGAGCGGGAGGAGCGCTCAGTCAACGTGTGCTCCTCCTGGGTCGCTGGCCTGGGTTTAGGCAGCCTGGGTGTACGCAGTGGGTGTACGCAGATGGTGCCGGCCCCGAAGATCGCGGTAACGCTCCGCCAACGGGCCTTGCTTCCCCCCGCAGTCGATCGACGCCTCAAGCAGCCTCCTCCGGGCATCGCGTAGGCAAATGCCCCGTTTGCCTAATTGCGAATTCGCTCGCCGAGAAGAAAGTGAGGCTGCAGGGGCTTGAACCCTGGACCTACGGATTAAAAGTCCGTTGCTCTACCAACTGAGCTACAGCCTCAACGTGTGGTACTATAACGCCTTACAGGGTAATTTCCAGTAGTCCTTCTGCTCGACGCTCGCGAAGAGCATCCCGTCGGTGTGACGGGATGCTCGGTCGGCTACGATGAACGGGCTGGGAGGAATGCACCGGCCCTTCGGGGCCCCACGCTCCATACCCGTGCCATTCTTCCGGAAAAGAGACACGGGAGAGGATGACTCGATGCAGTTTCCTACGCTGATTGATCTTGCGGTGCAAGTTTATCGCGATCGTGGGATCGATCCGGCGCGACTCGCCGCCCGCGATGCGGTGATCGGTGCGAAGATCGGGGCGGCACGGCTCCCGGACGATCGGGCCATCGAAGCATGGCTCGCCGAACAGAAGCAGGGGGCCTCCAGTGATGACGCCTCGGCGGGAGAGCGGGCAAGCCAGTTGATCCGATTGGTGCACGGTGGGCTCAATGTCGTTGGCCTGCTGCTGGGGATTGCGACGATGTTCTCGTCGCTCGTTTTCAGCAGTCCGGTCAACGTGGTTTCCTTCTGGATGATTTTGATTGGTTCTCAGCTGATGCTTTTGGTTCTTTGGGTGCTTGCTGCGTTGCCGAGTCGATGGCTCCTTTGGGTTCCGGGCGGCGCAATCCTACAGCATGCCGCGCGATTGCTCGGACGCGTTCCGCTGAATCTCTTTCTGTTCCTTGCCCGTCGGCTCTCGCCGAAGTTTCGTCGCGAAATGCGAATGGCAGCCGATCAGTTACAGGGCCCGACGCAGTGGTTTGGCAACCTGATGCGCTGGTTTGCCGTGGCGGCCACGCAACGATTTGCGATTGCGTTTAATTTCGGCCTGATTCTTTCTTTCGTTGCGATCTCCTTGGGTAGCGATCCGACGTTCGGGTGGCGAAGTACGCTGCTCTCCAGCGAGCAGATGCACCAACTCATACAGTGGCTTGCATGGCCCTTCGCTTCCCTCTGGCCCGCCGCTGTTCCTGCGCTCGACGAAGTGGAGTCGGTCAAATTTTCCAGCAGAGAAAATCTACAGATCGTACTCGACCCCGAGCAGCGAATTGCATTTTTGAGTGTGTGGTCGGAACTGTGGCCGTTTCTCTTTGCCTCGCTCTGCTTTTACGGTCTGCTCCCGCGGGTCGTGACCCTCACAATCAGCAACCTGCAATTACGCCGCTATCGGCAGGGTGGATGGAAATCGCAATTGGCAGTCCAAAGCCTTCTCCGCCGCTTGCGACGAGAGCGCGTGATCTCCTCCAGCGACGTCGACGAGTCGCAACGCGCGGCTCACACCACGTCAGAGTTCGAGATCGGGGAGGCGAATGCATGGTCCGCATGCGGCCCGGTCCCCGTGTTTCAGTGGGCGGGGATTGACTGGAGCGACCAGCAGGTTCGCGCGCGACTCGGCGAGGCCTTTCGAGTCGATGTGACGTGTTGCTGGAAGGTGGGGCAGGCCGACCCGTCGCGAGATCGTGAGGCACTTTCCGCCTTGGCGAATGAGCCTTTTCCCCAAAGAGTGGTTCTTCTGGTCGAGGGATGGGAATCTCCGGACGCCGACTATTTGGATTTCGTTCGCCAACTTCGTACCGCGGTGACGCCGACGACGGAGATTGTTTTGGTGCTGGTCGATCGTGCAGCGGGGTCGGATACCGACGCGTTGGATCAGGGGGAGGGGCCCCGGGCCGAATCGATTTGGCGGACATTCTTCCATCGCGTCTCAGACCCCTATCTGAGCATCAACCGCCTGGTAGAAAAGACGGGAGATCGTGCCTTATGACCGCGCCCCGCTTTGTCGTTGTCGGCCACGTGAATCGCGGTAAATCGAGTGTCGTTTCCACGCTGGCCGCCGATGCGTCAATCGATATCGATGCGATGCCCGGCACCACGCAGCAGTGTCACGGCTACCGGATGAGCGTGGGGGAGCACGTGTTGCTGGAGTTCGTCGATACCCCGGGCTTCGAACGACCCCGCCAGATGCTGGCCTGGATGCGCGATCACGAAACGCATACCGCTGAGCGGGCGCAGGTGGTCTGGGCGTTTGTCGATCTGCATCGTGCAGGCGATGCCTTCGCTCAAGAGTGTGAATTGATACCCTCAATACTCGAGGGGGGAACCATCCTCTACGTCGTAGATGTGTCGCGTCCGCCGAGCATCAAGGAAGAGGCGGAGATGGAGATTTTACGGTGGACCGGAAGGCCGCGGATGGCGATTCTCAATCGTATCGGCACCCGGGATCATTCGGCGGCATGGCGGGTGGTACTCGATCAGTATTTTAATTTGGTGCGCACGTTTGATGCCCAAAGGGCCGATTTCGATGAGCGGATCAAACTGCTGCGGGCGCTCGGTGAGGTGAATGAATCGGCCCGCGGACCGCTCGACCGTGCGATCAGTGTCTTAGAGACCGATCGCTGCGACAATCTTGCCGAATCTTTTACCGTGATTGCAAATCTCGTGGTAGAGGTTCTCTCGCTGACGAAACAGAAGCGGCTGCCGGTGGAGGTTGAACCAAGACCGTACCGCGAACCACTGGCGACTAAGTATTTTGACAGGATACGGGCCCTGGAGTCGCAGGCGCAGGACCGACTCAAGGAGTTGTTCGGGCACGGCCGTTTGCAGATCGAACAGGATCAACTGGCTCAGGTCGACGACGATCTGTTCAATCTTTCGCTCTGGAATCATTTGGGGCTCACGTCGACTCAACTGATTGCCACCGGAACCGCCACCGGAGCCGCTGCGGGAGGGGTTATTGATTTGGCGGTGGGCGGCACAGCACTCGGGACGGCGGCGCTTGTGGGTGCAGCGGTCGGAGGCGGCGCCAGTTGGTATGCCTCGCGCAGTTTGCCAAAGGTGAAAATCCGCGGGATTCCCCTCGGCGGCCAGTTACTGCAAATCGGTCCGATGTCGAATCGCGAATTTCCCTGGGTGCTGCTCGATCGCTGTTTACTGCTTTTGGACTTCGTGTCTCGCCAACCGCATGCCCTTCGCGGCCACGTCCAACTCGGCGGATCGGAGCCCCGTCGACTCGTCTCGGGCTTTGCTCCCTCGCTACGCAATCGCTTTGAGCGCGTTTTTCGGCGCCTTCGCAAAGGTGCGTCGGTCGAGGAAATCGAGTGGGCAAAAATAGAATTGGTCGAATTGCTGCAAGCGTGGTGGGAGGAGCAGGAGATCGACTCGGCTTGAGCGAGTCTGCGACCCCGCAAGGTTACCGACACTAGGCGCGATCACTTCTTCCGCTTGATCATCGTGACCCGGTTGCCGGCGTCGTTGAATTGCACTTCGTCCATGAACGAGCGCATCAACAAAACGCCGCGTCCGCTGACCTTTTCGAGATTTTCCGGTTCAGTGGGGTCGGGTAATGTCGTGGGGTCGAATCCCTGACCGTGATCGCCGATCGTTACGACAATCTGTTCTGCTGAGAGTTCGACTTCGACCTCAATCTTGCGTTCCTTGTAAGGCAGTTCGTTGCAGCGCTGCTGTACCATCGCGTCGAACTGCGCAGGATCGTTTTCCTTAATGCTCGAATCGATCTCGAGGTTGCCGTGAATCATCGCATTGATCAAAGCCTCTTCCAGGGCAACGCCGAAGCGGATCTGTTCCGATTCATCGCAAAGCCCCACTTGGAGGATGTTCTCCTGCAGGTGTCCGACGAGCGACGTGATCATTTGTGAATCATTGTGGATGACATAGACCATCCGACTCTGCTTCAGTTCTGCGGGAAAGGGCCGCAGCGAACGTCGCGTCGAAAGATTCAACACGTGCTGTACGGTATTGAGTAACTCTTCTTCGGCTTCGGACTTGGGAACGTAACTGGCAGCGCCGGCCGAAAGCGCCTGGGCCGCAAGTTGCTGATCGCCGTGGGAGGTCATCATCACGATCGGCGTCGATTCACACCGATCACGGACTGCGCGGACCAGATCGAGCCCGTCCATGTTGGGCATCCGTAGGTCAGTGAGCAGTAAATCGGGCTTCGCTTTGTCAAATTCGGCCATGGCCTCGGTTCCGTCGGCCGCGAACACCACCGACAGCACCGGTTCCTTTTGGAGGATGGCAGCGATTCGCTCACGCGCATCCGCATCGTCATCTGCCACCAATATTCTGGGCATGCATCTCCCTCACCACAGGCCGAGTTCAAGGCCGCATCAACGCTGGTCGAGCGGAACGAACTGGCGTTCCGTGGGGCCCATATAGACCTGCCGCGGTCGACAGATTCGTTTGCTCGGGGAGGCGTGCATCTCCTTCCAATGGGCGATCCAGCCCGGAAGACGTCCCATGGCAAACAGCACCGTGAACATTTGGATGGGAATGCCAATGGCACGATAGATGACGCCGGAGTAGAAATCGACGTTGGGATAAAGCTTCTTTTCGATGAAGTACGGGTCTTGCAGGGCAACCTCTTCGAGTTTCTTCGCAATGTCGAAGATGGGGTCGTTGCGTTCCATTTTTTCCAGGAGCCGATCGCAGGTAACGCGAATCAGCTTCGCCCGCGGATCGTGATTCTTGTAGACCCGATGCCCAAAGCCCATCAAACGGAACGGGTTATCTTTGTCTTTGGCCATGTCGACATATTTGTCGACGTCTCCACCATCGGCGAGAATTCTTTCGAGCATTTCCACGCATGCCTGATTGGCACCACCATGCAGTGGTCCCCAAAGCGCGCCGATACCGGCGGCGATCGAAGCAAAAATATTAGCGTTCGAAGAGCCGACCATCCGCACGGTGGAGGTACTACAGTTTTGTTCGTGATCTGCGTGAACAATCAACAGCAGGTTGAGTGCCTCGACAAAATCGGGATCGATTTCGTACGGTTCCGTCGGCACCGCAAACATCATCTGCAAAAAGTTCTCACAGTAGGCGAGGTCGTTCCGCGGATAGTGGAAGGGCTGACCGATCGATTTTTTATAGCTGAATGCAGCAATCGTCGGTAACTTCGCCATCAAACGCTGAATCGAAATTTCCACCTGTTCCGGATCGCCCGGATTGAGCGAATCCTGATAAAAGGTCGAGAGGGCACTGACCACGGAACTGAGGATGGCCATCGGGTGCGCGTCGCGAGGAAATCCGTTGTAGAAGGACCGCATGTCCTCATGCAGCAGAGTGTGCCGCCGCAGCGAGTGACGAAAGTTTTCGAGCTGTTCGGCCGTGGGTAACTCACCGTAGATCAGCAGATAAGAAGTTTCGATAAAGTCGCAATTCGCTGCGACTTCCTCAATCGGATATCCGCGGTATCGCAAGATTCCCTGCTCACCGTCGAGGTAGGTGATCGAACTGGCGACTGCGCCGGTGTTCACATAGCCCTCGTCGAGGGTGATCATCCCCGTTTCGCTTCGGAGCTTCGATACGTCGACCGCACGCTCGTTTTCTGTGCCTGTGACCACAGGTAGCGTTTCTTCCCGATCCCCAATTTTGAGCGTAGCGACATCCTCCATCGAGTTTCTCCTCTGTTCAATCGTCGAATTTTGCATTGCGTTCCCGGCTTCCTGTTTTCGTACCTCTTGGTGTCAGCACCTAATTCCCAGAGAAGGTTTCAGGCCCCTGTTGGCCGCTTGCCGGTCGTCACCCGTTCTGGGACCGACAATGTAACGTACCAGGGCGTACGACTCAATTCACCGCGCGGCGGGACGGGATGATCCCACTTTTTTAAGCTCTTTTTTGGTTGAAATTTGGGGAAACGTCCGATACTTGGTAGCAGAGAAGTCCCCAAGGCCGCACTGCCACTGCATTGGGGAGTGGAAGAAGGTTGGGTAACCTAGAGAGGTCCCTCTGATGCGCGGCGGCCCGATTTAGCGGGCGACGGCCTTTTCCTTCGCCATCGCAACCGAGCCCTTCCCGGATTCCTGTCCTGGGGCGGGATCGTCATCGAAGATGGTCCAGACGTAGGTCTTTTCGTGGAGCGAATCAAGATACTCGGTGAGCTTTGCCTCGCGCCGACCCTCGACGATCGATTGTTGGATTTCGATTTGTGCATCCCGAAAGGGCGTGCAGTGCGCGTCGACCCGCTCGACGACGCGGATGATATGATACCCAGTGCTATCGGCGATAATCGGGCTCATGGTACCGATCGGAAGCGAAAAGAGAGCCTCATCGAGCGGTCCGGAGACGAGGGCACCTCGCGTGGTCCAGTTGCGTGCACCCCCGGCCGATGCGGTCAGCCCTTGTGATTTTTCCTTTGCTACGGTTTCAAAGGGGATTCCTGTGTCTGCCACTGCGTTCCCCATTTCGGCAATGGCCCGCCAGGCAGCATCCTGTGAGGCAAATTTATCGAAGCGTGCGGTCAATTGTTCCCAGCGGCAGCGATCCGGCTGTTGATAGTCTTCGAGATTCGAGGAGTAGTACTCGAGCATCTCCAAGTGGGTGACGGCCCGATTGTCGACCACCTGTTGATGCATCCACTGCGACGCCAGGCTTCGCTCAAAGAAGATTCTTTTTTGCTGTTCAATTGAAGAACCTCTCTCCTTCAGCTTGATCTCCAGGGCGGCCAAACTATTGACCTCCGCCAGTTTCATCATTTCTTTGATCTGCTCACCGTAAAACTGTTTTTCAACCTGCTTTTCAATTTCCGGCAACGCGTCCTCGGGAATAACCTCCATCGCATTTACGACGATCAATTTTTGTTGCACTAGCGGCATGAGCATCTGCCGCATCAGTCGTCGACGGATCTCATCCCACTTGCTCGGAGGAATCTGCTTTTGATTTGCTTCCATTACTTTGTCGACCCCCGAGAGTACTTCTCCTGCGAGGATCACGTCGGAGCCGACCCGCGCGATAATTTGTGCGTTTTCGAGTGTTTGAGCATCGAGTGGCTGCTCGTTACTCTCCCACGGTCGCTGCTCACCGCCACCGTTCTTCGGCTGCGGTTGCGCCGTTTGGGCATTCGGAACCTTCTCCTGCCTTGGCCGTGCCTGCGTCGGGTCGACGTATCGTTTGAACGGCAAGATGTTCGATCGATTCGCCGCCTGTCCCCGCGCAGCGGAAGGGATGCTGAGCATGAGCGCTGTCAGCAATAAGCACGAGACCCGAGGCAGGGGTAAAGTCAACACAAATTCTCCGCCGAAGCGCGGCTACCCGCGCCGCGGACCAGGACGAAAGGGACCGGACGAAATAAAGCGGCGGGATTATAGCGGCAACGCCTCGGCCTGCAACAGAGATTTTACTGCCTCCAGGATCGCATCCCCGTCGTCGTCGGTGGCAGGCAAGGGGACATAAGCGTTGCTGGCATCGACGATTCTCACCGGCAGCGCCGCCTGGCTTTTGAGCTGTTCTATCCGGTTGCGATCCTGATAATGCAGTACCAGGGCGCGGTTTTCCATCCTTACACCGCCGATTCCCCAGAGTGCAGCGGCGATGCGGAGTGCCGCCAGATCGAGCAACCTGCTAGCAACCGGTGGGAGCGGACCGAAGCGATCGATCATCTCTTCGCGGATATCGGCCAGGTCATCGGGTGTTGCGATTCGCACCAGTCGACGGTAGAGGTCGATCTTACTTTTCATGTCCGGCACGTAGCTTTCCGGCAGCAGCGCCTCGCCCGGAAGATCGATATCGACTTCGCATATTTTGCGGGGCGGTTGTCGGCGGAGGCGGAGTACCGCCTGTTCGAGCAGTTGGCAGTAAAGTTCGTAACCGACGGCAGAAATGTGGCCGCTCTGTTGAGTTCCCAGGATGTTGCCTGCTCCGCGGATTTCCAGATCGCGCATCGCGATTTGAAATCCAGCTCCCATCTCACTGAATTCTTCGATGGCCCGCAAACGACGGGACGAGGTGGGCGAAAGGTGTTTCCGCTGGTCGATCAGCAAGTAACAGTAGGCCCGCTTTCCGGCCCTCCCGACGCGTCCGCGAAGTTGGTGGAGGTCGGCCAGTCCGTAGCGGTCCGCATCGTCGATAAAAATCGTGTTGGCGTTGGGAATATCTAAACCGCTTTCGACAATCGTAGTGGCCACCAGGATATCGAACTTCCCGTCGATGAAGTCGACCATCACCTGTTCCAGTTTTCCTTCGGGCATCTGACCGTGGCCCACCGTGAGCGTGGCATCGGGCGCGATCTCGCGCAAGCGGTCGGCAACCGACTCAATATCGTGGACGCGATTGTGGACGAAAAATATTTGCCCGCCGCGATTCAGTTCGCGATCGATCGCTCTACGGATCAGGTCGGGATCGAAGCGGACGACGCGTGTCTCCACGGCAAGCCGGTCCTCCGGCGGTGTTTCGAGATTGGAGATATCGCGTGCGCCTAAAAGAGAAAGGTGGAGCGTTCTCGGAATCGGCGTTGCGGTGAGGGTCATGACATCGACCGTTTGTCGTACGGCTTTGAGTCGTTCTTTAATTTCGACCCCGAATCGTTGCTCTTCATCGATAACCACCAGGCCCAGATTGGCAAACTGCACATCCTTCTGGGCCAGTCGGTGGGTGCCGATTGCGATATCGACTTCGCCCCCTGCCATCCGCTCGAGCGTTTGCGCCTGCTCCTTGCGGGTGCTGAAGCGACTGAGCGATTCGATTTGGATGGGGAATTCCGCCATCCGGTGGCGGAATGTGTTGAGGTGCTGTGCGGCGAGGATCGTGGTCGGAACGAGCAGGGCCACCTGATAGCCGCTGTCGACCGCTTTGAATGCCGCCCGCAGCGCAAGTTCCGTTTTACCGAATCCCACATCGCCGCAGAGCAGGCGGTCCATCGGGCGGTGGTTGCACATGTCTTCTTTAATGGCGGCCAACGCAGCGAGTTGGTCCGGCGTTTCCTGATAGGGAAACGCCGCGTCGAATTCGCGC
>JAQWPY010000090.1 GCA_029245145.1 Pirellulales bacterium | reverse complement strand
CGGGTCGCCGATCGCTTATGGCGGGTGGTTCTCCGGCGGTCTGACGATCAACAACTGGGGCAATACCACAATGCTCGGCAACTCCCAACTCCCCTTTAATAACGATCCGAATCTGAACGTCAACCAGGCGTGGCTATGGTTTGAAAAGGGGGCTGATACCGAAGGGTATGGATTCGACTGGGGATTTCACGTGGACCTGGTTGCCGGTGTCGATGGTCCGGATACCGAAGCTTTCGGTGGACCAGGTTGGGACAGCACCTGGCAATGGGGTAGCGGTCAATACGGTGCTGCTATGCCCCAGGCGTACGTTCAATTCGCGATCAATCAATTTTCGATCGTCCTCGGCCACTTTTATACGATTCTTGGATACGAACAGGTCCCCTCCCCTTACAACTTTTTCTATTCGCACGATTACACGATGGCCTACGGAGAGCCTTTTACGCATACCGGCCTTCTGTGTGAGTACCCCCTGACCGAATCGATCACGTTGCTTGGTGGCTGGACCAACGGCTGGGACCAGGGGTTTCAGTTTGCTGCCAACGGCTCAAGTACTTTTCTCGGCGGTATCCAGTACGAGACAGCCGATGAGAGAACGAGCGTCATGTGGACGGTGAGTGCGGGTGACTGGGGCGATGGCGCGGTGGTCCACTCTGGAGGAGTTGGGGGCGGGCCCACGACGATGAGCGATGGCAATATTTACGATCAAAGCTTCGTCTGGCAGCAGATGATCGGCAGCAACTGGACCTACGTCTTTCAGACCGATCTGGGGCTTAACTCAGGTACCACCCAAATCGTTGGAAACGATAGTGCCCAATGGTATAGCGTGGTGAATTACCTTTTTTATAACTTCAACTACCATTGGGCACTGGGAATGCGGGCTGAGTGGTTTTCTGATCCGCAGGGCGTTCGCGTTGATCGTGCAGATCTCAACGGCGTCAACGCCCAAGGCCAGTCGATTTCTCCGCTCAATCGGGCTAACTACTGGGAAATCACACTGGGACTCAATTGGCGACCGCATAATAATTTCCGCCTGCGTCCGGAAATCCGCTACGACTGGGCCAACGGCATGGGCACCAATCCGGGGCACCGGTTTGATCCGCTCGGCACAAGCTACCGGAGAGCCGACCTGTGGACCCTTGGCGTCGATGCCCTCTGGCTCTTCTGACAATCGGCTCTTCTGACAATCGCTGCCTCAGTGGGCAATGACTGCCCGTTTACAGGGCAGCAGAGTACCAGTCGCCAATTGCGGTAGGCGAAAATTTTTTCTCACCGGTGCTCGTTTCCTGTTTTTTTATCGAATTCTCGTTGCCTACGGACCGCTCTCCGGTTCTCTGCTAGCACTCTGGCATGCCATTTGCGTCCGGTCTCCCCCGACCCGGTTGGTCTGCGGTGTACCCGCCCCTTTCGAGCGGCATGGGGTAGTTCCGCCCCAACCTGAACATCCTTCTGCATAAGGGCGAAGACATGAAATTTTTGATTAGGCGTTTTGGAGGCTGGCGCGTAGCCAGGATTGCCTCTGTGGCAATGTTGATGACTTTTCTCGGTTTGTTGCTTGTCGGTCCGTCTTGCGCGGTAGCCGAAGAGGCAGCGGCAGCCACCCCGGAACAGGAAGCGGCATACACATTCAATACGATTGTAATGTTTGTGTGCGCGGTCCTGGTGCTCTTTATGCAGGCCGGTTTTGCCATGCTCGAAGTCGGCATGAATGCGGCGAAAAACACGATCAACATTCTTTTTAAGAATGTGATGGATCTTTCAGTGGGTGTATTGCTCTTTTTCTTCATCGGGTTTGGACTGATGTACCCTGGTGGTGATTATGCGGGCAAGTGGTTTGGATTTGGTGGACCGGGCGTCTCTGGATTTAGTGACGGAGGCGCCGTGGACGCGACAGCAGATTATTCGCCCAGTGCAGACTTCCTCTTCCAGGTCGCCTTTGCTGCGACAGCCGCAACCATTGTCTCCGGAGCGGTAGCGGGGCGCATGCAATTCAAGTCTTATCTGATCTACAGTGCGATCCTCACGGGCCTGATCTATCCTATCAGCGGTATGTGGAAGTGGGGCGGTGGTTTTTTGCACGCACACCACTTTCAAGACTTTGCAGGCTCGGTCGTCGTCCACGCAGTAGGTGGATTCGCAGGCCTTGCCGGCGCGATTGTTCTCGGCCCGAGACTCGGCCGCTTCGTCCAGGGAAAATCAGTGGCGATGCCTGGGCACAACATCACCTTTGCAGCCCTCGGTGTGCTAATTCTTTGGGTCGGGTGGTACGGTTTTAATCCGGGAAGTCAGCTCACTTACTGGGGAGCAGACAATGCAAATGCCACGGCCTACATCGCACTAACCACCACGCTCTCGGCAGCCGCCGGTGCAGTCTCTGCCATGATCGTCGGTTGGGTCCTGTTCGCCAAACCCGATGTGACGATGGCCCTCAATGGTGCGCTGGCGGGCTTGGTCGGGATCACGGCCAACTGTGATCGGGTCCCGCTCTGGGCTGCGATTGTTATTGGACTCGTAGCGGGCCTTTTGGTCGTCATCGGTATCATGTCGCTCGATAAATTGCGGATTGACGATCCAGTCGGCGCTTGGCCGGTACACGGTCTCTGTGGCATCTGGGGTGGCATAGCCACTGGATTTTTTGGACTCATCCCAGAGAAACTAAGTGGCCGCGGAGAGTTTGTATGGGTTCAAGTATATTCCACCGCGATTATTTGCGTCTGGGCATTTTTCACCATGCTGATTCTCTTTGCCATCCTCAAGGCGATGGGAATCTTGCGTGTTTCGGCCGAGGAGGAAACGCGGGGACTCGATATCAGCGAGCATGGAATGCACGCGTACCCGCAAAGCCAAATCACGGAGGATCATGTCTCCCCAGTGACCGGCTAAACACCGGTTCCTCGAGAGAGGGCTTTGCCACAGAGAATCCAGAAGGATACCCCAATGGTCCGGGTGGGCACTCCGCCTAGCTTGCCCGGGCCAGGGGTATTTTTCGGGTTCTCTTTTTTTATGTCAATTCCGGACGGCCTCACCGCCTTGTCGAGTCACGTGCGCAGGGCTACCATCCACCACTGCCCCTCGGCACTCATGCCAACGCTCTTTTTGTTTTCGGCGGCCACTCATGAAACTCATTGTCGCGATTATCCAGCCTGCTCGAGTCGAGGCGGTGAAAGCGGCCCTCTCGCGCGTCGAAGTTTTTCGATTGACGTTAATGGACGTGCAAGGGTTCGGGCGGCAGAAGGGCCATACGGAGACCTATCGTGGCCATGAGTTGTCGGTCAATCTTTTGCGCAAAGTGCGTCTCGAAATTGCGGTGAACGACGATTTCGTAGAGGCCACCATTGAGGCAATTGTGGAAGGCGGTCGCTCGGGCGAAAAAGGGGAAATCGGGGATGGCAAGGTCTTTGTCCTCCCGATGGACGATTGCGTTCGCATCCGCACGGGAGAGCGCGGTAACGAAGCGATCTAGCTTACGCGGCATTCCGGAACTTTACGGGTCAAGAAAACCCTTCCGCGCCGGAAAGTAGTGGCAGAGCGCAATCCCCAGGAAGTAGAGCGCCACCAGGGGGCCTGCCATCGCAAGCATACTCAGTGGGTCAGCCGGAGTGAGAACCATCGAAATGATGAAGATCACCAGCACGGCCATTCGCCACTTTGCAAGATAGGTCCCCACACTCAGAACGCCAATTCGATCCAGAAAGAGCATCACCAATGGAAGTTGGAAACTGAGCCCGAAACCGAGGGGCAGGAAGATGGCAAAACTCAGCCATTCGCTGATTCGCGGATCGGGATCGATTCCTAAACGAGCGTTAAAATCGAACAGAAAATCCAGCACGATGGGAAACACGCCAACGAAACAAAAAATCGCTCCGGCAAGAAAGAGGCCGATGCTGAAGGGCAGAAAGATGTGTACATATTGCCTTTCGTGCGGGTACAATCCCGCCGCAACAAAAGACCAGATGAAGTAAAAAATCAAAGGGCTGGCCAAAACAAAACCGGTAACCACCGAGGCCTTGAGCCAGATCATAAATGCCTCGGTAGGGCTTAACGATTTAACGCTCATCCGCTCGTCGTCATCCATCGGCCTCCATACGAACAGCGGTACCAAATCCGCAACCGAGAGGTGTGTGGCGGGCGGCGGCTCTGCGGCAGACGCCTCAGGGGCCGACGTCGGTGGCGTTTCTGTCTTTTTTCGTGCCGCTTCTGCCGGATCGGCATCCGTCAACCCTAACTCAGTCCTGACGGCACTCGGGTGCACCAAATACATGCGATAGATGTAGTGCTGTTGACCGACGAAATTTTTGACATCAGCAATCGTATAGGGAACCGGTTGCCCCTTTGCTTCCCGCTGTTTGACAAAGTCCTCATACTGAAGGACCGCATCGTTTTTGTAATAGCCTTGAAGACTCTGCTCCAGAGGGCCGTTGATCACCTGTACGACCTGATCGGAAAAGTAGAGCCCCGCAGCGGTCCCCACCACAAGGCAGAGAAGTGCCCGCACCAGACAACGGCGCAACTCTTCGAGGTGTTCACCGAAGGTCATCGTACTCTCGGAAAAGAGATCCTCTTCACGCGGTGATTCTGCCATAACGAAGCGACCTGCCGGAGACCAAAAAAAGAGAGCCCTCGCTTCACCATCCGGGTGAATTCCGCTCTGTGGGGGGCCGAACGGGGTTTTCATTCCCCGCAGGCTCGATCATAACAGCGGAAAAGAGTCGCAACAACTCATTGCCCACAGAGCACTTACCTGAGAGAAACGGTCGCCCCATGGGAATCGGTAAAAAATCCCCGCTTTATCCGCTCCGGTTTGAACCCCTTTTCAAACGGTACCTCTGGGGCGGTCGTCGCCTAGCGACGGAACTCGGTAAACCGATCGGCGAGGAAGAAGATTATGCCGAGAGTTGGGACGTTGTCGATCACGGCGACAACCAGAGCCGAGTTGTCGATGGGCCGCTGGCAGGCACCACGCTCGGCCAACTCGTCGAGACGGAGGGTGAACCGTTGCTGGGAAAACACTATCCACAGACGAGCTTTCCACTGCTGTGGAAATTTCTTGACGCGCATCGGGTTCTCTCGGTGCAGGTACATCCGGACGATGCCCGCGGTGCAGTACTCGCTCCCCCGGATCGCGGTAAGACAGAAGCTTGGATTGTACTGGCTGCCGATTCCGAAAGTGTCCTTTATGCCGGACTGCGGGAAGGCGTCGATCGGGAAAGGTTCGAGCAGGCAATCGCCGACGGGCGAAGCGAGGAGTGTCTCCACCGGATTGAAGTGCTACCTGGTGACTGCATCTACATTCCTGCCGGCACGGTCCATGCGTTGGGCAAAGGTTTGCTGATCGCCGAAATCCAGCAGTCGAGCAACACCACCTACCGACTTTACGACTGGAATCGCACCGGCGCCGACGGCAAACCGCGCGAGCTGCATATCGACCACGGGCTTGAGGCAATCGATTTTTCCCGCGGGCCGGTGCAAGTTCAGCAGCCACAAAAAACGGCCGATCCCCAAAGGGAGCGGCTCGTCGAAGGTGATCACTTTACGATCGACCGCCGCCGATTCACCCGGCAGCAAACGATCGGGGGCGATGTACGTTGTCACCTGATCTCACCACTCAGCGGATCGGTCATGGTCGCAGGCGATCCCAGTGGAAAACCCCTGAGCCGTGGCGAGGTGTTACTCCTGCCGGCAAGCCTCGGTGAAGTTGCGATTGAGCCTGCCGGCGAGGTCACATTGCTGGACGCCTATCTTCCCTGAAGCGAACTCCGCGGTGCTAGCAGCGGCCTCACCGGGTGCCCTGACCGCCAACTTCCCTTTTCCTGCGGCCCGAGCGTCCCTATACTCCTGCCCCCATGCATCGATCCGATCACACTTCTCTCCGTTTTCTCGCGCTTCGAGTCACCGGACTGCTCGTTCTGTTCGCCTTCGGTGGCTGCCGGTCTCTCGAATCTCCGCTGGCCGCCCCGACCGCTGCCGCGCCACCTCAGCAGCGACTACAAAAATTCGACCCCTTTCCCGATACGCGGATCGGACCTCGCGTCGCTGGTATGCGTCCCCCAGGGTATCGCAAACCGGTGAGTGAACCGAAGCGATGGCAAAGGCAGGCAAAGCACACTGAAAAAAGTGCGCCCACTACCACGAGTTACGAGCAATCTACGCCGCCGGCAAACTGATCTCGAAGGTGGCACCGCAACCGGGGTCGCTCGTCACGTCAATGCTTCCACCGTGATTGCGGATAATCCGCCAACACTTCGACAAACCGAAACCGAGTCCCCGACCGGCCTCTCTGCCGGAATAGAACGGGTCGAAAAGATGTTCGCGTTCTTCTTCCGAAAAGCCGGGACCGTTGTCGCGCACGGTAATTTGTACTGTCGTTGCGGGTGAGGCTGGAGCGCCGAGGGAATTGCGGGCCGGTCCGCGACCGACCGTGATTTCAACCCTGCCACCGATCCCGCTCGCTTCGAGCGCATTGGTGCACATCGCCCGAAGAACCACCCGCAACTGGGCCGCATCGGCGCGGAAACTCACTACATCGTCCGCGATGTGACTTTTGATTTGAGCCTCTTGTTGTTCTGTGATTTCCTCCAATTCCTCGATGATTCCTTCGAGCAGTGAATCGGGGACAATCTCCTCGTACTCCGGTTTGGGCGGGCGAGCAAAAAGCATCATATCGGCGATCATCTCGTGCGCGCGAAACGCCTGAGAATTGATCTTCGCGAGAGTACGTCGACGATCCGGTTCTGCCTCATCGCGGAGTAAGAGTTGGGCGCGACCCGCGATACTGCCGAGGGGATTATTGATTTCGTGCCCCGCGCCTGCAGCAAGCTTGTACATTGCCTGGAGCTTTGCTTCCTCGAGAGCGGCCTCAAATTCGCCTTCGAGACGCGCCAATCGACAAAGTTTCGACACGAGCGAACTGAGTCGCGCGGCCGCTGTTGCATCGCCCGCAGAGAGGCCGGTCGAGATCCACTCATGCGGCATTGCAGGTGGCAAGTTTTTCATTTCCACCCGGCTGGCAATCACGGCCTCGGCTGCGGTGCGACTCTCCGCCGGGGCAATTGTACCGAGTAGCGGCTGCATACGCGCAAGGAGCCCCTCCACTGTG
>JAQWPY010000088.1 GCA_029245145.1 Pirellulales bacterium | reverse complement strand
CGTACGCGTATAGGCCTGGGTCGACTTAAGGCAGATCGCATCGGCTTGGCGGGCATCGGCAAAGAGCGCATCGATCACGGCAAGAAAATCATCAAATGTCTCGGTCGAAAGCTTCTTTCGCTCGGCGTAGATATAAGGGTTGTCCCGAGCTGACGGCGTCCGCCGCGGGTGACTGGCCCCGATAAGGGTAGTCACATTGAGCACAGGCACGGCAAATCGGTAATCCCTGGCGAATTGCAGGCGATTCCAATAGGGATCGATAAACATCAGTTCGATGTTCGCCCGCTTGGTCACCACGTCGATGAGCCATTTTTCATTTTGATAGTTGTTGAAGATCCGGCGATTCAACGCCGGCGCCTCCTCGTCGTCCATCGTCTCAAAATCGACACCATAAAGATCCCGGAAGGCGGGAAGCAGGTATCGATAAAAACTGGTGGCCTTCGCGTCATCAAAATCATCGTGGGCTTGCTTCCACCATGTTGAAAACGACCCATCCGACGGCCAGGGGGTTATTTTGGTGGTCCGGGTCAAATAGCTGTGAGCCCAAATACTGTAAAGGTTAAAACCCCGACCGCGATCGGTGTCAACGCGATCCGGTAATTTACCAAAGGCCCGCAGGTGATCGTGTGTGTCGATCGCCCGTACTTGATCGAGTTTTGTCTTGATCCGGTGATAAAGTTGAGTCTCCTTGATATCAGCGGCCGATGCATTCAACCCGAACGCTATCCAGCCGGCCATCAGTAACGCGCGGCACCACTGATACATGGTCGTTCTCTCCTCACCTATCCTGACAATTCTCTGACAATTCAGAAAATCTGAATCGTGACGGTGTCTCACCCTTGGGGCAAAGCCTGGACCCGACGCCAGAATGAGACTCACTTCAATCGCCGCCGGCCACCATCCATGCGATGTACCGTGAAACATCCACCCTATTGGTTAACAGGCGCAACAATCGCTTTACTCGCTCGACGCCCCGTTTTCATGCCGCTGAATAAATTCCCGGCTTTTCTTTTTTACTTCGTCGGTGATCCCCATATGTCCCGCCTCCGGATAACGATGAAACACATAATCTGATCCCGCTGCCTCGAGTGCCTCGACCATCAAAAGCGCGTTGGCGATAGGAACCGACGCATCATTGTCGGAATGAATGATCAATAATGGAACCACGTCACGCCCGATATGATTTACCGGTGATGCCAATCGCCGAGCCTCCACCGGATCACCTCCCGCGGGCGTCCAGATTTTTCCCCAACTGAGGGAATTGAGTTCGTAATTGGCCGCCACGCTAATCACTGCTGCGACCTTATTCGACGCGCTTTCCCAACCGCCGGTCCGGCGAAACATGCCGTCGCCCAATGTCGCGGCAAGCGAAACCATGTGCCCGCCTGCCGATTGGCCAATAAGATAAATCTTCGTCGGATCGATATTCAAACGCTCGGCATTGGCGTGCAGAAAACGGACAGCGCACTGTAAATCCTGATAGCAGGCTGGCGCGGGCGACGTACCCACCAAGCGATAGTCGATTGACATCGCAAAAAAACCCCAGCCCGCCCACTCGCGTACGTCGATTGCCGACGCATCCTGCTTATGTCCGCCCTGCCAGCGCCCGCCGTGCACCGAAAGAATCGCGGGAAGCGACTCCGCGGAGGCCGGATAGGCAACATCGGCTAAAAGCCCCGCACCGTGCACGCGGCCATAGACCAGGTCTTCGACATACGTAATTTCCCCCTGGTGACTCTTCGGGCCTTCCTTCGGATCTGCCGCAGCAGTTCCGGGCCCCAGTGCGTGTAGGGCCAGCACCATCGCACACGAACCCCAGGCTACACGGCGGGGTCGAGAGAAACGTATTTTCATCGGTTCTAAATCTTTATAAGGAACTCAAACAAACGAGCATTCGCCAAAATAAGATCCTACCGCCGCCCTCCTCGCCTGAGTAGAGGGAGCCTCCGCACCAAGGACGACGCGGATCATCCCCTGGCTACGCGTCGTGGTCCGCCACTATAAGGCCGCCAGCGCGCTGCCGTGCTTTCTGACCGAACTATTCGGCAAAGGGACGCAATGACTCCAGCAGCACAGGAGCTGGGTCGTCCCGTTCTGTCGGCACCAGGCTCGCGGTCTGATCGGTCGCGGATTTCGACAGCCTCGGGGCCAGAATCTGCATTTCGGGATGCACCCGATCGAGAAATGCACAAAGTGCTTCGCCCGCCGCTTTGGAAGCGGCATATTCACCCATCCCGGACGGTAACTCCTCCACAAAGACTGAGGAAGGATAATACAGTCCGCGAAGGCCCTGAGGCGCAAGCTGATCGACTAGCGCGACGAGGGCATCGACATAGTATGAGCAGAACTCACGAAACAACTCGGCTGAAAAACGGCTCTTCGTGGCTTGGGCAATATGCGGCGTCGCAAAATAGAATAAATGCGTCGGTGTCCAGTCGGACTCCGCTAAGGACGAAAGGCTAGCAGTCGCTTGCGTGGAATCAAATTGCATGGCGCACGCCTGCCCACCACCACTCACAATGTCATCCACAACACGCTGTGCATCTTCTGCGCCCCGGTAATAGGTGATGCAAACATCAGCACCACCCGCCGCAAGCAACTTCGCACACACCTCACCAAATCCACGCGAACCACCGACAACAAGCGCCCGCTGTTCGGAAAAGCAGTTCGGGTCCACAAGCGTTCGCAATTCGGCAAACGACGCCTGCTCCCGTGGCTTCGGCCGCACGAACGCACGAATACTACCCGTCGCCACGGGTGACTCAAGTTGCAATGAGAGCGATCCGAATCGGGAATCGTACGCGGACACCTTCCAGTTCAGTGCGAGGGGCACCGATGCGGAGTCATCTGCCGACGAATCGCTTCCCTCCTGCGCGGAATCGCCTGCAAATGTCAACTTGAGGGACGAATAGATCGAATGAAGTCCCGGGCAAATCGTACCCACCAGCCGCGTGGTCGCCAGCAGAAGCGCTGTCTGGGAATCTGGGAGCTGCGAAATAAGCTCCGGAATGCGTTCGCGCGCCGTTTCACGCGGAAGCAGTAAAGGAAGTGAGCCCGATGCATCCTGATAGTCTTCTCGATCTTGGCAGATTCCAAGCGGTGCCGACTCATCCGGAATCGCAGGCATCGACTCATTCTCGCATGAAGGCTTGAATTTACAAACGATCCGCGTGGCAACCTGATCGGCAGCTGAAATGTGCAACGTCACACCGGAGTCGGACTCCTTTTCACTCAGCAGGAAACCGGCTCGTCAACGAGCATCGGCTTTAAAAACAACACATCGAGTGACTCAAGCCGCACGCTCTCCGGCCGCGTCCTCAGCCAGGCCGCCAGCGCACAGCAAATCGCATGCACTCCGTGAACGACTGGCCGACCAAACAGCAAGCGCCGCGCCGCAATGGCATCGACGTGCATCGGATTATCATCCCCCGACAGCTTCGCAAACGCCTGCTGGTCACTCTCCGTAAAGGTCTTTTGTTCCAGCATGGGCGATCATCCGTTTGGCGTTTTCCGGTCGCGGTAGGATTCTGGAACAACAAAGTGTGCAGAGATTACGGCGTTCATAAAGCCGCGCCTTCCGCCATCGTTCCGGTGAGGTGCCGAGCAGAAACTGAACTGACGAACCCTCTGTAGCCCGAGAGTACTCGCAGCTTCGGTGGCGGATTTCAACGACTCACCCAGGATACTGGAAACGCGAATTGCGTCAATGATTGCTCTACCGCCGAAAACGGCGAGGTAAAACGGCAAAACCGAACAAGAGCAGAACCAAGGCTCCTGGTTCGGGTACGGTGGGAGGCTCCGGGGGATCTGTCGTGCCGAAAAAGCCCTCGGCAGTAAACCCGAGGGCACTCCGCTTGCCATTATCTTGAGACCGACTGATCAGAAACGACTCAGCAGGGGTCAGGTCGTAGGTGAAAAGTGCTTCACCCACATCGAGGTTGCCATCCGTATTCAGATCATTCCCGAATCCGGGCTCCGCCCAGCCGAGCGAGAAATCAGCTGCCGAACCATCGGGCATCGTACCGGCCGAAATACCCTGCTGAAGTTGATTATGCGAATCGGTAAATGTGCGGAGCAAGCTCCCCGACGCGCCGAATGCCTGAATATCGTACACCTAATTGTAGTGAAGTCGCTTTACTTCCGAAGCCGCCGTATCGACCACGTCAGGTTGCTCATGCGGCGAGGTGAACGAGAGTGCAACCGCCTCCTCAACCGCATAGCTGGTGTCATGATCGTAGAAGTCGAAGAGCAGCGCCGCGGTCCCCGCCCCTTTGATCGAACTGTACCAGTCTGCCTGGCCGCTGGCGTGAATCACGAAGGCATTGTTTGTTAAATCGTCCGCCTCTTTATAAAAAAGATCATTTGCCTGATAGAGCGTCACCTGGTAATCGACCGTCTGCTCCACCACCCCATTATTGACTTGCTCAACCATCCCCTCGGAGAGCACCGTGCCGAGCACAGTCCCCTCGTCGTATTGGTTCACATAGCTTCCGTTAATCTGCATGGCACCACTGTCCATTCCGACGCCATTGGATTGTGTCCAGCGGAGAAAGGTGGTGGCATTTGCCGGCTTCGAGCTAGCCGTCAACGAGAGAAGCAGCATAACGGCGGGTATCCACCCTGCGATGCGCACGGGATCGACAAACGATCCGAGACAGATTCCGTGTTTGCGGCGCACGAGCTTCTCAACCTTCTCCAAAATGATAAACATCAGGAATAAGCCCTGAATACTGTAAACACGCGTCACGTCAATGCGAACTGCAAGACACCCAGCAGAATATGAGCAGTCTAGTACCACTGATTCACGGTTGTTTTTGGGCGCAAAACCCAGCCCGAGAAGGGCACCGCGGTCTGCAGCTACGCCCTGACGCATCAGCGCACGTTAGCCCGCCTGCACTTCGCGGCTACGGATAAATATCCTTCGAAGAAAGCGATCGGTCGCCTTCTGTGTCTCGATGAGGCTCGGAACCTTAAGTCCCGGCTTCACTTCATCGGTTAGCCGGCCTCCATCGATGGCAGCGGCCACCTTCTGCCAGCGAGGTGAAAGCGGCTTACTTTTCTTCCTTTGCTCCGCTAGCTGGTCTCGAATTTCAGCGAGTTTCTCGGGGTGGATCACGATAATCTCATCCTTGTATAACTCCATCCATTTCGGCTGGGTAACGAACGCAGTGGCGTCACTCGCATTTTTATAGCTTTTGACTTGATAGCGCTTCTGGATTTTCTTATCTCTCCAGAGAAGATTGTCCGCAGGGTGTTTTTCAGCTTTATCTTTTTCGTCGGCCAGTTCCACTGCGACTACGAGAACCCGGGTGGAATTGTTTTCCCGCTCGTACTGCTGATTTGCCTGATAAGCCACCAGCGCCTCAAAAACTCTCCCCCGCGCTGAACGGCGCGATTTGACATAGGCATCGATATCCTTCTTGTAGTCTCCCTGCGCGAGGGCCGGATTTTCGTCCACCGTGACCTCCACCAGGCCCGGGTAATCGAGTGCGGGCGTTATGGGGTCATTAAGAGTCGAACCGATGGAAAGCGTATCGATTGCTTCTTCCTCTGCGCGCAACTCCATCGCAAAGAAAAGAACAGCAAAAGAGAATATCAATCCAGACAAATATCGAGTCATTAAAACCCCTCCCTTTTGCCACATTATGAGCGACGAGCAGACAAAAAAAAGGCCGGACCGCTAGCTCTCCTGGGCGTGGCGATCACAACGAACGACTGTCCGATCGCACAACTCGATTTCGCCGCTATTTCGAGTAAACTCTGGCGATTCGATCATCATTATCAATCTTGGCCATTACTGCCTTCCCCTCCTCCGGGTCGATGCCAAGCGCATCGTAGAGAAAAGCCACACTGTATTCGAGTGTCGGAACCCACCTAAACGGCTTCTTCGCGAGATTGATTCCAAATCCGTTCACGTTGGCCATCTGATACGCGAGATGTTCCATTTGCTTGCCGTCGGTGCCGACAATTGCAAAGTGATTTGTCCCCAGTATTTCGACCAACGTGGCACTGCGAGCATTTTTATAGATCGCCTCGGTGCCACCATGCCAGTAAGGATCTGCTCCTGACCCAAAGAGAAACGCCATCCCACGTCCCTCGAAGCGACTGGCGACTCGGGGAAACGGCGAGCTATCGATCGCCACGTCGACCGCCGTGGC
>JAQWPY010000075.1 GCA_029245145.1 Pirellulales bacterium | reverse complement strand
ATGCCTCGGTTGGCGATCCGCACGAAGTCGGTAATGCCTCACATTGATTGAGAGCGGGCATGTCGGCGGGACATGGTTGCGAATCAGCAACCGATGCGTGGTCGGTTTTGCCGAGGGAATCGGTGACCAGCTTTTTCCGCTTCATCCAAAACATCGCATATTTGACAAACGCACCTTGCGCGGCCAAGCAGGCGAGCAACAATCCCATCGACCCGTCGCGAAATCCTTGTTTCCAAATAAAGTGGCGTAGAAATCGAAAGATTGGCCGGGCGAGAATTGAGAACATATTTGCCCGCTTGCCACTTTGAATGAGGTCATCCGCCCCGAGCGACCCGTAGCGAATATTCTTTTCGAGGGCTTCCTGCAGCGTTGAGCATGTGTTGTGAAGAATCGCCTCAGTCATTCTTCCGGTTTTGCCTGGAGCGACGCAGAGGTGCTCATGGACTTGACGCTTGTCGTAACGGCAGTGGTCGCGATCGAGAAGACGAATCGGGGCGTCATTTTGCCAACCGCTATAGCAGATTTGTTGGCCAAGAAAAATATTTTTACGCGGAATGCAATATGCATGGATCCCTAGATTGCTCTCGAGCGTCTCCCGGATCTCTTGGACTAATGATTCGGTGGCGCGCTCATCTGCATCGAGCGCTAAAATCCATCGATTCCGCGCTTGAGGGATCGCCCAATTTTTGAAATCGGATGGATTCACGTACTCGCGCTGTATGACTCGCAGACCCCCGATTTGTGACTGAAGTTGGCCGACTATCTGGAGCGTCGTGTCGGTCGAACCTGAATCGGCAATCAGTATCTCATCGGCAAGATCGACCACCGATTGAATGCAGTCGAAAATATTGTCCGCTTCGTTTTTACACGGAATCAGGACAGTGACTTTCTGATGCATGCGACGGCTGGTCGAGGCGAAGGGTTAGTGCGAGCAGTCCTTGGGCTGGCCAATATCTTGGGCTGGCCAATATAAAGCAATGTGGCGAGAGACCCTATGCGAATCACCTATGCGAATCACAAGTGTTTCCCTGTGCCAGGGTTACATTGAAAAAGTTGTCTTGCGATGTACCGAGCAACTGGCATATAAGTAAAATCAGCAGCCTTTTCAGGTTCAGTAGAAAGTCTCCGTTTCAGAAGAAAGCGATCATGACGGCACGACCGTGATTTGAAACCTGCTCAATATGGATGGCGCGCACGATTACCACGACTTTCAATCGAAACTGCTGCAGCGATCTGCCTGGAGCGACGTTCAGAAATATGTCCGTTGGCAACAGGCGACCCGTGCCGCGCGAAGCGAAGCGACCGCGCCACCACCAACGCCCGAGCTCGTTCCGTTATCGATCAATCTCGATCTCACGACAGCCTGCAACTATCAGTGCGATCATTGCATTGACTGGGACATTTTGAATTCGGGTCTGCGGCACCGTGAAGACAAGCTTCGAGAATCTCTCCTTCAACTGGCAAGTCGTGGAACGAAATCGGTAATTTTAATTGGTGGTGGCGAACCGACCGTCTATCCGCGTTTCGTACAGATCGTTGAGTATTTGAAGGAACTCGGGTTGCAGGTGGCGGTTGTCAGTAATGGGAGTCGGGGAGACCGCCTGCTTGAAGCGGCGCCCTATTTTTCCGACCCCGATTGGATTCGCTTGTCGCTTGACGCAGGCACCGACGCAACGTTTCAGGCGATGCATAAGCCTCGTCAGCCGATTTCGTTAGATGAGATCTGCAGTTGGGTGCCCAAGATCAAGAAATCGAATGCACAAGTTAAGATTGGTTACTCATTCATCGCGACCTGGCGGGGGGCAACGCGCGAAGAAGTACCGATCGTGGAAAATATCAATGAACTAGTTCTCGCAGCCAAGCGAGCGCGAGATTATCAGTTCGATTATTTTTCGGTAAAACCTTTTTTGATGCGTCAGGAGGAGAACGGGGCTGAGGTGATGGATCCCGGATCGGAAGATCATTCGCTCGATACGATCGTGCGAAAAATTCGTGCTGCTATTGAAGATGCAAAAATGTTTGAAAATGAATCTTTTAAGATTGTGGAGAGCACGAATCTTAAATTGCTCGAGCAAAAAACATGGAAGCAACATACGCACCAACCGAAGCAGTGTCATATGCAGGCTCTCCGACAGGTATTAACTCCGCTTGGCGTCTTCAATTGCCCGGGTTACCGCGGGGCTCCGCATGGCCGCATCGAAGATTCCGAAGCGTATTGCGATTCGAACGCAATCAAAAAAACGGTTCTTCAACTTTCGGACATGCTTGATCAATTCAATGCCTCTGAACAGTGTGCCAATGTGACCTGCCTCTACCATTCGACCAACTGGTGGCTGCAAGAGTTGATTGATCGACCTGAGGAACTCGAGAAAATTGAGCCCACTGACGACGCCACCGATTTCTTTCTTTAGAGCGAACCGTTTAAAGAACGTGCTTGGAAAACCAATGGATCAATAGCGCAACAATAATCGTCCAAGTCACAAGATTGATCACCCAGAGTGGATGTTGAAGTGTCATTTTGTGGCGATTGAGCCGGTAGAGTTGCAGGATATGAAACGGGATCTGATACAGCACGACGGCAAAAATCAAAAATCCCGCAGGATTAAACTGCCAGGCATCACTCCAGTTTCCATGGGCAATCGCTATAAAGCACCGGGTCAAACCGCAACCGGGGCATTCCAGTTGGAAGCAGTTCTTCCACATGCAGATGCCCGGTAGCCTTCCCCAATACGGCAGATGCACACTTTGATGCTGATGTACGTTGAGCAGAGCAGCAAATGCAATGACCAAGCAGGATGCAAAAAGAATCAATCCGTGGTAGCCGCCGCGGAACGGGAAGAGTTTAGCCATCTTTCCGTTTGGCAATTCATCCTCTGTGATGCCCTGATGCTGCGACGAAAGATCGCTCATGGGGATGACGTTTATTCTTTTCGGGATCGCTTGAAGAATTCGAACTGTCGGCGAATCAGTCCCGAGTGCGGGTCGAGACGAACCGCTTCGGCTTGATATTTTAGTGCATTTTCGATGTCGCCTTTTGCATAATAACATCGCCCCAAGGTATCGAAATAGCCCGCCGCATCAGGATTGAATTCGAGCGATTTATGTGAGCAGCGGATTGCCTCCTCAGCCAATACGGGGTCACTTTCACCAAGCGTATTTCCGACCAGCCATGCAAATTGATTGAGTGGTGTGGCTGAATTTCGTTGTTTTTTTATTCTTGCCCGAAATGCATTCATCGCATCGACGATGCGAGCCTTCGTCGCTTGCTGTTCCTCGGACGTTTGATCCGGGAGGCGGAAGAGTGCAATGAGGGCGTCGGCATCTTTGGGGTCTTCGCCAACGGCCAGGAGAAGTTCTTTTTTCTGGCCTTCGATATTTCCCTCTAGCTCGTGCTGGCATGCGCGAAAGAAGTGTAGCCTAGAATATATGCTATTGGGATTTCGATTAATTTGACCGGTGGCCGCACGTTGTTCGGGATCCCGTTTGAGCAAAGCAACGAGTGGCTCAAGTACTTCAGCCGCTCGTTCATCCTGCTTCTGATCATGCAACATTTCGGATAGCAGGTTGATCGCCTGTTGCGACGCCGGTGTTTTCATGCCATCGATATCGATGGCAATCTGATATTCCGCTTCAGCCCATTCGTACCAACCATGCCTCTGTAAGTGGTATCCGACAACAAAGTGGTTGGCTGGCATCGAGGGATTGATTTTCCGCGCTTTTGCCACGAGGTCGGTGGCCGCCGCTTCTTTAGCCAAAGATTGTTTTGCATAGGCGAGCGCGTAGAGCAGCGATGGGTCAGATGAAAACAGGTCACTGAATTTGTCCCCCAGTTTTTCAATGACCCGTGGAAGGTCTCGTTGCAGAAGCAATTCAACCAACTCGCGTATGCTTTGATCACTATTCGATTGCAGTTTGACGATTTGGTCTTCGTAATCTGCAGTTTCGTCTTCTCGATCGCCGTTCTTGAGAAGTTCGATGAGATGGAGCAAGACCTTTTGAACGATTTCACGATTTGTTTTGTCGCTCGTCTCACGCCAGAGTTGATTCTCGTTTTCGGTTACCTTGACCCATTCATCAACTTGGATTTGCCGATTTGGATGGTCGTTAATATGGTGTTGTACCCACTGGGCTGCGGGGCGCCTCGAATCCTTGAGTTGTTTGTTCAGCAACTCGCGCCGGTCTTTCCAACGGTCACCCTGCAAAGGGGTGTCCAGAATCACGAGCGCGGCGAATTTTGAAAGTCGCGTTGAACGATCATAGCGCACAATCCGGCAAAGTGCGGAAAGTTCAGGATTGTCTGTGCGCCGGGCCAATTTCAAGATGACATTCTTGCGCTGCGATTCATTTTCTTTGGCGTACTTTTCCATTGCCTTTCGGATATGCGGCGGATCTGATTCGTACACCCAATCAATATTGATTGCCGTAAGCAAATAACGGGCTCGCATGGCAATTTCAATATCGTCACTCGAGAGTGCGACGGATAAGGCATCGAGAATCGGAGCACCCATCTGCGCAAGTTCTGCCTGCGCCTGTTCACGGAGGACGTACCGCGGGTGTCCCAACTGCTTTATTAATTTCTCGATCCGATCGTGGCCCTCGGCGGAACGTTCAACGGGAGCTTCGTCGGCCGGGGCGGGTATACCGCAAAAGAGTGTCGCGATGAGGAAAGTCCCTTTGAAGAGGGGATTCCGCATCCGAACGGTCAGAATCTGCTGGCGAAGATGCAACCTCTGATGATTGTTCCAGAACATGATGGATCAGAAAGATAGGACCAAGGAAATAAGAGTTTGTTGCAATGTTCTCAAAAAATGAATTGCAGTGGATGCCTGTCTATTCAAGATTGTGCTGACTCGTCCTCCATTTTTTGAATATACTGTCGCAATCGTTCAACCTCGTCAGTCACATGGCGAATCTTGAGCATGTTCTGAATTCGCTTTACGAGTTCAACCCGATTGACCGGTTTGCTCAAAAAATCATCAGTGCCTGCCTCGACGGCGCGCTCAATGTCACCCAACTCGTTTAGAGCGGTGACCATGAGAATCATGATGCCGCAAGTATCGGGGCTATCTTTCAACTGCCGACAGACCTCAAAGCCCGATAATTTAGGCATCATGACATCCAGCAAAATAACGTCCGGGTGAAAACTGGCAACCTTATCGATCGTCTCTTGGCCGTCTCGAGCCACTTCGATCGTACACTCGATTCCCGTTAAATAGGCTTCGAGCAGTTCCACGTTGGGCTGATTGTCGTCAGCGATCAGTATTTTGCTGCATTCCGCATTCATTGCCGAAATCTTCCTATGATTTGCTTTCCATTCTTGGAGTCACACTCCCATGGCCAGCGGGGGCGCCACAAGGTGATCCATCCTTTGAGCCGGTGGTGAGCACGAAACTCATCAGCCTTCTCTGCTGGCTATCTTGCCCCTTCCCGCATGCCGTGTCAATCAGATTGTTCCCGAGAGTGCCGCAGCGGGGACCGGATACTGCGCACAAAGGTCAACAATTTCGCCGCGGATTTGATTGAGCGCGGCCGGGTCATCGGCAGAACGCAATGCAGCTAATACCCATAGCCCTACTCTTTTCATCTCCTCAGTTCCCATGCCTCGCGTCGTGAGCGCCGGCGTGCCCATGCGAATTCCCGAGGGATCCATCGGCTTCCTCTCGTCGAAGGGGATCATGTTCATGTTGACTGTGATGCCACACTTTTCAAGCGCAGCCTCCGCCGGTTTACCGCTCAAGCCGAGCGGCGTGACATCGACCAGCAGGAGGTGGTTATCAGTACCTCCACTGACAAGGCGTAAGCCGCCCTCGGTGAGCGTCTCGGCCAATGCTTTTGCATTTTCGATGATACTTTGCGCATATTGTTTGAAATCTTCCGAGAGTGCCTCCCTATAGCAGACTGCTTTTCCTGCGATAACGTGCATCAGGGGGCCGCCTTGCGTTCCCGGAAATAAGTTGCGGTCGATGTCTTTCAAATCCGCCTGCCTGCAAAGAATCATGCCTCCGCGCGGGCCTCGGAGGGTTTTATGCGTGGTGGTCGTAACGAAATCGGCAACCGGTACCGGGTTATCGTGAAGCCCCGCAGCCACTAAACCTGCATAGTGTGCCATGTCGACAAGCAGACGCGCTCCGACTTCATTCGCGATTTCCGCAAAGCGGGCGTGGGGTATTTCGCGGGGGTATGCGCTTGCTCCAGCAACAATTAACTTCGGCTTGTGTTCTCGGGCGAGGGATACAATTTGATCGAAATCAAGCAGATGCGTGGTGGGATCAACCCCATAATGCACAAAGTGATAGAGTTTGCCGGAGATATTGAGTTTCATCCCATGGGTGAGATGTCCGCCGTGTGCCAAATCTAGCCCGAGAACGGTATCACCCGGCTCGATTGCCGTTAAATAAACGGCCGCATTGGCTTGAGACCCGGAGTGCGGCTGCACGTTCGCGTGTTCGGCACCGAATAACTCTGTGGCCCGGTCACGGGCAAGATTTTCGACAATGTCGACGAACTCACACCCGCCATAGTATCGGCGTCCCGGATAGCCTTCAGCATACTTGTTGGTCAAAACACTGCCGACGGCCTGCATAACTGCCGGACTGGTATAGTTCTCGCTGGCAATCATCTCCAGCCCATTTTCTTGGCGTTCTACTTCTTGAGAGATTGCGGACCAAATATCCGGGTCCTGTACTTCTAGTCGATTCATGGTGGTTACGCTCAACAGTCGCAGGAAAGGAAGTCGATGTCACACAAGTTGCACCCTGAGAATATTGTTTCGTTGTGTGCGGCATTGTCAATCGGCTAGATTTGCTGCTCAGTCCGATGGATCGATCGAATCCGGAAAGGGGCTCGTTTTACCGCATAGATCGCGAAGGACAATTCGTCGTTTGCGACAGTCAGAGGGACCGAATGTCGATATTTCGGAATTCGAGGGGAAGACCGTGATCTTGAAGGCCGATGTAACCGGCAAGTGGTTCTTTGCGACCGACTTTTTTATTGACTTCAAGATCGATTATCTGATGTCCATTTAAATTCACGAGGAGATGGTCTCCACGACAAGTAATTTGCAAATTATTCCATTCACCGGCTGGCTTCGCGGCATTCCTGTTCGGTGGTTGGATTCCAATGACACCCCCGCAATCGTGAGGCGTCAGCGCCCCCTTTTTACCGTGAGAATCGAGAATTTGAATTTCAATACCCTCATAGACTGGGTTGTCTTTGTTTTTGACTCCAAGAAAAATGCCGCTGTTCCCCTGTGGAGGGATTTTGTACTCGAGTCGCAACACAAAATCTGCATATTCTTTGTCGGTCCACAGATAATCGGCATACCGTTGCCAACCATGTTCCCCGGCGCGAGGACGAATCGATAACACACCCTGGGGAGTGGCAGCCCAGTTTCCGTTGGTAGACCACCCAGTGAGGTTTTTGCCATTGAACAGCGGATACCAGTCGGTATCGGGCTCACCCCAGAGACCGATCGGAAAAAAAAAGATCCAGAGAAGGACAAACAAAGCAAAGATGCGCTGATCGTACATGAGGCACCACCGGGAGTCACGGACCGTGAGCGGGTCACTTTTTCAATCGACCGGATGTCCGGCCATTTCCCAACCGCGATTCATGCTACCGCGCATTGGCAACTTCGAAAACATTGCCTACACTGTTTTTTTAAGGCGAGCAGTTTTTTGCGTCGGCTTGGCGTCGATGGGCCGCGGATCGCAGCGTAATTCCCTCGCAGGTCTGGCGCCAGGAGGAGGGCGAAGCGATATGACCAACACGAATGAAAACTGGGATAAGTGCACTGTTTGTGGGGCACCGGTCATGGTCAATCCTCAGACGGGCGAGCGTGAAGACTGTGGGCAGTGTGCTTCGCGACAATCTGCGGCACCAGGATGGCTAGGTTTCTGGTTTATCCTTCTTTTTTTAGCAGGCACGGGAGTTGTGCTTTATTTCTCGATTCGAATGCTGTTCGCGGAATAGTCGTTCTTGATTGATGCGAATGCCCGAGCGTTATGTTTCATCCTCGTCCGCGGTACCTTCGTCGATCGGGTCACGGTCGCTATCGGTTGCGATTTCGCAGATACGAATCATCATCAATTTAGATATTGATTGTCCCGTCGCTTGCTGGTTGAAAAATTGGTGCCCGAGGCTTCCCGGTTGATCGGCTCGCGGGCCCACGATCAGTATCTGTCCGTCATCGAGTTCAGCCCGCAGTTGCAGCCCTTGGAGTCGTTTTTTTTCCCGGCCCGTATCCAAACGGAACATCCCTTCGCCCGGAACGTATTCATTGCGAAAGGCGCCGAAATGGACTTCGGGGGTAAGTCTAAGTGAAACGCGATCATCCTGACCGTGTAATAATTCTGCCACAAATTGTGCTTGTCCGTCGCGAAGTGTCTCGCCTACCAGCGACCCATTTCTCAGTTCGAGCATTTGAAATTCTTTTTGCACAGAAGAGGCGAGTAATTCGCTTTGTTGGCCGGATTGCATGTAGATTTTTCTGGTGACCGCGTGCGTTTCCTGGAGGTTGCTCATCGAATCCAAGGAAATATTCCCTTTCCCGGCCCGATGCGCATTTTGCAAGATATTTTGTACCTCCGTTGGAATGTGCGAGCCGATCACTCCGACACGAAACCCATTTTTGTTCAGTTTCCTCCGGAATTTTGCATCGATGGCCAGTTCGTCGACCTCTTTCCAAAGTGCGTCGGTCGATTCCCGGTCGCGAGTCGGTATCCGTACGAACACAACCTCAATTTCGGTCTGCGTCGGTTGTTTCTCAAGCGCCTTCAATGGCGATTGATTTCGTAGCACGTTACGATCGATACTATGGCAGCCGGTCAGTAGCGTGACGAGCAACAAGATAAACCCTAAGTGATAAGGGTTTCTTTTATATGTGTTCGCAACGGCATCCCGTTTTTCATGCCGGTTGCCTGATGTGCGTCGCATACGAACGACTCTAGATCGCTCTGTGCAGCTTCGGCGATACCGTGTCGTCGCAGGCGACGTCTCGCATTGAAACAAAGGTGCCCAGGCAGTCCACATCAGGCGGCCCCTTGAAGTCGTGATGACGAGTTCTGCTGCTGCCGAAGGATTTCAATCGTACGGACGGGCGCATGCGTGAAATTCCATGCAGTCGAATGTGTTGCAGCAGTTGCCCTGTAGTGCTCGTAATGATCAAGCATCTCGTGGAGTAGATCGGGGATCTGATTTAAATCGCTTGCGATTAAACCCACCGCACCTGCAGGTAGTTCCTGCCTAGATTTCTGCAGAAACGTCATTTCAGGTTGACCGATCGTGATCATGTCATCGTGATAGGCGTTAGAGATCTCGATGCGTATTTGCGTTGTGTGCGGTTCGATCGGAACGAGTGTCGAGGAAGATTTGTTTTCCTCGCGGCCATTGAGAATGCTATGGGTTGGTGCTGTGATTTCTTCAAATTTGTGGTTCAACTGCTGCGTTCGCATGCGCACGAAATAACCGGGCCGCGTTTCTTTCCAAGCGAAGCGAATGAGCATGCTTCTCGTACCTTGGGGCACGTTCAGCGTACAGGTGTTCGGTTGTGATCCACCCCTGATTTGAAGCGGGAGGGTGCCGAGCATCTGTTCTGGGTGTTTTGAGTCATCTTGCTCGAGTTGATTGTCATTTCGCCAGATTGTATTTCGAGCATCAATTTTTTCCCGTTCGAATACTTGATCCAAGTATTGATAATTGGGTTCGGCCAGTTGCAGGGCAAGCCAACTTCCCGCAGTCACGATCACTGGTATTCCGTTCGAAAGCATTTCAATCAATACGCCGCTTGCTCGCGCGTGGTACCTGGCGTTGTTGTAAGGAAGCAGCCCAATACCGGTGTTGCTAATTAATTGAAGATACTGTTCTCGTTCAAGCGGGTGGGGTACCACTGCCACTTCGGCCTCCGGTGAGTGGTCGAGGTTGCAGGCGACAATCCGATGTTTTTTCAATTCCGGTAATTGCCGGCGTATCTGTGCGACGTCTCCCTGCATCCAAATTTGCAGATCTTTGGCAAGGAGCTTGCGCTGGCGGAGTTGATCGAATAATGAACTCAGTTCACGTTTGCCTTTCTCACGCCGGGGAGCTCCCGCGAGTGATACCCTAATTGGCCGCGTCACGGTGGCCGACTTGCGTGCGCTCACTGCGTTGCTGATCGGATAGGGCAGGGGGTGGAAAACGCCCACACCCAAGCGGTTGTACTGATCAGCAATCAGCGGTGTCGTAGCATAGAATGTCAAACGGTGGTTTTTTAAGGTAGAGAGTGCCGCAGAGAATTGCCGCTGCATGCAACTTCTACGATGCTCTTGCTGATCGAAATCGGGCGGGCGGCCATCAAAAATGTCGTAGTGAAACTGAACGTGCCAATGAATTTTTTGTGTTTCGGCGTGACCTCTGAGGAAGTCAACCAAGCCGAGAAAGTCAAAATCGGAAACGGAGGGTAAAAAAACGAGAT
>JAQWPY010000070.1 GCA_029245145.1 Pirellulales bacterium | reverse complement strand
TCGCGATACAGTTTGCCTTTTTGGGAGGACTCCGGGAAGTCACTTTTTCATCGCCCGCAAACTGGGCGAATCTACAGTTCAAGGACCAGGTCGGCCCGATTGCCGGCTTGGTCAAATCGTTGGGTGCTATTTGGTTATTCTATCTTGTTCTGGGCGGGGCCATCGTATCACCCTTGGGGGCCGGGCTGATCAACCTCGGTTCGAGTATGAGGATTGCGCAGGGGATGAGCCACGACCGCTATCTTCCACCTCGCTTAAGTCGCACCGGTCGGCACGGCACCCCGGGTTCGATTATCATTCTCACCTTTCCCGTCGGACTTTTTCTATTTTTGCCATTTCCTGGATGGCAGGCACTGGTTGCTTTTCTGACGTCGGTGGTTGTTTTGGCTTACGCGATGGGCCCCTTGAGTGTCCTGGCGCTCCGCCAGCAAATGCCCGAATTAAAAAGGCCCTTCCGCCTATGGCTCGCATCGCTTCTTTGTCCGGTCGCCTTTGTAATCTGTGGGCTTTTGATTTTCTGGACCGGATGGGCCATTGTCTGGAAACTTGGATTAGTCTTCTCTGTCTGCGGCGGTCTCTTTGTGGCAACGAACCTGCTCCGCAGACAGGCGATGGATTTACTCTCCGCTGTGTGGTTACTGCCCTTCCTCGGAGGCATCGTACTGCTCACGTGGTTAGGAAGCGAACAGGGCGACCATCGACTCTCTGATGAGCAGGCCATATGGGCAGTGGCAATCCTCTCGCTGGGCTGCTTCTACCTGGCACGAAAGTTGATCATCTCCCCGGAAGAAACACAAAAATATTTTGCGCAAATTGAGGCCGCCCGGGTCGACGGGAAAGATGTCGATTCGGGGGAATTTCTTGAAATGAAGTGATACCAATGCAGCAAACGGAACTACATCAGTTCAACCCCAGAGGCGGCCCCGCCAGCGCTGCAAACGACGCGTCCATTTTGTTCTTGCGTAGCGTGCGCGATGGGCAAATCGATCTCTACCAGTAACCCGGCGTGGCGACGCGGAAGATTCGACAATCTGCCGCAACCGCTCTCGGATGCGTTCGGGCCGGGCAAAGCCGGGAAAGGAATCCTCGGGGTACCTTGGTTGGCGGATGACCTCGAGGTAGGCATCATCGTTCTGATCAAGTTCGATGATCTTTTCAATCACCGCATCATTGCTCCCCAGATCGTGGTAATTGATAAAGCTGGCAGGATTAAAGTCTCGACCTACCTCCGGGTTGCCCCAATAGATTGGCAAGGAATCGGCAGCGAACGCGTCGGCAATCTTTTCGGTGACATAACCCGGATGCGAACTGTTTTCGTAGGCAATCGTAAATTTATATTGCCGCAGAAAGGCGTGTTTGTCATCGATACGATGTCCTAGGTTATTTTTGTAACGCCCCCCGGAATCGACCATTTTATAGCGACTCAGCTTATCGAAGAGTTCGTTTCGTAAACGACACGAGGGATTCGAGTAAACGAAATTGCAAAAGCGATCTTTATTGCGCAAAGCCTTTTCCGGATTCCATTCTGCCGGGACCTGTATGTTGCCCCACAGTGCCAAGGGGAAGCGATAATTTCTCGGATCATCAAGGTAGTCGAACGAAAATGCATAATCACAGACGCTGAAATCCGGGCGTATATTTTCACCGGTGATAAATACCTTGCGGCATGGATAGTGCAAATGGTCCGTACCGAACGGCAAGAAAAAAAGAATGTCCGGTTGATCAGAGTACGACAGTTCGTACATCTCTGCGAGCAGTTCGCTGAACAGATTGCGCTGACTATCCCATCCGCGATAGTAGTCGGTAAATTTGATTTTGAGAGGAGGCTTCATGCGATCGACTCTTTCCAAAGGAGAGCTTGTCCTCAGCGTAAAGCGGTCGCGAGGCAAGGGTTCACAGTCGAGCCATTTTAGAAGCATCCGAGGCAATTCGCGAAGAGCGATTCGGTACCCTCGCCCGGAGAGGGGGGAACTGGTCGTTTCGCCGCCGTAATCCGACAACCGTGCCTTACAGAGTACAGTCGTCACACGGATCGCAGCACGGATTGCATACAGGAACCCTGACGGTTTCAGGAACCATCTTGCACACTTGAACCTGAACCGGTTTCTGAACCTGATGCGGTACACAGACCTTGTAGGTCTCGACACGTTTTTCGGGGATCATCCGATACGTGGTGACATTGTAGGTCCGCTGCTGCTTTTGCGGCACCATACAGGTGTAACGAACCTGACGTGTCATGGGTACGCACTCGGTTTCGCAAACCTGCACATTCCGTTCACGCGTCTCCATTCGATAGTTACACACTCTCACCGTGCGTGTTCGCACCTCGGGTTTACAAACTGTAACCTGGTGTTGGTAAGGCACCCGGACCTGTTCGGTCTTGTAGCATGTAACGGGAACTTGCTCAGAGACCATTTTCGGTACATACACCGGTCGACATACGGTGCGCATCACGGAGCGACCGCATGGATCACACGCGGGGACCTGTGTGGCTTGGTTGACCCAGCAACCCGCATCGCGACATACGGTCTTCATGGCGGTGACCGGCACCTTGCGACAGGTGGTGCGATACGCTTGACGCACTTCGATCTGAGGTACCTGAACCGTATAGGATTGCGGAACCTCTTGCCAGACAGGAACTCGCACTTGGTAGGTCTGCGCAACTGTTCGCGTGACCGGTCGCATCACGGTATATTTTTCAACGCGGGTCCGTTGCTCGGGAACCATCACGGTCACATCACAAGAACGAGCAGACGTTTCTGCAACGCGTTTGTATACCGTGTACTCGCGCTCTCTCGTTTCGTTCCGATATTCGGTGACGGTACACATCTTCGTTTCGGTCATCATCTGCGGGCGCATGACGGTCCGTTCGATGTACTGGGGAGATGAGGCCACCTCGGGCTCAGCAGTCGCTTGAGCAAATGCGCTCAAACCGGTAGTAGCAACAGTCAGGAAAATGACGCAGATTTTAATTTTCACGGCGAGGCTCCACTTCCGGGGCGAGGGTTCTCAGAGACGCGTTCTTGGTCACTAGCTAAAGGATCAACGCATTCCGATACGTCTCCGTCAAACTAATTGCAATCCGAGCGACTGTCAAGTATTCGAGTCCCGACCGACCGGTCCGCTGAAAGAATCTCACCACAAAATCGACCGGTTGTAATTGTTGTGCCGATGAGAGCATCGCGCACGATCGAAGAAAAACTACCGATTACTGAAGGAGGTGCCTGCCCTCAACTCACACGATGCTGCATGCTAGCACCGACAGAAGAATCATATTGCAATCGTGAGGGGCGCACCGGCGAGGTGCGTGCAGACGCAGACTGAATCGACTCATATTTCAGATGAATGACTCGTCGGAAATTAAACTCGCCGGTCGATTCCGGGCAGCATCGTAATCTTTTGCCTCGATATCGAATTCGTATTCTTTCAGTTCGAGATACATTACGACGCACGCTAAAACCAAAGCCACAAATGCAACGATCAGCATCATGGTATAAATTGTTGCACGCTGTTTTTCCGATGATTTCACAGAACTACCACTCCTCTTTCGCGGAGAGTGATGATGGTTTTTTCAAACTCAAAGCGGAACACAATCTTCCCACCGCGCTAAAAAATTACCGCACGCTAGGATGAGTTATCTGCTGTAAATTTTAAATTACGTCGCGTCTCCACCCGGTCACGCGCGCGAATCTCGCCCTGCTGACGGCTTCGGTCGACTCGTCCGACCGACTTGTCGGGCGTTGTGCGAACAATTTCGATCTGCCCCAGATACTGACCACCACGGTACACCTCCATCTTATTGCCCTGCCGGATTCCATCGTCAGTTCCGACGGTCACCTCAACATAAATGGTGTCTTTCATCCGTTTCACCGCAGTAATCACACCGTCAATCGGCGGGGGTGTATCATCAATGGGCGTGTGTTTGTGAAGGTTATTGGCCTGCAGTACACGCTCCGCCAAGGTGAGTTCCTCAAGCAGCTGTTTTTTTCGTTCCTCCAACCGCTTTAGCTCTCCCTCCGCCTGGTGCATTTGCTCGGTTTGAACGAGATATTTTTCTAGTTGCTCATCAATGACATCGCGGGTCGTGGCAATATCTACCCGCATTTGCTCGTTCTCTGCGCGGAGTTCTTTCAGATCATCTTGCTGCTTTTTAACCTCGTTCAACAAATCATTAAGCTCAGTCGTTTTCTTAACATAAGAATCTTCAAGCTCGTCGTTCTTTATCTTCAGACTTTGTAATTCAGACTCTAGCTTTGCAATCTCTTGTCGTTTTGCCGCTTCCTGTGTCGCAATTTGATCCTCCAACTTCACCTTCTGTCCATCCAAGAGCGCGTTTTTATTTTTTTCGTTCTGGAACCTCTTTCTCCATCCGGGCTGCCCATTCGAACCGACATCTTCCCGGATGACCTCCTGCCGCCAATTCTTATGTGTTGCATAAATCATGACCGCAAAAGACATGAAAACAACGCTCATACAGAAGATGAGGAAGACAAATATTTTTCCGACGAGGTTCATCGAACCCCTCCTTGAAACCTTCTGCAGGCCAGCGACGCCAGCCAAAGAAGTCAAAAAACGAGGTTATTAGTTAGAAGTATACGTATGTTTTAAATCGACTGTCAAACAAACCTAATGCGCTAGAAATTCTAATCGGGGCTCTGATCCGCATAAACGGCAAAACCGTTACCAAAAAACCCCACTTTTGGCCCCTTTGCCGATTGCCGCATCCAAATGCCCGCGATTTTTCATCCCACCGACCCGACCTCCCGTGACTGTTTTCCACTGTTTTCCTCAGGGGATCCGCCGCCGCAGAGTTGAAAACAGACTCCGGCCGAGTAAAAACAAGATAAAAAATGCGCAGCTCACCCCGAGGATGTCTCCCGCGCGCAGATAAAAACTTTCCAGCGGTTCGAGTTGCGGTCGCGTAAAGAGCACCTTGGCTTTACGACGCGGCCCTTGAGACGAAACACGTCCCCGGCCATCGATCGAAGCCGAGAATCCCGTGTTCGCCGCAATCAAGAGAGGTAAGCGGAACTCTACCGCTCGAAAAACACCGCAAATCAAATGCATATCGAGTGCCGGCGATCCCCAGAACCATCCATCGTTCGTTTGACTCAACAGGACATCGGGAGACCGTTCCTCTGTCTCGAGTTCGAGCAGTTGACCGCGGATCACATGCGGCAACACGGTTTCATAACAGATACTCGGCGCAAAGCGGGTACCGGCAATTTCGTAAACTGTTGCTTCCTTTCCCGGGGTCAGACCTCCCGGTAACGGAGTCCATTGATAGAGCGAAGGAAAGTACTCGCCCCACGGAACGTACTCGCCGAACATCACCAGATGCATCTTGTGATACTGATCTAGGACCTCTCCCTTCTCTCCTAATAAGAGCGACGTGTTATAGCGATCCAACCGGCCGTCTCCGTAGTGTTCCGCATCGGTACCCACAACAAGAGAGATGGGAGAGGCATCGTGTTTATGTAGCCTACGGATGCGCTGAATCTCCCTGCCGAGGTCTTGAATCCCACGCTGCGAATGCGCCTTCAGCCGATAGACTACCTGGGGAAGTTGCCTCGCCGCCTCCAACAACTCGGCCTCCTCACGATCCATAATGCCCCAGGAAAGAATCTCGCTCGCAGGGAGCCATGCGTGCTGGTCGATCTCGATATGCGGTGTCGTCGCCATCGACTCCGGCCAGACGACCATTGCAAGTGGCCCGGGGTCTGCGAGCGCTTCGCGCGTCAACTCCCAGTACTGCTCGGCGATCATCCGCTGCGATTCTTGTGGGTCACGATCAAAATGCGTGTCGATGTTCCCCTGAATGAGTGCCACGCGAGGACCCAAACGTCCGGCAGGTGCCTCGAGTTTCTGATGACCGTAGTAGAGGGCAAGTACCATTGCCGCTGCAGCTGCGGCGAGTGGCCAGACTGCGCGGTTCGACCCACCATAACCGATAACACTCGTAAGACTCGCTGCGGCAAACATAATTAAAAAACTCACCCCGTAACTTCCCAGCAGGTCGCTCACCTGAATGATGGCGAGCCACCCGTGCTGAGTATGTGCCAAGGCCCCCATCAAAAATCCGGTGATGATGTGGGCCCGGATGAATTCCAAGCCGGTCCAGACGAGTGGTGCGGCGAACAGTAGCGGAATGCGTAACTGATGAACGGCAACACGGGAAAGAAAGACGAAGGCGGGAAGGTAGCAACCCAAGTAGGTGGTCAGGGCGAGCCATCCAAAGATGGCCGCCACGTGCGGAAGCATAATCCAATAAAAGGTCGCGCCGTAAAAAAGCCAACCAACGGCATACAGGATGAGATACGGACGACGACCCGACAGCTTTGAGGAATGAATCAGGAGCAACCATCCGCACGGGGCAAACCAAGCAAGCAGTCCCCAGTCGACTGGCGGAAAGGCAAGCCAAAGCAGGATGCCGCTCGCGAGCCCCAGCATCCATGTCGAATGGAACCAGCGTGGTAGTGATTCGAGGGCATCATCCGACGCCCGCTCCGTCTTTTCGCTTCTCATGCTCGCAACCCTGGCACTTGTAATCGGCAAGCGCGTTTACCGAACGCCTCAGGGAAACCATAAAGGGGCAGAACGATTCCGACCATAGCGGTTTGGAGAGGGCGCTGCTTTTCAGTCGAGCGGTAAAAAGGCCACCCGCGCTTCTGCCTCATAGGCAATCGTGCTTGGCGGAAAGACCGCTAGTGCATTGGCCTCGCTCAGTGCCCTGAGATCTGCTGACCCCTGCCAGCGAACGCACTTGAGCATCGGACCCTGGGAGTTCCAAAAAAGCTGCGCGGGGTGATACACGGCCCGATCGCCCACCCGATCAAACCGATGGGTTAAGGTGGCCGTCGGCAGGGAAGAGTGATCGAGTGACTCTCCCCCCATCTTTTTCAGCGCACTATTAACAAAGAGATGAAAACAGACAAAACTGCTTACCGGATTTCCAGGGAGTCCGAACACGAGAGTCTGCCGCGCATTTCCTGCCTTACCGAACCAAAGGGGCTTACCCGGCTTGACGCGCACCTTGTGAAGAATAGTCCGTACACCGAGGTCCTCCAAAACCTGAGGCACAAAATCTCGCGTGCCGGCCGAAACGCCCCCCGAGAGAATCAGGACATCGGCTTGTAGTCCGCGCTCGATCATTTGCCTCAATACTTCCGGTTCATCACGTCCGATGCCGAGGTCGGTAACATCCAGACCGAGTTGGCGACCGCAGGCGATGAGCATCGGCCCATTGCTATTGCGAATTTTTCCAGGCCCCGGGAGGAAACCCGGGGCGACTAATTCATCTCCGGTCGGCAGTACCGCAAGCGTGGGCTTGGATACCACGCGAACTTCCTCTCGACCCATCTGCGCGAGTAAGCCGATATCGGCGGGACGCAACCGTGTTCCGGCGACAAGCACTCCCTGGCCGCGAACGAGCGATGTTCCCCGGGGCATGACATTTTGCCCTTCCTTCACCGACTTGGTGTTAAATCGGGCAACACCAAGCTGGATACCCCGCTCACCGAGAGCATCGACTTGTTCCGTCATCACCACCGCATCGGCCCCCCGGGGGATGGCAACTCCGGTCATCACGCGAACCGTCCGACCGGTTTGCACCTCACAGGTTGGAACCTGACCCGCGGTGACCTCCTCCACAATTTCCAATTCCACCACACTGCCTTCAGGTTGCAACGCGCGAACCGCGAAGTCTGCAGAGCGGACAGCGTAGCCATCCACAATCGACTGGTCACGTTGAGGCACATCCTGGTCACTTACGATGTCTTCATTCAGTACGAAATCAAGCGTGCGATCCGTAGCAAGGAGTTCGGATTTTCGCGGCGTCACCTCGCATTGGATCGCCTCGAGTGCCTCTTGGACTGAAATCATATGTGCGAACGGAATCGAGCCCATCTTTCATTGATTCCATTGAGTGATCGCTACATGCTGACAGAAAGAAACTGACTGAGAATCGCGCTGCCATCAAGCGTCAAAAAACTTTCCGGATGGAATTGTAGTCCGAAGAGCGGATACTCTCGATGCCGAATACCCATAATTTCTTTTTTCCCATCGCGATCGAATGACCACGCTGTCACGTCAAATTCCGAACTGAGGGTGTCGGGCTCGACGATCAGACTATGGTAGCGGGTTGCCGTGATCGGACTCGGAAGCCCCGCAAAGAGCCCTTTGCCATCGTGGTGGATGTCATCGGTTTTACCATGCATCAATTGCCCGGCACGCACAATCTTAGCACCGAACGCCTGCGCAATCGATTGGTGCCCCAAACAGACTCCGAGCAATGGAATTTTACCCGCCAGTTGATCCGCTGCCTGCAGAGAGATACCCGCTTCATTGGGCGTACACGGCCCTGGGGAGATAATCACATGCGACGGCTGAAGCGAGAAAATTTCGTCGACCGAGATCGCGTCATTCCGTCGCACAAGAAGATCCAGATCGGGATCGTATTCGCCGAGTCTTTGTACGAGGTTGTACGTAAACGAGTCGTAGTTATCGATCAATAAAATCATTGTCTAGCTGAGCCAATCGCTTCTCGAAGGATGGGGTGATACGTGCAAAGGCGTCACCCTGATGAGAACCGCTATTATCTCGTAGAAAAAAAGATTCGCCAGGGTGGTGCCTCGGGGACTCGCCTTACGTAAAGGGAGAAGCGTACAATGGGGGCAGACAAAAAATACTCAATTGCACTTTTTCTCATGCCCACCACGAGCGATCCACTTCCCACATACGCTCTGTCCCCCTTCAAGGAGTCGGAGAACGCCGAACTCTCGGCACGCATTGAAGCGATTCGCCAAAAGTGGGGCAAGCGGCTGGTGATTCTGGGGCACCACTATCAACAGGATGAAGTGATCGCACACAGCGATCTACGTGGGGATAGCCTGGGATTGAGCCAAAAGGCGGCAGCGAGTGAGCACTGCCGCGTCATCGCATTTTGCGGCGTTCATTTTATGGCGGAGACGGCCGACATTCTTGCCAATCGGCCCGAGAAACTCCAAGACCGCGGTGGCGAGCGAGTTTCGGTCTTACTTCCGGACATGGCGGCCGGGTGTTCGATGGCCGATATGGCGGAAATCGATCAAGTCGAGGCAGCGTGGTCCGAATTGAGCGAGCATGTCGACACAAAAAAAATAGTTCCTGTGACCTACATTAACTCAGCGGCATCGCTGAAAGCTTTTTGCGGGCGTCACGGCGGGATTGTCTGCACATCGAGCAATGCAGAGAGCGTCTTGCGATGGGCATTCGAACGCGGCGATCGCGTCTTCTTTTTTCCCGATCAACACCTGGGTCGGAACACGGCCATGTCGATGGGAATCGACCCCGCCGAGATGCCGGTCTGGGATCCATATGCGGAGTTCGGTGGGGGGAATGAAGCTGCCGAATTACAGCAAAGTCGCGTCCTTCTCTGGAAAGGGCACTGCAGCGTGCATCAAATGTTCACCGCAGGCCACGTTGCCCAATTCCGACAACAGTACCCTCAAATAAAAATCTTGGTGCACCCCGAGTGTCCTCGCGAAGTATACGAAATTGCCGATGAAGCGGGCTCGACCGCGAAGATTATTGATGTGGTTCGCCAGGCCCCTGCCGGCACACAATGGGCGATTGGCACCGAATTACATTTGGTGAATCGCCTCAAACAAGAACATCCCGAGCAAGAGATTCACTTTCTCTCACCAGTGGTCTGCATGTGCGCTACCATGTACCGAATTGATCTGGCGCATCTTTGCTGGACGCTCGAAAATCTTGATGCGGGAACACCCGTCGGCACAATCGAGGTTGACCCTGAGATCGCCCGTTGGTCTTTAGTCGCACTCGAGCGTATGCTCGAGTTAAGTTGAGTCCGGTGCTTCGCCAGGAACGTACGGGGTGGGGCGATACTCGTGGTCTCTGCGTCGCTCGACCTGGGCCTTCAGAATTTTGTCGGCTTCGATCGGGGGGTCCATTTTTTTACTCGGGTCGCGTCGCTGAAGTTTCGCAAGGACATCCATCCCGTCGGTGACTCGACCGAAAACAGTGTGCTGTCCGTCGAGATGGCTGGTTGGCGTCAAACACAAAAAGAATTGCGAACCACCCGAGTGCGGCTCAGCGGAGCGCGCCATACTAAGGCTCCCACGGAAGTGACGGCGGGGATCTCCTTCGAGGCACTCGCTACGAATCGTATACCCGGGACCACCCGTGCCATCCCCCTGAGGACACCCCCCCTGGACCACATGATGGGGAATCACGCGGTGAAAGTCCAAGCCATCGTAAAATCCTTGATCGATGAGATGGATAAAATTAGCGACAGTTTCGGGGGCTTCGTTTTCAAAAAGTTCTAATTCGATGTCACCTTGTGACGTGGAAAGTTTCACGCGAGGGAGATCGTCGGCAATCTGCTCTGCCTCTCGAATGCGACGTTCTTCATTCCATGCAGCCTCCCGCACCGGAATGGCACCAAACAACTCTCGATTGCGGCTAATGAGAGGCTCTTTTTCATTCGCACGCTCCAAACAATCCTTTGCAACCTCGAATTGATTTGTCATATACGCGGCAACTCCGGTTGCCACTAAAATCGGACGTTCCTGATAGCCATTCTCCATCAGCAATTGGCCAATTCTCGCCATGCGCTCAAAGTCATCCAATGCCTCAAGCCCTATCAGGCGAACCTTTAGAAAGTTGGCAGCCTCTTTTTTTCTCTCACCGTTGCCTGCCAACTCAGCTTCTGCAGCAGCGGTAAATTTCATTAGTGCATCATTTCCGTCTCGGATTGCCTCCATATAGCGAGCGCGGAGCGGGGCGACCTCCTCTCCCGCAGTCACTGCAAGTTGGTTGCGGATTTGCTGCAAGGCTACAATTCCATCCTTCCATGCAGCCAGAGATTCGGTGTAGGCATCGTCGTCACTTTTCGCATCCACTTCCTGAAGCGGGATGGAGACAAACGCATAAAAAATAAAAACAATCACAAAACGCAATAAATTCATCTCTTCAATCTCGATACCGTGTCGTCGATGACGACTGTGATGGATATTAAAAAATGATTCCGGCCATGCAGCCACTCCCTATCATTGAACTATCGCCTATCGATCGTTGCAAGGCTCTGTACAATAGAAAAGTCTCCGTCCGACCGGCCAAAGAAAATAAATTCCATGGCAGCAAAGCCAAAAGGGAAGAAAACGAAAGCGCCAGATACTGCTTCTCCGATGCCGTTGCGGATCGTGGGGGGCAAGTTCCGTGGGCATAAAATCAATTACCACGGAGACCCGGTCACCCGACCGATGAAGCATCGTGTGCGTGAGGCCATTTTCAACCTTGTTGGTCCGACCGTCGAGCAGTTGCACGCGATCGACCTCTTTGCCGGTACCGGGGCGTTGGGACTCGAGGCGCTCAGTCGCGGCGCACAGAGTGCTACATTCGTTGAACGCCATTTTCCTTCGGCGGCAACCATCCAGAGCAACATCGATCATTTAAATGTTGCACCGCAATCAAAGATCGCGACTTCCGATGTCTTCGTTTGGAGTCGGAAGCGATTGGACTTTCCTCCCGACCCATGGCTTGTCCTCTGTGCACCTCCCTATGACCTTTTTGTATCTGCTACCGATAAAATGATTCAGCTCGTTACCGCGTGGGTCGAAATAGCGGCCTCGGGAAGCCAAATTGTCGTTGAATCCGATAATCGATTCGATTACACCAGGCTTCCTCTGCTTGCGGACTGGGATGTGCGCCATTACGCTCCGGCCACCATTGCCCTTTTTCGCAAATAAGCAAAAGGAGGACTGAATGGATATTCAGAACATTGATCGCGTGCCGGCATTCCGAACAAAAGACGGTTCGGAGATCAGAGAACTGCTCGCGCATCGCAACTCAGCGATTCGAAACCAGAGTTTGGCCGAGGCGCGCTTGCCGGAAGGTACGGGAACCATTCCGCACCTTCATCCGCAAACAGAAGAAATTTACTACATCTTGGAAGGTGAGGCCGAGATGATTATCGCAGACGAACGACAAAGCGTGGGTGTCGGTGATGCAATCGCGATCCCCCCGGGAATCGTACATCAAATCGTGAACCGGGGTGTTGGCACGTTAAAATTCATCTGCTGCTGTGCGCCCGCGTACGAAGATGCCGATACCGTGATGTTCGAGGGTGGAACGACGTAGAATTCACCGTCGTAGTTGATTATCCGACCCCCTTAAAAGTGCGAGGGGCGGACAGAAAAAATCACGATCCTTCAAAACTCTGAATATCACGAACCGCATAACCGCTACAAATTTACAGCTGGCCTCTAAATTGCATTGATTCAGCCGCTGCGAGCATCCCGGACTCGGTGAAACCCTTGATGGGCGGGG
>JAQWPY010000066.1 GCA_029245145.1 Pirellulales bacterium | reverse complement strand
CCGAGTGCCGATGAGGAGGATGCGGGTCGACCTGTACGGATTCGTAATGCGAGTACCACGCTCCCGGGGTCTGTGGTTGGTACACCCGCTTACATGAGTCCAGAGCAAGCGACCGGAACGAACGACGCGGTCGGTCCCTGCAGCGATATTTATAGTTTGGGCGCGACGCTTTACCGTCTCCTGACTGGACTTTTCCCGTTTCAGGGCGAAACGGCACTCGAACAGGTTTGTCAGGGAGATTTTAAGCCCCCTCACGAAGTTGCCCGTGGAGTGCCACCCGCTCTGGAGGCAATTTGTCTGAAGTCCATGGCGCTCAATCCCGAGGAGAGGTATGCCACCGCAGGTGACATTGCCGATGATGTGCAGCGCTATTTGGCCGACGAGCCGGTGTCGGTTTATCGTGAACCGACCGTGCAACGAGCGATGCGGTTTGCTCGCAGGCACAAGGTTGCGGTGAGTACAATCTCGGCGCTTCTCGTCACGTTACTCGTGGGAATGACAGTTTGGTCGGAAGTGGAGGCCGCTCGGGATCGCGACTCACTGGAAGAGGTGCGGAAAAAAGTCGCTGCTGGTGAGATGGCCCTGCGCGAGCAGGAATTTTCCAGGGCGTTAGGCCTGTTTGCCGAAGCAGAGGGAATTGCTGAAAAGCGCACTTCGCTACAAACGTTCTATACCGCGACGCGAGAGCAACGAGAAAAGATTGAAGGCATTATTGCGAACCAAAAAACATTGAGGCAGAATTTTGACAGTCTCATTGTCAAACTCGATGACCTTCGTGCGAAGGCATTTGAGGAGGATTTGGTCGGTGCCCGGAAGTTGGGTCGAGAGATATACCAATCGTTTGAATCGAGCGGATTGAAGAAGCGTCTTACGGATGACAGTCTGGGTGCGATGGAGGGGCTCGACCCAGAGCAAATCCTCGACTATCGAAGGAAAATTGCCGAGGCGTTGGTGCAATTAGCCAACCTGGAGGTTCGGCTTTCCCCCGTGGACAAAAAGGATAGTGTCCGGCGGACCGCGCTGCAGTGGCTTCGTGACGCAGAACAGGTCGATCAGCCTCGTTGGGCTATTTCTCGCATGAGGGCCGATTATTTGCAGGCCCTTGGTGAGGCGGAACTTCTCAAGCAGGAAGAGATGCGGTTAGCCGACCTCCCGGCCAACTCAGCATTGGATTTCAGGGCCAAATTCGGCATCGCCGCAAATCAGGGGAACCTCAAGGGACAAGCTGGTCGCTCCGATGGCGCGATCAATTATTTAAAACGAGCTCTCGAGGAGGAGCCGAGTGACTATTTGACCCTGTTGAATCTTGCGGCCCTTCATTTGCGGTTGGGGCAGATCGGAAGTAATCGCGATGAGACGGCAAGGGGCATTGAAAGTTGCGATCAGGCGATACGCCTCCGTCCGGGAGAATCGCGTCCCTACGCGATAAAAGCAGATTTGCTCGTGGAGTTGGGTAACTTCGATGAAGCAATCTCCCAGTTGGAGAAAGCGGAATCGAGAAATCCAGGTGACTTTTATATTTTCCTTTCCCGGGGGAAACTTTTTTTAAGTCAAGCAGCGCAAATCAACCAACGCCGTGCAAATTCAAGTCAACTACGAGCGAAAGAGAAGCTGATCGATCAGGCGATTGATCAATTCGATCAATCTTTCCAAAAAAATGCGACCCCTTGGGCGAAAATTAACCAAGGAGAGGCACTTGAGCAGAAAGCCAATTTGCTCGCAGCGCGTGGGGGGACACACGCGAGAAGCGAGGCGGAGCGTGAGCGAGATTTGGCAATTGCCACGTACACCGAGGCGTTGCAGCAGTATCCGGGCTATGTTCCGGCGTTACGGGGACGCGCCAAGGCACGGATGGAGAGTGGCGAGTTCGAGGCCGCCTTTCAAGACTTACTCGACGCGCAGCGGAAAGCCCCCAAGGATGCAAAAAACGAATACAATTTAGGTTTGTTGCTTGATCGCCAGGCGCAAAAAGAAATTGCTGCGGGCGATACGAATGCAGCCGATGCAAAACTTGAGCGTGCCGAGGCTTATTTCGACCGGTCCCTGCGAATGAATCCTACTTTTATTGAGCCACGATTCGGTCGAGGACGTACCCGTTGGGCGCTTTGGCAGAGCGAACTCAAACGCGACAGAAGCAGAGCGGATGCACCCGATTTATTTGGCCGGTCGGCCGGCGCGATCAAGGATTTGCAGGAAGTAGCCGACAGCGTCTCGATTGATTTACTGGTCGAGCTTTTGGGAGGTGATAAAGTGGCCGACCTGTACAAGATGCTAGGCGATTTAAAAATGTATAGTCGTCGCAACGATGAGGCGGAACTCGATTATCAAACAGCGATGCGGTATGGTTATCCAAACCCAGCGCTCCCCTTGAAATTGAATTGGTCTCGATTGACCAACGAAGAATCGATTCGAGATCAGTTCGATCGTCTGCTATCCCGCGACGACCTCTCGAAGCGCGAGCGTGCCGAAGCGCACATCGGACGAGGGGTTGCCCGCGCAAGGCTTGGAGAGGATGTTCCGGCGATTGAGGATGCCGCTGCTGCGGTCTCCCTCGCTGGCCGCATGGACGCGAGAAAGCGTCTGGAGGTACTCCTAAATGCGGCTGGTATCTTTGCCCTGGCTGCCGAGATCGCGGAGAAGGAACAGCAGAATGAGGCACTTGCCGATGAGCGGGCAAAAGAATCGATTGCGTTGCTCAAGCAGGTGATCGATGCGGCCCCGTCGGTCAAAAAACTAATCCCACAAAATCGCGACTTGTTACCACTCCGCAAACGGCCTGAGTTTCAGCATTTAATGGGCAATTGAGGCGGGGTCTTTCGCATTTCACACGTGTCAGGGAAGGGTCGCCCGCATTATGCGGCCCAGTGTTTTAATGAACCCCCCCAAAGGAGTTGTTATTTACTTACCAAATTCTTGGCTTATTTGGGCGTCAGAAATACAATCTACATCAGGGAGAGTCGATGTATCTACGTAGGCGCGGACAACGAAGAGGGCGAGGCTGCACGGGTGGTGCCGTGTCGGGCGATCGCCGTTCACGCTTGCTTGTCGAGCCGCTAGAACCGCGGCGTCTCTTAACGGCCAACGATGGCGGTCTCGTTTCCGAAGATGCAGGAAACTACGACCAGTCTGATATTCACGAACCGCAAATCGTCGTCGCTCAAGGCGATATGTTTGCTCCCGTTGCGACAGTTCAAAGTGGTTCGGACATCGTAAGTTTTTACGGATACAACACGGAAAATACACACTCCTCCAATACCGGATACGAAGCATCTGGGTACGTAACGTTCGTCGTACATGAGGACGACTCCGGCGATGTCGGATTGGTCATCTTGGTCGACGCCCCGCACGATGAAGGCGGTGGAACGGTGAACTTTGACATCGATGGCCTGGATTCGGCCACGATTGTCGTCGAAGATGAATCGAACGAACAGACGCCCTCCTCGGGTGAATCACTTTTTTCCAGAAGTTGGAACGCTCAGGCGAATGATGGGGCCGCATACAGTAATCTCGGATACTATTTTTCCATTACGGTTGATCCAAATTATCTTTTTGGAATCGACGGTTTTCAGGTTGTTGATGGGGCGGATGATTCAACGGTGCAAATTCCGTTGGCAGATGAAGAATTTGAAATTTATGCCGAATACGGTTTAGAAATATCGGCAGTGCCGAGCGTCGTTTTGGAAGCTGAGGGAACGCTCTCCGCCACCATTACACGGGGTGGCGCGACTGATCAGGATTTGCTGGTCTCCCTTCAAACCAGTCATACGGACCGCGTCAGTCTCCCCGAAACGGTCTTGATTCCCGCCGGCGCCTCCTCGGCAAATTTTGCGGTTGAATTGATTGATAACTCGCTGCCGTACGATGCGTTCACAATGACAGTCACGGCCTCGGCCGAGCGTTTTCGCGATAGCCAAGTTGTCTTGGATGTTGTTGACGACGATCTGCCGTCGCTCGATGTTGGAATCGAGTTGACTTCCTACGATGCGAACGGTCTCGATTTCTCTTCCGGTTATCTGGTGACAGGGACGACGATCAATCATGCCGTTTCGGTGACGAATATACAGCAGATTGCGCTTAGTTCGCCGACCGTGTTTTTCGACGGACAGACGCCGAACGATTCGAGCGATGATGTGATGTTCACGCCACATCGCAATGGGAATGATGCGAACGTTGGCGATTTGAACAACAACCTCCTGTTCGATCCGGGTGAAGTCTGGCAGTTCAGCCTGGAAGATGTTGTCGGGTCGGGTCAAAACGTGGGGCGGGTCTATTGTGGAGCCGTCTATCCGACCCTCGATATTGCGTTGAGCGATTCTGTCTCAGCCGGCTATTTTGGAGTTTCTCCAGCACTCGCGATCAATCTTGATAGCGCAAATCCAGGGGAAAATCTCCTCGTACTCGCTGGAGAGAGCGTGACCACCCATTACGCGTTGTCAAACACGGGGAACACGGGTTTGACGGATGTGGTGGTGGACGGCGCGACTTATATTTCAGGCGATACGAATGCGGACACCATTCTGGATGTGGGCGAGGTCTGGAGTTATGCCCACACGGGCGAAGCGCTTGCGGGCGCTCAGTCTCTCTCGGCAGCGGTCACGGCCCGCGACGCGTTAACTGATACTGGGGTGAGCGGCACTGCGAGTGGCAGCTATTTCGGTGCGGTGGTCGGCGTTGCGGTGGATCAGACACTCGATTCGGCCTACGTTCTCTCGGGCGGTTCGGTTGCTGCGAACTACGCGTTGTCAAACACGGGGAACACGGGTTTGACGGATGTGGTGGTGGACGGCGCGACTTATATTTCAGGCGATACGAATGCGGACACCATTCTGGATGTGGGCGAGGTCTGGAGTTA
>JAQWPY010000064.1 GCA_029245145.1 Pirellulales bacterium | reverse complement strand
CGTCGCGGCAATCGAATCGTTGGAGCGTCGATCGCTGCGGGTTGCGCTGTTGTCGGTCGTGAGCGTGCTTTCAGTTTTACAATATTTCGCGGTGACATCGGGGTTCCGCGAAACTCCGTATTTCCTGGACCGCCCTTTAGCGCTCGATGGATTGCAAAGGCAATTGGCTGCGCCCGAGATCAACAATCCTGCGTATCTCTCAACGCCACCGCCGGTCCTTAAGGATCATTGGCGATTCAATCAGAATGTGGTGTTGGTCGGTTTTGAGCCGAACGAGGCCCTTGCCGTAAGTTGGGCCCTCTGGCCTGCTGTGGTTGTGGACCTTCACACGTATGATCGGCCCGAAAACATAAAAGAGTTGTTGCCGGACCTCGAATATCAAGATCTTTCGATTGTGAGTATCTTCAATACGCTCAATCGACGCTGCGGCTGGCAGTCTTATCAGTTCCCGCTTACGGAGCGCGAGGTGCTCGGCAATGCAGATCTCATATTCGTCAAATCAGGTAGCGAGATACAACCTGGGCACGATGAGTTACGCCTCATCGAAAAATACTCCCTCGGTGGGCAACAGGTCGATATTTGGAAGAATCTCAACCAGCAGCGAGTTCCGTTCCGTATTCTTTACGGAAGGCAATATCTTGCCGGGCACCCCGATCTAAGCGAAGAAGAAAAAAATACCGTGGCATTTGATATGCGGTTAACCGCCGTGCTTCGCGGGCAGGTGAACACCGCGTTGGATGTAATGAAACCCAATGTGAATACTGCTTCCGATACGGGGAATCAGATTTCTGAATTGTCTCGGAGCCTGGTTCCACGGCGGAAGATCTATTTTATCGCCAAGATCGGAGACGTACTGCACCGTGATGTCGAGCGCAATATCTATCGGCGCATGTTACTTTCGCCCCGCGAGGGCCAGTAAATTCGAGCGTCGACTAAACGTTGAAAAGAGTCCATGGCTTTCGTAACTTGCGATCGATCATCGAGTCGATCGAATTGCAGACATGCCAGCACCGGGGGCATTTTCCATCTTTGATCGTCTGTTGCGCTTTTTGAACCTTATCGCGCTGGCTTTCAAGCAGATGGCATAGGTCGTAGTCGTACTTGCGGACATTGCCGAGACCCGTAGTAAAGAAAAAGCAAGGATTCACATTGCCATAGCAATCGATTGCATAGTTCGAGTGGGCGGCGCGGCAAGGGATGACTAATTTCTCAGGATTGTCGAGGAACCTCAGGGCGCCGCGGACGTGGTTGCGGGTAAGGAAGTCGATCGGAGAACTCCACTTCCATTGGCGTTTGTTCTGCAACGCGTAGATCTCGGCAATCACCTCGCGGATGCCTTCGTGTTCGAGGTCAGGTCGCTCATCGGTATCCTGTCCTTGGTAATACAAGTCTCCGCTGTCTGCCGCCTCGATCTTGAGCGAGATCCCCTTGTCGATCACTTGATGTACAAAGGGCATGATCCGGTCGAAGTTGAATTTTGAAATCGTTAATCCGATGCCGATCGCTGCATTTCCATGTTGCTTGCAGAGCGCATCGATTTCTTCAAATGCGGCTACCGCACTTTCATAATTCCCTTCCACTCCGCGCACCTCGTCGTGGACCGCGCCTTCGCCATCGAGGCTCATCGTGATGTAGACAAAGGGCCGCCGACGAATCGCGAGCAGGTGTTTCCAGTCGTTGACGCACCGGTCGGCCTTGATGCCGTTATTCGGCACGTTGACCATGGCGATATTCCGAACATCTCTGAACGACGATTCCATAATGCCGCAAAAATCTTTGCGGAGATGCGGTTCGCCACCGGAAAAGCTGACCCACATCACTGAGGAGGGTAGCTGGCGGAAAATATTCTGGAATTCTTCTTGGGTAAGTTCTTCACGCAGGGGCATTCGCTTCTGAGGGTAAATCTGCCAGATATCGCATGTCTTGCAACGTGAGTCACAGAGGTTGGTAAGACTCACATTCAGGCGATATGGGCGGCGACGAATGTTGCCGCTGAGGATGCCTCGCAGGATGCGGTGATACTTTAGCATGGTGATTCCGTGGCCGGTTCACTTTGAAAAGCGAAATTTAATCAGTGTCCAAAGCGCCTCGATCCCATCCCTCCAGCGGATCTTCTTGCCTTCCTCGATCGTACGCGGAGCATACGATATTGGCAATTCAATAATCTCAATTTTTCGCCGCGAGAGTTTGGCAATCACTTCCGGGCAGAACTCAAACCGATCGCACTTAAGATTCAGCGATCGCAGTAGTTCGGTCTTCATCATCTTGTAGCAGGTGGCACAGTCGGTGATGCGGATTCCGTACATCCGGCAGGTAATCCAGTTGAGGGTCATGCCGCCGATGAAAAAGCTCAGGAGCGAGCGTGGATTGTCTTTTTTGAGCCTTCGCGACCCGAAGACGACGTCGGCCTCCCCGCGCTCAATGGGAGGTATCATTTGCACTAGATCGCCAGGATCGTACTCGAGATCAGCATCCTGAACTACCACAATTTCGCCGGTGGCGTGATCGAGCGCCGTGCGGACGGCGCGACCCTTTCCATAATTGCGATCGTGGTATACGACACGTATATCGGGTTGCCCCTCGTAGCGTTTGAGTATCTCTCGCGTGCCGTCGGTCGAGTTGTCGTCGACGAGGATCAGTTCCTTCTCGACTTCGAGTGCTAGAACGCGCGAGAGGAGCTCCTCGAGCGTCGCGCTTTCGTTGTAGACTGGAATTAAGATGCTGAGCTTCATGGCGGGCATTCAGATAAGCGCCGAGCAGAAAATCCGGATTGTTACCTCCGGTGTCAGTGTAACTGGAATGGGAATCGGGCAGTCGATGAGCGGCTAAAAACAACGTGAATTGGTGAAAAAAAAGTGCAGCAATCCGCCTCGCCTGCTGGATGTGACGGTTGTGCCGAGGTATTTGGCCCATGCGAGAAAGGGCAGTTGGCAGCAAAAAGAAGGATCGTGGGGCGGAACAAATTTGTTGAGTTTGTGTTCGGCTGGCCTTACAACAGGGATGCGGCGCAAGATCGCGAAAAGATCCACTCCAGGGGGCAGTTCCATTGTTCGTGCTTGGGCTACAAAAGTGCTGGTGGGGACGATTTGTAATCGGCGGATGGCTTAGCGTCGCGTTCGTTGGCCCGGCTAGTGGTCAGGATTGGCTGCATCAGAATAACGCCTGGGTACCGGGGCCGAATGGCACCTCGGTCCGTTCTCCCGACGACTCCCCGCAACCGACATCGCTCACCTGGAGTATGGTTCCAGGTGGGGTCGAGCAGTCGAACGATTCGAGTCGGGTCACGAAGGACTTTACCGAGATGGGTGTCACGGGCCTTTCGAGTCTCGATGATTATGGATCGGTCCTCGAAGCAGCGGTCGATGCGTGGGCATCGGCGGCGGACATCACCAATCTGGGATACATCGCCGAGACTGGTGATGTATCGATTGGCGCGTCGGGCCTTTTATTTGCGGATCGGGGATCTGAGTCCGGGGTGGGCCACATTCGCTTCATGGCGTTCGATCAGGCGGGACTGGGAGGCGCGACCGCTTTGGCGCAGGCCACTCCGATCCCGGAGCCGGGAACGCCGGTGGATAATGGGTACAATCTGAGTCGAGCCGGTGATATTCGCTTCCGATCCGATGCGTATCTCTGGGACGATTTACTCGGACAAGATTATTTTCTCAATATTGCGATGCACGAGATTGGCCACATTCTCGGGTTCGCCCACAACAGCGTGTCGGATTCGGTACTCTCGTCGCCCTACACCGAATTGACGCTCGGGACCGGTGACATTGCCGGAGCCGTGGCTATCTATGGAACGGCGGGAGGTGGGGGAACTGCGATTCCGGAGCCGGCGAGCCTGCTGCTTGCCATGGTGGGCCTGGTATGGCTGACGGGGTGGCGGCGACGGGAACAGCCGGCCGCTTAATTGCTCGGGTTGAGACGGACCCCCGCGGCCTGCAGTGCGTCGAGTCCCTCGGTCTTTGACCCTTCGCTCAGTGGATTATCGCTCAGGTAGAGTCGCCAGAAACTGACGAATCGTCGATCCCCTTCGGCGTCAGCCGCGGCCATTTCGACCAGTGGCGTGATGTCGGTGATCTGATTACCACTGAGATAGGTGGAATACATTCCGTTGCCCGGTGGAACCGCGGAGACATCGCTGATCTGATTCTCGGAGAGCCCCAACTGACTGAGTCGGGTTAGCTGTGCGACGGGGCCGATGTCCTTGATTTTGTTTCGGCTCAAATCGAGCGACCAGAGTTTTTTCAGTTTGGCAACCGGTTCGATGTCCTCGATGTTGTTGCCCGCCGCGTACAGGCTGTTGAGGGCCTCGCAATGATCGATGCCTGAGAGCGAGTCGATGCGGTTGTTTTCAAGGTTGAGGTACTGAAGTTTTTTGAGTGCACCAAGAGGCGATGGATCGGCCACCTGGTTACTTGCCAGATCAAGAAGTTGCAGGCTCTGGCACGTTGCCAACGGAGTCACGTCTTTGATTTGATTGCCGGCGAGCTTGGCATCGCCCAGGTTGATGCAGTATTCCAATCCGGTGAGGTCGGAAATATTTTTGTTATTGGCATCGAGCGACCAGACGTTTCGCAGATCGTCCATGGTGATTTGATCGCCTTCGATTTGCCGCCGCCGTTTGATTTCGAGGATCACTTTCCGTAGTTCGGGGTCAGTGACCAGCGGTTTTTCATCCTTTGCAGGCTCCTCGCTCTTTGTTTTGTCTTTCGCTTCGGTGGTGTCGGCGCCTTTTGCCGCCCCATCTTTTTTGTCGTCTTCGGCGAGGAGGGGGTTGGCCCACAGGAGGGTCGAAATCAACAGCAGAGCAAATGCTTTGGGATTGAACATGACGGAGTCCTTGGTCGAAAATTCAAGCATTAAGGTGGGGAATCGCAGGCGGGCGTTGCAGTCTTGGCAACTCCTCTATCTTCTCTCAGCGCAAGGCGTTCGTCAATGCCGCGATCAACTACCGCTCGGAGGAAAGTACGCCGGCTCGCGGCCTTCGATCCACTTGATATTACAACCGAGCGAAGGCTTTTGGTTCTCGGTAACGGGCGCTCCTGCGAGGGTTGCATCGATCGCCGCTCTCAGGTCGGCGCCGGTCACGGGGATTCCGCTCTCGGGTCGACTGTCGTCGAGTTGTCCTCGATAGGTCAGTTTGCGGTCGGCGTCGAATACAAAAAAGTCAGGGGTACAGGCGGCGTGATAGGCGTGGGCTACCGATTGGTCTTCGTCGTAGAGGTAGGGAAACGCATATCCACGCTCCTCCACTTCACGAACCATCTGCTCGGGCGAATCGGCCGGGTAGTTGGCGACGTCGTTGGAACTGATGGCGACGATGGCAACATTCTTGGCCATGTAATCCCGTCCGATCAGTGCCAGTTGATCCGCGACATGCTTCACATAGGGGCAGTGGTTGCAGATGAACATCACGACCAACGCGCTTGGCGAATCAAAATCGCGAAGCGATACCATTTGTCCGTCGACGTTCGGTAAGGAAAAATCGGGCGCGGTCGATCCGAGCGCGAGCATCGTACTTTCCGTTTTAACCATGAGATCATATCTCCCTGCAGCGGGTTTTCAATAAAGCGTGAAGTTCACGCCGCAACCGAGGGCGGCGGGCGTTGTCCCGTGACGATTTTCAAAGATGTGTGCCCCCAAGGGGTCGGCGGTGATGATTGTGATATCAGAAATGCCGTCGCCTGTCATGTCACCGAGCAGCAGGGCACCACCGCGACTGCCCGCGTCGAGGGTGCCAATCCTGCGGCCCTGTCGATTGATGATGCCGCGATCGGCGGAAACGATAATCTCGCTGATGCCGTCTCCGGTCCAGTCGACTAAATCGTGGATGCGACTGGAATCGAGGATCATTTTACCCAGCACTCTTCCGCGTGAGTCCATCACCCACAACGGGCTCTCGCCGCGGGGCTGATGGGCGATATCGACCAGTAGTTCGGGGCCCGGTACGTCCGGGAAGATATCGCCGAGTTGTACCGATTCAAAGTGATAGCCGGGCCGTTCCCAGATGATCTTTCCATTGCCATCGACACAGGCAATGTTGTCGTCACCGCAGCATGTAAGAATGAGACGATAATCCTCTGGCGTGTCTCCCCGCTTGAGGACACGGCAACAATCGAGATGTCCGTGCGATTGATCCATCACCTTGGAGCGATAGGTCCACCGCAGAGCCCCGTCGTGATTGAGCATGGCGTAACCGGCCATGATTTCATCCTTGCCGTCGCCATCCAGGTCGATCGGTCGCGGCTGGTGGGCGGTGGGATACCCCCCCGGTTTCCACTCTCCACCCCAGAGCTCTTTGCCATCGTAGTCGTATGCCCAGATGCGCCGATAGCGATCTTTGACAATGACTTCTTTTGCTCTCGGCCCCCCAGTTAGATTGGCAAACACGAGGCAGTCGGTCGCGTTTTTAG
>JAQWPY010000054.1 GCA_029245145.1 Pirellulales bacterium | reverse complement strand
TTTCATCAAGTCGGCCGCCGATCCTTGGATCACGGTGTTGATTGCCATGCGCTCGGCAAGGTTGCGCTGTCTCCCTGTGTTCTCGCTACGGATTCCCCGAATTTCCCGCTTCCGCCCAAAAAGGGTCGTGACGTAACCTTGCTTCTGACAATCCTCGAGCGTCTTGTGGAGAAAAGCGTCGATCCGGGGGTACCGGGAAAAATAGGCATCGATAAACTCGGCTGCTTCGTCGCGGTCGATGTGGAGTGCCTTGGCCAGACCGAACGGACTTTGACCGTAAATCACGCCGAAATTTACTGCCTTTGCTCCTCGTCTCATCGATGAGGTGACCTCGGCGAGCGGCACGTCGTGAATCTGGCTCGCCACCAGGGCGTGAATATCTTCATCTCGATCGAATGCAGCGATCAGTACCTCATCGTCGGCATAGTGGGCAAGCACCCGCAGTTCAATCTGGGAATAGTCGGCCCCCAGGAGCTGCCACCCCTGTTCGCCCGGAAGAAATGCGGAGCGGATCTCGCGTCCTTCCTTGGATCGAATCGGAATATTTTGGAGGTTCGGATCGCTCGAACTTAAGCGACCGGTTGCTGCCACTACCTGATTAAACGAGGCATGCACGCGACCGGTCTGGGGATGGACCAAATCGGGCAAGGCGTCGACATACGTATTTTTGAGTTTTGCGAATTGGCGATATTCAATGATTTTTGCAGGCAGCGGATGCAGGTCGGCGAGTTGGTCCAGAACATCGGCGTCGGTACTCGGCCCCGTCTTTGTTTTTTTAATGACGGGAAGTTCCAGGGTTTCAAAAAGAATGTGAGCCAATTGCTTCGGAGATGCAATATTGAACGATATCCCCGCAAGTTCATAAATCTCTGCTTCAAGTGCATCAAGTCGCGAGCCGAACTGCCGGCTCAATTTTTCCAGTCGTTTTGTATCGACGCGGATTCCGGTTGCTTCCATATCCGCAAGGATTTCGACCAGCGGCATTTCTAAAGCACTGAAGAGGTTGCCGAGGTCATTTTTGGTGAGTTGCTCTGCCAGTAAGGGTTCGAGTTGTAGCGGTATGTCGGCATCTTCCGCAGCGTATTGTGTGATGTCGGCAATGGGCACCTCATTCATTTTCCGCTGATTTTTCCCTTTACCGATCAGGGATTCGATTTTGATCGTCTCGTGTCCCAGATAGTGAAGTGCCAAGGCATCGAGGCTGTGCCCACTTCGTCCCGCTTCAATCAGGTAGCTTGCAATCATCGTATCGAACGTGACACCCGCAACGCGAATTCCTGCGCGTCGGAGCACGACCAGGTCGTACTTCAGATTTTGGCCCACCTTTTTGACGTGGGGGTTTTCGAGGAGGGGCTTCAGGCATTGAATCGCCTTTTCGGGTGGAATCACTTGAGATTCCGCCGGTCCCTTCACCGGCACGTAATATGCCTCCCCGGCCTGTGAGCTGATTGAGTAGCCTACGATTTCCGCCCGAGCCGGGTGGACGCTGGTTGTTTCCACGTCGATCGAGATTTTTTCGCCTTTGCTCCACTGCGCGACAAGCGACTTAAGAATCTTCAAATCATCGACACATTGATAATCAATTTTTTTTATTCCTGTATTCGATTGCGATGGCGCCAGTGCGTTGAGTTGCGGCACCAGACTACGGAAGCCCAACTCATGAAACAGCGGCAAGGCGACCTCTACATCGGGTGTTCCGACTCGTGCTGTGGCCCAGTCGATCTGAACGGGCACGTCGGGTAATAAGCGAACAAGCTGTCGACTGAGCATGGCGTCGCTCTTTCCCGATTCAAGATATTTTTTTTTGGCACCGGTGATCTTTTCGAGGTGAGAAAAGATTGCTTCGAGCGATCCGTATTCTTGCAGCAAGTCGGTCGCGGTCTTCGGTCCGATGCGAGCAACGCCTGGAATGTTGTCGACCGAATCTCCGACCAAGGATTGAAAGTCAATCACCTGGTCCGGCCGAATTCCCCAATCTTTTTTCAAATGCTGTCGATCGTAAATTGTGTGTTTGCGGATGTTGTAGAGTTGCACACGGTCTGTGATTAATTGCCGACAGTCCTTATCACTCGTGACAAGGTAGCACGTGGCCCCACTGCGATCCGCCAGCTCTGCGACTGTGGCCAGGATATCGTCAGCCTCGAAGGAGTCTGCCTCTAGCAGCGGAATGTTCAGGGCATCGACAACGCGCCGGATCATCGGGAATTGGACGGCGAGTTCCTCCGGCATCTCGCCGCGATCTGCTTTGTATTCCGGATAAAGCGTATGCCGAAAAGTAGGTCCCGGCCGGTCGAACGCACAAAGGAGGAAATCAGGCTTTTTTTCACGAAGCAGAAACAGGAGGTCCCGGGTAAAACCAAAAATCGCATTGACCGGCTCGCCTTGAGGGCTGGTCATTTCCGCGATGGCGTGAAATACCTGGAAAATTAAAGAGTGTGAATCGACAACATAAACGCTTTGACCTTCGAGTGATTTGGCACCTTCGGTCGGCGAATTCGATTGTTCCGTTGGCTTTTGCTCTACACTTGCTGCCTGTACCGGTACGTTCGAGTCGAGTTGGGCCTCAAATCCGTCAAGCGAAAGTTGACGTTTCCCCTTCGACATATTCATGATTCCGATTGGAATGGGCGTGACCGAAGCATTCCTCACTTGCTGCGATTGACGCGAGTCAGGAAGCGGGCAAAATGCAAAAATTCCTTCGTCACATTCAATCTGCCGAAGGTAGGCTGTATCGTAGGGTTCGACGAATATGATTGTCAAGTTGTTGTTCGTGAGGTTGGATGGTCGGGTCAGGTGGTTTTTCTTTTCAGACAAAGATGAGCGGTCGGTCGTGCGAGATCAGATAGAGCAATCGTAGGCAAATGTGATGAAGAAGCATTCTCCAAGCAAACAGAAGGTCGACGTGAATCATTACCCTTGGTACGCGGCGCGCTTTTGGGATGGAATGTGCGTAGGAACATGGTGGCAACTGCTGCGCCGCAACCGATTTGGATTTTCGCTTTCGCGATTTCCTACGGCATCGATGACCTTCATCGCAAATCCGATCAATTCAATCTGTGCCGCTTGGCAATCTTTACGATGGCAAAAAAAAGTGGAAGGTAGTTCAATCGATGAACCGCCTATTTTCGTGCTAGGCCACTGGAGATCGGGAACGACCCTTCTCCACGAATTGCTCACGCTCGATAAGCGGTATGCGTATCCGACAACCTACGACTGTTTTGCGCCAACGCACTTTCTCTCGACCCGGCCACTTTTCACCCGATGTTTGCGTTTTCTCGTGCCCCAGCAGCGTCCCATGGACAATATGGTTGCCGGTTGGGATCGACCGCAAGAAGAAGAATTCGCCTTGATGAACATGGGCGCACCGAGCGTTTACCGGATGGCTGCTTTTCCCAATCATGGGCCGGCTGACCTCGATTCGCTCGACTTCCTAGGGTGGAGCGAGCGGCAAGTGAGCGAATGGAAAGAAAAATTCATCTGGTTTTTAAAGTGCATCTCTTTTCGAGAGCAACGCCCGCTTGTCTTGAAGTCGCCGCCGCACCTCGGCCGCATTAAAGTGCTGAGAGAAATCTTTCCGGATGCACGTTTTATACATATTGTGCGCGATCCCCATGTTGTTTTTCCGTCCACAGTTCGGCTATGGAAGTCGCTATTTGAGACTCAGGGTTTGCAAGTTCCCAGTTGCAAAGGGCTCGAGGAAATCGTGTTCGAGATTTTTTCTCGGCTTTACGCCAGTTTTGATAAGGATCGTGCACTAATCCCCGAATCGCAGTTCGCAGAGATTCGCTACGAAGAGCTGGTCGAAAATCCTGTGCAACGCATGCTGGAGATTTATACCAAGCTCAACTTGGGAGATTTTCAAACGGTGCGGCCCGCCGTGCAACAATATCTTGCCGCGCGCAGCGATTATCAAACTAATCGCTATCAAGTCACTGAGCAAACACGCGAGCAAATTGGCCAGCGCTGGTCATCGTATATCACGCGCTACGGCTACGATGTTTAGGTCGCCAGGCGATCTATTACGTCAATCGACGAGAAGCAAACAGCGGTTATCGATTTCGAGTCTCATCGCGGAGCTCTTCTTCAGTCATCATAATGTCGTGCTCGTATCGATATCGCTGATAGAGAAGATCGAACAAGCCCAGTATGATGAGGGCAATGCTGAGTTCAATGGCCAGTCGCACGAGAAGGTGGCCGAGAGAGAAGGCAACTTGGCCACCCGAATCGCTTGCGATCGCTACGATTTCCGGACCGCGTCTGGCAAAAAACCACAGAGCGATGGCGAATACGATGCCCAGTTTTCCCAAATCGAAAACGAGACGCATCCAATGATTTGAACTCACCGTTCGCTGCTTCCACTGTGCAAAACCCATGCGCGACAACGACGGTAAGACTCCTGAGAAATGCAGGAGAAATCGCGTTTGCAGCAAATGGACCATGAGAGGCAATCCGAAAAACAAAAAGAATGCAGGGACAAGAAAGAGTGTAAATAGCTTTACGACATCTCCCACGAAACCCTCGATCCACTCGGCCGATATTTGAGTTGACGTAATTTCTCCCCAGCGCTGTTGAGCTATTTCAAGTACCGCGCCAAGCCACATTTCTCCGAAAAGCAAAACAAAGACTAGCCCTCCCAGGAGTACCATAGCCGAGATCAAGTCGCTGCTTTTTGCGACATGACCGGCAGCCCTCGCCCGCTCTCTTTTGCGCGGCGTTGCCGGATGTAGATGTGTTGCGTCGGAAGGTGGCATAGAGAAGAACGTGTCAGTAAAGTTTCACACTCAGTTACAACCGAGCTTAAATCATGGTGCCCCACGTGGAGAGAAACGAGTGGACTTGATCCTGGAATAGATATGCGAGAAGTGTCGCGGAAAAAAACAGGATCAAAAGCGTAGACCAGATATTGATTGCAAAGCCTACGGTAAACGCATTGATTTGTGGCACCGCACGACTGGCGAGGCCTACGAGCAAAGTAGAAGCAAGTAGCGCCGTAACGATCGGTGCAGCGACTCGGAGGGCGAGATGGAAGCTTTTTCCCACCATCAACACAATCGTTTGCCACAGCCCTTCCGGAGAAAAATCGGCGGTCACGGGTATGGATTGAAACGAATCAAGTAATGCTACCATCAGAAGACGATGCCCTCCCATGGTGACGAAGACGGTGAGCGCAATCCATTGAAGGAGTCGACTCGCCATAGGCCCCGACGGCGTTGTCGTGTCTTGGGTCGTTGCCTCCGTGGCAAACTGTCCCGATCGGCAGACGAGTCCGCCCGCGATCTGAACTCCCGAAAAAAGCAGCATGACGGCGAGTCCCAGACTTGCCCCAATCAGAATGTTTTCAACCAGAGTCAGAAAAAAAGCATCACTCTCTACAGCGAGCGACTGGGTTGCGTACCACTGAAAAGGTGTGACGAGAATCGCGAGAACAAAAGCAAAAAGAATCCGGATATGCAAAGGAATCGAGCGGCATTTGTAGAGTGGGGCGGTCAGCATCATGGCGCCCAACCGCGCAAAAATCACCGCGAAGCAAAGCAACTTATCGGCGTGAAGGAAAAATGGGATTTGCATGGATTGATGGACCTGCCAACCGGCACTCGCGCCTCATTGCGTTGAGGTAAAGCAAGCCTTAAAGGCTGCCCGGAATACCGGAAATCAAATTGGTCGAATAGTGGACAAGTTGGTTGATCATCCATGGCAGAAGTAAACTAACCACGATCACTACCGCGATCAATTT
>JAQWPY010000048.1 GCA_029245145.1 Pirellulales bacterium | reverse complement strand
CGACTAAGTGTGGGCCACGCCTATAGTACACCGGTCCGCTGGAATTGTGAGGTCGAAGTGTTCGGCACACCCGTGGAGCCCGGTATGCTCGTCCATGCCGACAAGCACGGATTTTTGGCCCTTCCCGCCGACGAGACGCCGCGACTGCTCGAGGCAGCCCAGGCGATGGACACTTTTGAGTGCCAGACGATGATTGCCGCCGCCCGCAGTTGTGCGGGCAAATCGATCCCCGAAATATTGAGTCGTCTCGATGCGGCCTGCGATGAATTTGGCCGACTGGTCGGCGACAAATTTCCCAAGCAAGGATGATCTGAACCGATCGTGCAGACGCTACCGCTTAAATTCGAGACCGGTCACCTCTATTTTACGCTCGGTGGCGACGAGTGGATGTTCGATACCGGATCGCCGACCAGTTTCGGTACAGTCGACGCGGTTTCGCTCGACGGGGAAGATTTCAAAATTCCTGCCGCTTACATGGGGATGGACGCAGCGCAGTTGTCGGAACTTGCCGGACATTCGACCTGCGGGCTGCTCGGCGGGGATGTGATCAACCAGTTTGATGTGCGGATCGATATCGATGGCGGAGAGATTTATTTTTCAAAAGAGGAGCTCTCCGTTGAGGGGACGACGATAAGTCTGGATCAATTCATGGGCATTCCGCTGCTCGATGCCGAGATTGGTGGCGAGACCTATCGCATGTTCTTCGATACCGGCGCACAGGTCTCTTACTTTCAGCATCGCTCGCTCAGTTCCTTTCCGGCGGCCGGATCGCTCAGCGATTTTTATCCGGGATACGGGCAGTTTGATACCGAGACCCACATGCTCGAGGCGCAGATCGGAGGACAGGCCATGACACTCCGCTGCGGCAGCCTTCCTAAAATGCTCTCAGCGGGTCTGGTGATGGGGGGAGCCAAGGGCATCATCGGCAACGAAATTCTGCCCGGCCGGGCCACCGGTTATTTTCCCAGACGTGGGGAACTTGTGCTCGGCCCGTGATCGACCTCATCCTTAGGGGTGGACTTGGTATAATCGGCCCGCATCAATCGATGCCTTTTTGATCGCGATCCTGCTGAGATGCGCGCAAATCCATGGCCCAATCACCCGAGTCGCATGCCCGTACGCCTATCGATTGGGCGGCATTGCGCGACCGTTTGATCCCCACCGGAACACCGCTGACGATATCGCTCTCTTGCTTAATCGGAGTCGCTGCAGGCTATGGAGCGGTCGTCTTTAACTGGCTGATTGCCCGGATTGCCAATTTGAGCATCGAGCAGGCGTACTCGCTGGCGGTCTCCACCTGGACTTTTTGGTTGCTGCTCGCGGTCACCCCCGCCATCGGCCTGCTGCTGGTGGCCTGGATGACGCGTCGCTTTGCCAGCGAAGCGCAAGGGCACGGGGTGCCCGAGGTGATCTCGGCGGTGGCGCACGATGATGGAGTCATTCGGCCAAGAGTCGCGTTTGTGAAAGTGCTGGCCAGTGCTCTCTGCATCGGTACCGGTGGTTCGGTGGGCCGCGAGGGTCCGATCGTGCAAATCGGTGCGGCGCTCGGCAGTCTTGCCGGACAGGTCTTCCGTATTTCGCCGCGGCATTTAACGATCCTCGTTGCGGCCGGCGCAGGTGCCGGGATCAGCGCCACGTTCAATGCTCCGCTGGCAGGGGTGATGTTCGCCAGCGAAATCATCTTGGGAAGTTTTGCTGTCGAAAGCCTTGCGCCGATTGTGATTGCCTGCGTTCTGGCTCAGGTGGTCCACGTGCAGGCGAGCGGGGCAGGGTGGTGGCCCGCGTTCGGCGAGTTGCGATACCAATTCCTTGGCGATTGGGGCCAACTACCCTCCTATGTCATCTTCGGCATGCTCTGCGGCCTGGTGGCCGTGAGTTTTACCAAGATGCTTTACCGCTTCGAGGACCTTGCCGAAAAGCGATTGCCCTCTTGGTGGAAACGGGCCTTGCTGTTGGGGCTGATCGTGGGGGTCATTGCTGTCGGCTACGAACTGGTGCTGCCGCGAATCGCGCCCCCGGTCGATCGGGAAGTGAAAACGCCTGCCCTCTTCGGCGTGGGGTATGAGGTAGTGCATCGAGCGCTGCGGATGCAAAACGAGCGGAAACCGGTTGAACTGCGCGACACCCAGGGGGGCGGCGCCGAGGCAGAAGGCGGACTACCGACCAAGGAGATCGCGCTGGATAAAACACGGATGCAGGTGCAGTTGCTCTGGTTTTTGCCGCTCGTGTTTTTGAAGCCTTTTTTGACAAGTCTCACACTCGCCGGCGGCGGATCGGGAGGTATTTTTGCCCCCTCGCTCTTTTTAGGCGCATCGCTCGGCACCTCCTTCGGGTTGATCTGCAATCTTCTGTTTCCCGAGTTCAGCGCCAATCCTGGCGTGTACGCGATTGTGGGTATGGGCGCGGTCGTGGCTGGCACGACGCACGGGCTGCTCAGCGCCATTCTGATCGTCTATGAAATGACCGGCGACTACCGCATTATTTTGCCGATCATGATTGCCGCAGGCCTCTCGAGTTGGGTGTCCCGGTACATCGATCCGGAAAGTATCTACATGAAAAAACTGGCGCGTCGCGGCGAGACGCTGGCTCGCGGGCTCGACATGCAGGCCCTGGAGCACGTACGCGTGCGCGATGTGATGATTCGCAACTTCCCCACGGTCTTCTACGCCGATACGCTCGAGCAGATCATTCGAGTGGCTCGTGAGAATCTGCACATCGAGAGCCTTCCGGTGATGGATGCCGATGAGAGGTTGATTGGCATTATCCGCGCCGAGGATCTTCACCGTGTTCTCGATGCTGATTTAGAACCGCATCTGGTCAACGCCGAAGATATCGTAATGAAATCTCCCTTGAGTGTTTCGCCTGAGTTGAATCTGCTCGAGGCGATGCGCGATTTTGGCAGTCGCGATATCGAAACACTGCCGGTCGAAACCGGCAAGGGCTCATCTCGTCGGCTTGTCGGTCTTTTGCTCCGCGCCGATGTGTTGAGCCGCTATCGCCGGGAGATGCTGCGGGTCACGTAAGTTCGATCACCGGACGGAGGATGAGGAATCTCGGCATGGTGAAACATACACAATCGCGTTCCAGTGCCCGGTGGCTCCCGTGGGTCGTATGGCTGATTGCCGCGACGTTTTTCTTGTTCAATTACATGAATCAGGTGGTGCCCAGCGCTATGGCAGACGATCTGTCGGAGGCGTTTGGCATCCATGCCACACTGCTGGGCATGCTGGCAGCGGTTTACTTTTACACTTACGCGGCACTGCAGATTCCGGTCGGCGTTGTGGTCGACCATTTCGGTCCGCATCGTACGCTCGGCTTTGCAGCGATACTGGCGGCGGTCGGTTGTTTTTCTCCTATGCGTCCTGCTTCGGATTTGCAGTAGCGATGCGGATGCTCGTGGGCGCCGGAGCGAGCGTCTCCTTTATTGCCAGTCTGAAACTGATCGCCAACTGGTTCCCTGCCAAACAGTTTGGCACGCTCACCGGGTTGACTAACATTGTGGGGATGATCGGGGCGGTGGTAGGGGTCGGTCTGCTGACGCGTGCTACGGGCACGATCGGCTGGCGCGATACGATTTTGATTCTGGGCATCGCCGGCGCCGTGCTTGCGGCAGTGATTCTGCTGGTGATTCACGACCATCCGGCTCAGGCTCAGGTGACTGCGCAGGATCAATCGCACCGCGAGCGGGTCGGGCAGGCGATCAGGGATGTCGGCTCGCTTTTGAAAATCGGGCAAAACTGGGTCAATGGATTGTATGCCGCGACAATCAATGCACCCTATATCGCGCTCGGCGCACTGTGGGGGAGTAAATATCTGGAGGTGAATTTACGAACTGGCAAAACCTTCGGCCGCGGTGATTTCCTCGATGATCTTTGTGGGGGCGATTCCCGGGAGTCTATTTTTTGGCTGGTTCTCCGATTGGATCAAGCGGCGCAAACTGCCGATGATCCTTGGTGGGCTCGGGAGCCTCGCGGCGATCAGCGCGCAGCTGTATCTTCCCGGCCTGCCGGTAGCGTGCGGCTACGTGCTGTTTTTGTTGCTCGGGTTTTTCTGTAGCGCAAACGTGGTCTTTTATGCCCTGGCGCACGACCTCTGTTCGCCGAAGGCGATCGGCGTGGCGGCCGGTTTTGTGAACACGTTTCTCTATGGCGTCGGGGCGCTACTCGATCCTGTGATCGGGTGGCTGATGGACCGGCATACGAGCCAGGGAGGTGGGCAGGGCGAGCTGGACTATACTCGTGATGATTTTGTCTTTGCGCTCAGTTCGCTTACCATCTGTTTGGCGATCACCTGCGTAGCCTCTTTTTTTATTTGTGAAACTGGTTGCCGTAAGCAGAGCGGTCTAGGCACGGCGGATGCGGGATCATAGCCCGCAACCTTGGTCAATTCGTTCCGTGCGACGACTCAGAGCGAGCGGCAAGAGAAGCGGCAGGCCCATTGAGTGGCGCTTCGGCAAAATGGTACGCTGCCGGTGCAGATCACCTCTACCTAACCACGTCTTCCGATGAGGAAACGCGATGCCACTTTACGACGCCGATGAAACGCTGGGCCCCGACTCGTTCAATGCGCAGGAACACGCGGATGAGATTGTAATCTCTCCCTTGCCTCGCAAAAACTTTCCGCAGCACACGCAGGATCCGGAGCAGATATTTCAGATTCTGAAGAATGAACTGCTGCTGGATGGTAACAGTAAACAAAACCTGGCGACATTTTGTCAGACGTGGGAAAGCGGGCAGGTGCATCAACTGATGGATCTTGCGGTCGATAAAAATCTGATCGACAAAGACGAGTATCCACAAACCGCAGAGATCGAGCGACGCTGCGTGCGGTTACTGGCCGACCTCTGGAACGCGCCGGGTGGTGCAGTGGGGTGTTCGACAATCGGTAGCAGCGAGGCGGCGATGCTTGGCGGGATGGCTGCCAAGTGGCGATGGCGCGCGCGGCAGAAGGCTGCGGGTAAGCCGTTCGACAAACCGAACATGGTGTGCGGGAGTGTGCAGATTTGTTGG
>JAQWPY010000047.1 GCA_029245145.1 Pirellulales bacterium | reverse complement strand
AGTGTTGCGGCTTAAAAAGTTTCGTCTTTTCGATCAATATGTGCCGCTACTCTCCGAGGTGCGCATGCGACACACTTGGCCGCAAGCAGTCGAACTGGTACTCGATGCTCTCGCTCCGCTCGGTTCGCAATACACCAAAATATTAAGTGGTGGACTCCGAGGACATTGGTGCGATCGGTATCCGAACCTCGGCAAAACGAGCGGAGCCTTCAGCGCCGGCAGTTACGACGGGGACCCCTACATTCTGATGAATTTCCAGGAAAATGTGCTCAATGATGTCTTCACCCTCGCCCACGAAGCGGGACATTCCATGCACAGTCACTATTCGGCTAAACACCAACCATTCTGCGACTACAACTACACCATCTTCGTTGCCGAGGTGGCAAGCACCTTCAATGAACAGTTACTTTCCAATCATTTACTTGAAAAGTGCCGCACCAAGAAGCAGCGCCAGTTTTTGATTGTTCGGGAAATCGATAACATTCGCGGAACGATTTATCGTCAAACAATGTTTGCGGAGTTTGAACGCGAAACTCACGCGCTTTGCGAAGCGGGAGAGCCGCTACTGCTTGAATCGCTGCAAGCGATTTACCGTAATTTGCTCGAGAAATATCTGGGGCCCCAACTCGAAATCGACCCCTCGGCACTGCTGGAATGCCTGCGGATACCACATTTTTATCGCGCATTTTACGTCTACAAATATGCCACCGGCATGTCGGCGGCGATGTCGCTGGCGAACCGCGTGACGCAAGGGGGACGCAAGGAGCTTAACGATTACTTTAATTTTCTCAAATCGGGTCGGAGTAAATATCCACTCGAACTCTTGCAAGACGCTGGTGTCGATATGACTAAAAAAGCGCCTGTCGCCGCTGCACTCACCCGATTTTCAAATCTCGTCGCACAGTTGGATGACACCTTCTAAAGCACCCCGGGCATCGATCGCTTCGCGGAAAGGCGACTCGGAGAGTCGGCGACTCCGCCAATTGGCCTGGACGCGACTTAACGAGCAGATTGTCGCATGCGAGGCGTGCCAACGACTGCGGAATTATTGTCGGCGGGTGGCCGAGACCAAACGCCGAGCCTACCAGGACGAGAAGTACTGGGGCCAACCGGTCCCCAATTTTGGTGATGCTGACGCCCGGCTCTTGATCGTCGGGCTCGCGCCCGGAGCGCACGGGGCCAACCGCACCGGCCGCATGTTCACTGGCGACCGTAGCGGCGATTGGCTCTTTCGGGCCCTGGCAAAGAGAGGCTTTGCCAATCAGGCGACCTCGGAGAGATATGATGACGGACTGCAGCTTTACGATTGTGCGATTACAAATGCGTGTCACTGCGCACCGCCTGCCAACAAACCGCTCCGCGAAGAAGTAAGGCAGTGTCGCGACTGGCTCGCCGCCACCTTCGAATTGCTGCCGGCGACCGTCATCCTTGCCCTGGGCGGACTCGCCTGGCGACAGGTTGTCGACTACGCACTAGAAGAAACGTGGATCTCCGGAAGACGCCCAAAATTTGCACACGGGGCCCGATGCGCACTCGGGGAAGGCCGAACGCTGCTCGGAAGCTATCATCCGAGCCAACAAAATACATTCACCGGTCGATTGACTGAAGAGATGTTCGACTCGGTGTTTACGGCGGCAAAAGAGATTCTTCGCACCGATGCGTAAGCGATCGCTTCGGTGCGTGTTACAGTCCAGTACGACGGTGATGACACTCCGCAACTCAGCTACGCTGCGCGACGGGCAGAATCATTCACGGTCTCTGCGACGACGGTCGACGTACCGGTTTTGCGGAACCGCTGAAGCGCTGGCCAGAGCAGGTGTGCGTTGTCTGAGAAGTATCGCGAGCGGAAATAAAATCCGCGCATGCATTTGGCGTGCAAATCTGCTACCTGGTCGCGCGTCAGGTGCTCGTACTTGAGAATCGGTTCATAGACGCTGTAGTGAGAAAAATCGAAATCCTCAATCTGTCCTTTTACCTGATTAAAGAATTCGGTTCCCGGATAGGGCGTCACGATATTAAAGTTGGCGTACGTCGGATTGACGCCTCGTGCATATGCCAACACATCTAAAATCGATTGTTCCGTATCCTCCGGAAAACCGACCATGAATCCGGCAACGGTACGAATACCCAGCTCGCGGCAAAGGTGGACAAACTCTCTTTGTCGATCATCTTTGATTGGTGCCCGCTTGTAGCGTCGCAGCGTTTCCTCCGACGGAGTCTCAATGCCCACGGTGATGCTTGTGAGCCCAACCTCCCGCAATGCGGCAATCGTTTCGCGACGCATCAGATCGATTCGGCTCTCAATAGAAAACTGAATTTTAAAAGGAAGGCTGCCAATTTTTTCGACCATCGATAAGACGCGCTTGCGATCAAGTCCGAAAAGAGGATCGCGAAATTTAAAGGATCGAAAGCCGTAACGTTCCACCCCGTGGCGAATTTCCTCAACAACGCATTCGGGATCGCGAAAACGCGTGTGATTTTCCACCATGATGTAGGGACAATAGTTGCAGGTAAAGGTACAACCGCGACTCAATTGGACGAGCGCCGTGGGAAACTTCCAGAAATCATATTTGATGCGAAATCGACGATAATCGAATAGCGACCAATCGGGATGGGGCAGGCGATCCAAATCTTTCACCGAACCAACAGAAACGACCTGCTCGGGGTCGGCAAGCACCTCATCGAGTTTCCAAAACAACATCTCGGCTTCGCCGCGAACGACTTTCACCTGCAGGTCGGAGAAAGCCTCGGGCATGGCGTAGGCGACCGGGCCGGTCACGATAATTCGGGCGTCGGGACGCGCGCGAAGCAATTCCTGCATCATCTTATGCTCGATGCCGAGACTCAGTAGTGCCGGATTGAACACGTAAAGATCGGAAGCGGGAGGGAGGCGATCACAAACGTATTGAACCTGATGTCCCAGTTGGTGAAAAACGCCGCCGAGATAGGCAAAATTAAGGGCAACCGGACGACGATCCCGCCGATAGCCTTGGCCGATCAACCAATCGAGCAGTCCACCTCGACCTCGATAGAGACCAGTTCCCATTCCGCCGGCGTAATCTTTCTGCACGGCATTCCGTCTCGTATCCCAAAGCGTTACCCGCATCGTCTCTCACCTCGTTGGCAACAAGTGATTGTGTGGAAGCCCAACTAAAAAAAGCTTTCCGCGTTCCGTCTCGCGTTACTTCTTACCCAATCGGAAAACTTTGCCACCGAATCAAAGAAATAACGCGATGGAGCATAGTTTTCTCGAAAAGAACCTTATTCACGCAAGCACTGCTGTCGGCGTTACGCGATCCGTCGCCTGTCCACCGGATGTTCGGCATCGGTCGACGCTTCGTCTGAATAGAGTGCCAGTCGCGGAAACTCCGCTGGCATCGGCTCCCGTTGTGGCAGATTTTCCGTGGAAGCAATCAGCAATGGTCCTTGGACCTTCTCAGGCGTGTATTCCCGCTCGACCCGCAGCACAGCACCCTGTCGACTCAGGTGGTAGGCGATACCCCGCCAGCGAATGCAGCGGGCAACCGCCACGCTCACCAACCCGCACCAGAGTGTCGTGAGGGTCAGCGGATAGCCACAGATGTCGAACCACCTGGCTCGTTTCAGACGGCGCGTTTCGTCGCACACATAGAGTTGAGACGCATCTTGACGCCAACGAGCTCGCAGAGCACTCAAGAGCCATAGCACCCCTGCCGTTGCCAGTCCGAGGCTACCGGCCAGCGGACGGCCACTGACCGCAAGTGCGGCACCCCCGAGCAAGCCACCCCAAAAAGCAAGCATGCTCAATGAAGTGTAGGCGACACCCGCAATCCATCGCTTCGGCAGGTAACGACGCCCCATAAAACACTGTCTACGCAGAAATTCCCACATGCCGACGAAAGAATAATCGAGTGGCGACTTCACCACACATCGTGGCTCGAAATAAATATTCAGCCGCAATCGATTAAAACGCGAGGTCGCCACCAGATCATCGGAAATATAACTTTTCCACCTCTCTGGAATTTCCGCGCCGTTGAATGTCCTTCGCGATACTGCCCAACTTCCTCCCCAAATAACGGCCTGCCGGCGAGAACAGACCAAGCCCATCGCTGCAGCGTTAATACTTGCAAGTAAAAAGTTGGCAAACGTATCTTTTTGGGGCATGAACCATCGATAGCTGCTGACGGCGTGAACATTCACCTTGTCGAGCGGGGCCACCAATCGCGAAAGCCAATCGCGATCGGGAGCCACGTCGCAATCTGCAAAGACAATGGTCTTCACTTCTGGTGAGAGTGCCTGATATCCGCAGAGCAGGTTATAAATTTTCTGCCCATGTTCCTGAGTCAAACCTGAGACGATCAAATGCGCGGTGGTGCGCTTTTCCTCATGAATCAGTTCCCGGATCACCTTACAAGCGGGATCGTTCAGTTGTTCGACGACAAAATAAATTTCGTAGTCTTCATAACTTTGGTCAAACAAACAGGCCAAGTTTTCTTTCAGTTTGATGTCGACGCCTTTGCAGGGCACAATCAAACCGATCCGGCCGACGAATCGGGGCTTGCGATCGACACGGAAAGATCCACGGGCAAAACGCCGGTGCTCCCAAAAATGGCACGTGAGCAAAAAACTCGTGGCCGTGACAAGCACCGCCAACGTAATGAATGCGACGAACAGCATGGCTTACTTCGTGTGATCCGTCCGGTGAGCAGTCACCGGTTCCGCCCTGGTGGACCGGCCCCATAGCAAGGGAAACCAGCGGCCATCCCTTTTTTGCAAGGTATTTAGACTCCGTATCGGTCGAAGCCGGAGGGATCGTGACCGTAATCAAGAATTACCGACGCGAAAATCGCGCTCGTCCGTCGCTAGCAGCACCACCGTTTCCCGATGCACGCGTTACAACAACTTCGTACCTTGAGACTTAATCGGCATAGGGTTTTCTGCGGGCATCGATTGCAGTACCTGCAAGATAGCATTCGTACGGACCACCACCGCCACACGCGTTCGGGTTTAACGGCGCAATGAGACGGGATGGCAAGCAGCGAGAATACGACCATCCACCACATCTCCCGCCTCCACCCACTGCAGTTCTCCCAGAGCGTCGTCCCCGGCGGCGACGTTTTTTCGCGGTACCGCAACCGGTGCATAGCGACAGGCGGTGCCCAGAATCTCCTTTCGATTCTCGCTGATCGATTCGAGAAGCACCTGAATTTTTTTACCCTGCAATTGTTGAAAATAACTGGCAGCTAAATCTTTTTCGATGTCCGCAAGATAAAGTCTGCGCCTTTGTTTTTCTTGCGGTGGTATTTGGCCCGACATTTTCGCAGCCGGTGTGCCGCGACGTCCGCTGAAAGGAAAAATATGAATCTTCGAAAAGCCAACGTCGCGCGCCGCTGCACAGGTCTCCAAAAACTCTTCTTCGGTTTCACCGGGAAACCCCACAATAATGTCGGTGGTGATCGCAGGAACATCGAGGGCACTCTGAAGCATTCGACAACGATCGATGAATCGTTCACTGCCCCATCGACGCCTCATACGACGTAGCACAGTATCGCTGCCACTCTGCATCGAGATGTGCATATGCGGGCAGACCCGATCCGGAAATTCGGAAAAGACGTCGATCAACTCCCGCGTCACCTCGGTCGCTTCGATGCTCGAAAGCCGAATTCTAAAATCTCCCGGGAGTTGTGCCAATTCCCGAACGAGACTCGAGAGTCTTGTCCATTCACTTTTCGGCTTACCTCGATTGAAATCGACTCCGTAGTGTCCCAAGTGAATTCCCGTAAGGACCAATTCACGAAAACCTCGATCAATCAATCGTTCCGCCTCAGCTCGAATCTCCTTCAGTTCACGGCTATACATCTGGGGGCGCACTTGGGGAATGATGCAAAAACTGCATTTCAGCAGACAACCATCCTGCACTTTCAAGTAAGCGCGGTGCCGCTGCGCCAAGCCGGAAACCCCTGTCGGTATATCGACGACTCCGTGTCGCCCTAATAAATCGGGGAGTTCACGCTTGTCGGTCACCACCTCGACCACACCGGGAAGTTGAGCCACTTCTTCGGGTGCCCTCGTTGCGTAACATCCCATCACGACGATCCGAGTACCCGGGTTCCGACGTGCCAATTGGCGAATCACCTGTCGACTTTTCGAATCGCCCGTTTGGGTCACCGTACAGGTATTCACAATGCAAAGGTCCGCCGAATCATCCTCTTTGGCGTCGATATAACCTGCCGAAAGCAAACCCTCGCGAACGTACTCTGTTTCGTACTGGTTCACCTTGCAGCCGAGAGTGACGGTTTTTATCCCAAGGGTCATCGCAAAAACTCAAAAAGTTGTGGGTTTAAGACAAGCGTCTTATCATGACTCAGGTTCGATCGAAGCAGACATGGAGCCTTTACAGTCTTTAATAAAGGGGTCTTTCCCGAAAGCGTGAATCTGATCCCTTTTCAGTTCTGCGTGTTCGCGAGTGGTCGTCAGCAAAATCGCTTGGCCTTGGCGATCGACCTGCTCCGCCAGTTGAAGGCCTTTTTCTAAAGGATGCCCAAAAATTTGCTTGAGCATCGCGATAACGTACTCGTAGGTATGCGCATCGTCATTCCAGAGCAGCACATGATACCGCGGTTGACGCTTAAAACGAGGCCTCCGCTTTTCCTTTACGAGAACTTGGGTAGAAAAAGATTGGTCCATGGGGGCTCCTTCCAAACGAGAGGAACTGGACGGAGGGGTTAGTCTATCCGTTCGGGAACGATTATATTCTATGCCTTTCCCCGAACACATGCACGTCATTTCAAAGCACGACGAAAACTGGATGTCTCATGGGCAAAACACCCCCCGAGGTTGACGAATACATTAAGGCTCACCGATCCGACTTCGAGTCGGAACTGTTTGAATTGCTCAAAATCCCCAGCGTTAGCGCGGATAGCAGACACGATTCCGATACGGCCCGCGCGGCCGACTGGGTGGCCGATCAGTTCACCCGCATCGGGTTTGAAACTGAGCAGATCCAAACCGAGGGGCATCCCATCGTTCTGGCTCGTTCATCCCCGATTGAAAATGCTCCGACCACGATGGTGTATGGGCACTACGACGTGCAGCCTCCCGATCCACTCGACGAATGGATTTCACCCCCTTTTGAACCGACCGTTCGCGATGGAGACGTTTATGCTCGAGGGGCGACCGACGACAAAGGACAAATGCTGACACACATCAAAAGCGCAGAAGCGTGGATGAATGCCTGTGGCAGCCTGCCCGTTAATCTGATTTACGTGATCGAAGGGGAAGAAGAGGTTGGAAGCGAGAATCTGGAAAAATTTATCGTAAGCGATCCGGATCAACTCGCATGCGACTGCGTGGTGATCAGCGATACGAGTCAGTTTGGACCCGGGCAACCGGCGATCACCTACGGGCTTCGTGGCATCGCTTACTACGAACTTCGTCTTTTTGGCCCGGCCCAGGATTTGCACTCGGGCACGTTTGGGGGAGCAGTAACCAATCCGGCCAATGCGTTGAACCAGATCCTTTCACAACTGATTGATACGGACGGAAAAATACAGGTACCCGGTTTCTACGACGAGGTCATACCCTTGACCACGCGGGAGCGCGAGGGATTTCAGGCACTTTCATTCAGTGAACAACGTTTTCAAGATCTGGTCGGTGTCGATGCCACAAGTGGCGAATCGGGATTTTCGACATACGAACGACGTTGCGCCCGCCCCAGTTTCGATGTGAACGGTATTTGGGGAGGGTATCAGGGTGAAGGTGCAAAGACAGTATTGCCGGCCAAGGCTTCCGCTAAGTTTAGTTTCCGACTGGTGCCGAATCAGAACCCCAAGGAAATCACGAAAAACCTTGAAGCCTTCCTCCACACGTTAATCCCGCCAGGGATCCGAATGGAGTTGGTCGACCTGCATGGAGCCCCAGGGGTCGTGGTACCTTTGGATAGTCCGTACATTGAGGCCTCGGCGCGAGCCATCGAACACGGGTTTGGCACCTCGCCCGTGTACATCCGCGAGGGTGGATCGATCCCCATTGTCACCACCTTTGCCAGCCGACTGGGTGCCGAATCGCTGCTTCTCGGTTGGGGACAGAACGACGACAATATGCACAGCCCGAATGAAAAATTCAGCCTCGCCGACTATCACCGGGGGATTCGGACGAGTGCCTGTTTATGGGCTGAACTGGCCCATGGTGCTTAGAGAACAAAAGGGCCTCCATGCTGGACCGCAAGTTCATTCTTGAAAACGAGACGCTTGTGGCAGAAAACTGTCGCAACCGTGGTGTCGAGGTCAACGTGCAAAAACTCGTCGCGCTCGAGCAGCAACGACGCCAGGTACAGGCAGATGCAGAAGAGGCTAATCGCCTTGCCAATGCTGCAAGCAAGGCCATCGGCAAAGCTGCTGATGAAGCGGAACGGGAACTTCGGAAAGAGGAGGGAAGGAAGCTCCGCGAACAAAAAGAAGCGCTCCACGCTCAGGTCGATTCGCTCGAATCACAAATCCTCGAAATTCATTCCCGGATCCCGAACCTCTCTCACGCCGATGCGCCCATCGGTGCCGATGATGCAGCCAATCGTGAACTACGACGGGGGCAGTCGGCCGTACCGGAATTCGATTTCAAGCCTCAGGATCACGTCGAGTTAGGCGACCGGTTGGATTTATTCGATTTTGAAGCGGGTGGCAAAGTTGCCGGCCACGGATTTTACTACCTAAAAAATGAGGCCGTGCTACTTGAATTGGCGTTGCAGCAGTTTGTGGTGAAGATGCTGAGAGAGCGAGGTTTCACTCCTATTATCACACCCGATCTGGCACGCACTGAAATTCTTCGGGGCGTTGGCTTTATTCCACGCGGACCCGAGACTCAAATTTACAGTATCGCTGAAAGCGATCTGAATTTGATTGCCACGGCTGAAATTACACTCGGTGGGATGTATGCCGATACCATTATTGACCACGACGAACTGCCAATCCGCCTTTGCGGCGTAAGCCACTGTTATCGCACGGAAGCAGGTGCTGCCGGTCGAGCCTCACGCGGTCTTTACAGGGTGCATCAATTCACGAAGGTCGAAATGTTCGCCTTTACCCTCCCCGACCAAAGTGAACAAATGCTGGATGACTTTTGTGAAATCGAGTGCAACATTTTTGACGCGCTGGCAATCCCATTTCGCGTAGTCGATACGGCCACAGGCGACCTCGGCGGACCTGCCTATCGAAAGTTCGATCTTGAGGCATGGATGCCGGGGCGGGGTGAGGGGGGCGCGTTTGGTGAGGTGACAAGCACCTCCAACTGCACCGACTATCAGGCGCGGAGACTGAGGATCCGCTACAAGGTGAAGGGAGAGAAGGGCACCCAATTCGTGCATACGCTCAACGGGACTGCCATTGCCATTAGTCGCGCACTGATCGCCTTGATGGAGAACAACCAGCAGTCCGACGGAAGCATTGTGATCCCCGAAGTCCTCAGGCCATGGGTCGGCCTTGATGCCATTGTGCCGAATGCAAAATAAACGCCTCCTCGTTTACTGACCCTTTCTTTCCCCGATTAATCCGCAAAGCCTTCCTGAGCGGAGAAACTTGCACGTGAAGCCGCGGAAACGACAGGTCAGGTTTCACCGAAGCCACGCGACGGATCGGGCGTTTGTGTACAATAAGTGGTCATGAAAGACGAACTTCGAATCGCCGAACCGCAGGTGGAAAAATCGTCGGTCCCGTCACCTGAATCCTTGCCTCGATACGTCGATCGCGATCTGAGTTGGCTCGAATTCAATCGGCGAGTACTGCACGAGGCGCTCGACCCCCGTACACCGCTGCTGGAGCGACTTCAATTTCTTAATATTTTCACATCCAATTTAGATGAATTCTTCATGAAGCGGATTGGTGCGGTGATGCATCGCCATTCCGAAAAGGATGCCCAACCGCACGCTGATAGCGAACCTTTGGTTCAACGACTGAAAGCGATCCACGACACGGTATCGCCGATGCTGAACGATCGCGAAAATTGCCTCCGCAATCAGATTCTGCCCCAACTTCACGAACGCGGCATCCAATTGCTCGATTGGAATGATTTGACAGATCATGAGAGGGATCAAGCGAATTCACATTTCCAAAACAATGTGTTCCCGGTGCTCACACCTCAATCGGTCGATCATAGCCATCCGTTTCCTTTCATGTCGAATCTTTCGGTTTCGTTAGCCATTCGCCTAAAAAATCCGTTTACCGAAGAGAGGCTCTTCGCCCGCGTGAAAGTCCCCAAATTACTTCCGCAGTGGATTGAATTGGAGACAAATCCGGATGGTGTGCGACGCTTCATCGATTTAAGAACGATCATTTTCCACAATTTGTCGTTCCTTTTTCCCGGAATGACAATTCAAAATGTGATGACCCTGCGCATCACGCGCAGTGCGGAAATTGATTACGACGACGAAGATAGCGACGATCTGTTGGAATTGGTCACAGAAGAAGTTCGCCAACGACGCCTTCAGCGGGTCGTTCGTCTCGAACACAGCCCGACCGACGATCGCTGGCTGCTCGATACGGTCGTCGAACAATTGGAGTTGCCGCCGGAGCAGGTCTATGAAATGCCCGACAACTACGATTATGTCGATTTTCATAAGATCGCATCGCTCGACATTCCAGAACTTCGCTATCCGCCGTGGAGCCCGACAGTCCCCACGCCGCTTGCCGACGATGACGCTGATATTTTCGCGCTGATTCGAGCTGGCGATGTGATGGTACACCATCCGTACGAGAGTTTTGACGCGTCCGTTTCTCGTTTTGTCAGGGCGGCCGTGGAGGACGAGAATGTCCTCGCCATTAAAATGGCAGTCTATCGCACAAGCGAAGACAGCCCATTCTTGCCGCTTTTGATTCAGGCAGCGGAACGAGGCAAACAGGTCGCCTGTCTTGTGGAACTCAAAGCTCGATTTGATGAACACCGGAATATTCGTTGGGCGAACGCCCTGGAAGATGCAGGCGTTCACGTCGTCTATGGGTTAGCCGGGGTGAAGACGCATAGCAAGACCATGATTGTGGTTCGACGCGAACCGGACGGATTACGCAGCTATGCCCACATCGGCAGCGGGAACTACAATCCGCAAACGGCAAAACTATATACCGATCTTGGACTCTTCACTTGTCGCCCTGAGATCACTGACGATGTGGTCGAACTTTTCCATTCGCTCACCGGCCGCTCGATCAAGTACGACTATGAGCAGTTGCTTGTAGCTCCGGTCAACATGAAAGAAAAATTTCTCGATATGATTCGAGCGGAACAGCGGGCCCACGAGGCAGGAAAACCGGCACACATCATTGCAAAGATGAATCAAATTCAAGATCCCGATATCTGTGAAGCGCTATACAACGCCTCACAAGCGGGCGTAAAAATTGATTTGATTATTCGAGGCTTCAGTATTTTACGACCGGGTACTGCAGGCCTGAGCCCCACGATCCGCGTGATTTCCGTCATTGGGCGTTTTCTAGAGCACTCGCGGATCTTTTATTTTCGCAATGCGCAGGAAGATCCGGTCAACGGCCTTTTCTTCACGGGGTCGGCGGACTGGATGGTTCGGAATTTGGAGTCCCGCGTGGAGGCAATCACTCCGGTCGAGGCCCTTCCTTTCCGGGAGAGGCTCTGGGAAATATTACAACTGTCTCTCTCCGATCAGCGGCAAGCCTGGGACATGCAGCCGGATGGCAGCTATATTCAACGAACCGCTGGAAATGACCCGCAGGACCCGGCAAATCAGGGCGTACAGCAGGTCCTGATGGAGCGGGCTCGTCAGCGTAGCGAGTAGCACCTCGCAAGCGGCTGGGTTTTGCAAGGTTTCAATTTAGGTTTCCAGATGTTTCCAGATATTGTCGCCGAGGCCATTCTTGCCAATAATTGCGGCTAGTCGACGGACCGTTCCCACCGTTCCACAGAGAGGACCCCCTGCCATGATGCGACTCGTCTCCCTCCCCGGTTTCCTTTGCTTCCTTTTGCTAGCTTGCGCACTGCAGCTCAGGCCGGCAACGGCAAATCCCCCGGCGAATCGCGGCCCGCTCTGGATCGGCGTAAAAACAACACCCGCCTCTTCCGTACTCCGATCACAATTGGGACTTCCCAGAGGCCAGGGAATCGTCGTCCGCAGCATCGCGCCGAACAGTCCGGCAGCGAAGGCGGGACTGCAGGTAAACGATCTCTTGCTTGTCGCCGATCAACAGATCCTTTCCAGACCCCGTGATCTTCTTCGTATCTTGGATCGCGCCCCGCAGGACCGATTGGCGATCGACTTTCTTCGGGGAGGGCAGAAAAAAAGTGTCATCATCGAGCCGTTGATTCGTCGGGAGGCAGCCAAACCCACATCGAGAAATCCAGAGACGGCCGAGCGACCTTTTTTACGCAACCTCATTAATCAAGTAGCACCGGTGATTCAAGCCGGTATATCGAATCAGGAACACTCAGCGGAAGATAATGCGAGGATCATTGAGGGGCTGTTGTCCAACCTACCGGACAATTTTCAAATCACACTCCGTCGCACCGACGGCAAACCTCCACGATTTATCGTCGAACAAGAAGGACAAAGGTGGGAACTCGACGGCACGCAGATCACTCGCTGGGGACAAGCGCTGTTACCGCTTGCCCAAGGATTGCTCGGTGACGACTCCCCGGCAGTGGCGCCTCCGGAGCTTGATGTGAACGAGTCGGAGATCACCATCCCACAGGCAGATATTCCCCTCCCTGCGGTCGAACTTCCGAGCGATCTTCCGCCGCTCCGCGCTGCGGAAGAATCGGAGAAAAAGGACTAGCGAATCGCACTGGTTGCAGGCAAGCGACTGGTTGTGACGGCCTCTTGCGATTCGCCGCCTACCGGAGCATCGTAGAGTTGTCGTAGCTGTGTTTCCCAGGCGACCTGGCGAACCGAGTCGGTGCGATACACAACACCTTCTGCCGGATCTTCTGCCGGAAGAGCAATCGTTGCATTGCTCTTTTTGGAGAGTTCGTTCGGGGGCGAAGGCAATTTCTTTTTTCGTCCTCTATTTTTTTGAATTGCCCATGGCATCTGATCCCATACGCTTTTTCTCGATACCTGGGTTTGCTTGTTTTCTGCCTCACGACCTAAACGAACCTGAGCCGCGGTGTCTGCCATAGGTTGAGATTTCCCGTTCGCAGCACAACCGCTCACTGCGACACATAGGCAGACGAGGCTTCCTGTAAAAAAGATAGGTCGCATAGAGTGTCCAATTTAAAAGTGTCCAATTTCTCGCTCGAATAGCGACACCTCAATCCGTGGGGTCTCCATGGTGCTTATCGGATATACCGAAGCGGAACGATGAAGAAATGACCGACGAAAAACGCGGGCTCGATCGCGGACGACTAGCAGCAGTGCCAGCTTAGGATCCGGCAGAGAGTTCGGCTGCTCGCAGCGTATTGCGCAGAAGCATGGCCACCGTGAGCGGTCCGACCCCTCCCGGCACAGGGGTTATCGCACCCGCGATCTGTGAAACCGCAGCATAATCGACGTCTCCGACCAAGCCGTCGTCCGTACGATGAATGCCAACATCGATCACGACCGCACCTTGGCGAACCATCGCGGCAGTAACGAACTCCGGTTGACCGATTGCCACAATGAGAATCTCGGCCTCCCTTGCGATCGAATCGAGAGCCTCGGTCTTGCTGTGGCACAAGGTCACCGTAGCATCGCCCCCCGTACCGCGATTACTGAGCATGCAGGCGATCGGCTTGCCCACGATATCGCTACGACCGATCACGACCACCCGTCGACCTGCGATTTCTATTCCCTCCCGCACCAGCAGTTGTTGAATACCTTGCGGCGTACAGGGCAGAAAGCGAGGTTTTCCTTGAACCATGCGGCCGACATTTTCTGGATGAAATGCATCGACATCTTTCGACGGACAAATCGCTTCCTGAATCTCAGCTTCCGCGATCTGCTCCGGTAGGGGCAATTGCACGAGAATTCCGTGAACCGCCCGATCCTGATTCAGTTCATCGATCAGCGCGAGAAGCTCAGATTGTGTTGCCGTGTCGGCGAGTCGATGCAGCCCGCTTGCGATGCCGGCCTCATCGCACGCGCGCTGCTTATTGCGCACGTAGACTTCGCTCGCCGGATTTTCACCAACCAGAACTGCGGACAAGTGGGGAACGATGCCCGTTTGAGACACGAACGACTCAACCTCTTCGCCGATCTCCGCACGGATATTTGCCGCAATCTTTTTCCCGTCTAAGACTTTTGCGGTCACGGCAACACTTTCACCCGCACATTCTTGTAAAGCACTTTGCTCCCCGGATCGTGCGCTTGCAAGGCAAATGTGCCGCTCGACAACCGGCGTCCTTCGCGATCAAGATCGTCTTCCTCTGTATAGTCCGCCGTGGTCTCACCATTGATCTTGATGATGATCCGCTTACCCCGCACGATAATGTGGTAGTCGAACCATTCGTTGTCTTTTGCCGGGGCCTCATAAACATCTTGCACCGCATAGAGACCGCCTGTTTTTTTCGGATCGCCCTGCGTGTTGTTAACTTGTGCCTCATAACCTTTTGCAGGCCATCCTTCATCCTGATAGTCGGTATGAAAATAGATACCGGAGTTT
>JAQWPY010000034.1 GCA_029245145.1 Pirellulales bacterium | reverse complement strand
ACCACTGCACTCGATGTGACGATTCAGGCACAAATTTTAGAGTTGATGAAACAGTTACAGGAATCCGAGGGTACGGCCATCATTATGATCACACACGATATGGGGGTGGTGGCCAACATTTGCCACCGCGTCCATGTCATGTACGCAGGTCGTATTGTCGAACAAGCCACCTGCGAGGAACTTTTTGCACGTCCCCGACACCCCTACACTCTGGGCCTGCTCGATTCGGTTCCAACTGTGCAAAAGTCAACTGCAGGGCAACTGGTGGCGATCGATGGACAGCCTCCTGATCTAGTGAATCTACCCGTTGGCTGCGCTTTTGAGCCTCGTTGCCGCTTTTCTGAAGAACGGTGCCTGAAGGAGCAGCCGATGTTGCGAGAGATGACTCCTTCCGGGCGAGCAGCCTGTTTTCTCGATTCGCTTGATGGGTCGAAGGCTTTATCTAAGGAGACGATGGATGACTGAGCCCAGTCCGACGACACCGCTCCTAGAAACCAACGACTTGAAGGTCTACTTTTCCTCGAGGAAAAAGTGGGGTGAGCCGCAACGATTCATCCGGGCGGTGGATGGCGTCAGTTTGTCACTTCGTGAGGGAGAAACACTCGGGCTGGTCGGCGAATCGGGCTGTGGGAAATCGACTCTCGCTCGTGCAATCCTTGGACTGGCGCCCGTCACAGCGGGGAGTGTTCACTATCGCGATCAGCGGATCGACCAATTTTCTCCAAGGCAAATGCGGCCGTTGCGACAAGAAATACAAATGATTTTTCAGGATCCCTTTGCTTCTCTGAATCCTCGCATGAGTGTGGGGCAGATCGTGACGGAGCCGATGTCGATTTTTCAGCTTTACTCCAGACGCGAGCGACGATTAGAGGCAATGCGGCTGCTGGATTTAGTAGGGCTCAATCCGCGCTACATGAATCGCTATCCGCACGAATTCTCAGGAGGACAAAGGCAGCGGATAGGAATTGCCAGGGCACTGGCGGTCTCACCGAAAATCATTCTTTGTGACGAACCGGTTTCCGCACTCGACGTTTCGATACAAGCCCAGGTGATCAACTTGCTTCAGGATTTGCAGCAAAAACTCGGGCTGGCCTATCTTTTTATCGCCCACGATTTGGCGGTGGTTCGCCACATTGCGGACCGAGTCGGGGTGATGTATCTGGGTCGCTTGGTCGAATCAACCGATACGGAACGCCTTTACAACAATCCCCAACATCCTTACACCCGCGCACTACTTTCCAGCTCACCCGTTCCTGATCCGGTGGCCGAGCGACAGCGGACCGGCATCGCGTTACCGGGTGAGATTCCCTCACCGGAAATAGAGTTTCCGGGTTGCCGGTTTTTTGATCGTTGCCTGATCCGCGAGGCAAGTTGCCAGACCCACGATCCTCCGCTCGAAGGTGTGGAGCATCGGGTTGCTTGTCCGCTCGCTGGCAAGGAAATCACCCAGCATTGAATGAGGCGGTAACGCATTCGCATCCGCAAGGATCTCAGTCCCGCGACGATGCGTCCTGCTGCATGGGGGATCGGAGACGGTAGGGGACGACTCCCTCGATTTGATCGCTGACCGTCCCGTCGGCAGAGTTGAGCGGAATCGAGAGTACCATTCGCATTCTGCCGTGCGTAAAACGAGGTCTCGGGGTCAGTCGAAGTATCTCGTTTCTTACCTCTGCGGATCGAAAATCGGACCAAGGTTTAAAGCGCCGGTGACCCAAAACGCTTTGGTAGATTCCCTCACCGGTCAGCCGATAAGTCACAGGAAGCAGTCGGGGAATGACGAGCACAATCATCAGCGCCCCCGCAAAGAGCGCCAAAGAATTTTTTCCTGTGGCGATGCCGATGCCACTCACGAGGATCAGCAGGATGCCAAGAAGGCGAGTAATCCGCTCGAGATGCCAAGCGGAGAATGCGGCTGTAGTCCATTGCACTACCGCAGGGGGAAGGTCGCCATGCAGTGCCGGAGATAATTTAGTGGACCCCTCAAACGTTCTGCTGCTTTCATCCATCGTATCAGGGCCGTACGCTACTTAAGCCACCCATCTTTTTCGAAGGCGGACATCGCCCCCGCCTCGTCGGCATAGATCTTCATTAACTTGTGAAGGTTCATTAACTGGAAGACCTCCATTATATCCGACGAGATATTTGAAAGTTTCAGATTGATTTTAGTTGCCTTACATTTTTTGTAGAGGGTGACAATTTTTCCGATCATCGAGGAACTCATGAAACGAACGCCCTGAAAATTAACCAGCAACATTCCGTTCTCCGCCTTGTCCATTGCGGCCAGTAAACCGGTTCCGACCTCACCAATCATCCGTTCATCCAGAAGTTTTCCCTCGTTGACGTAGGCGACGATAACCCCACGATTCTTTTGTGTTACGACCGGTGGCATCGAGACATACCCCAATAAAGCGTAATGGTGTGCTACAAAAAGAGTGCTTCCGAAGGCTGGCGGCGATTAGCTCCAGGAAGCCCCCCGGGATTGCTTGGTAACTTTGCCGATCACCCAACTTTCGATCTTGTGGTTTTTAAGTTGTGTGCGAATGCTCTCGGCATAAAAGGCGCTGACAACAAAGACGAGGCCGATTCCCATATTAAAGACCCGCTCCATTTCATCGTCGTCGATTTCGCCCAGATTTTGAATCCATGGAAACACGGGCGGAATCTCCCAGCTTCCACGCTCAATTTTCGCATGTTTATCGCCCGGCAAAATCCGCTCCAGATTCTCGAACAGACCGCCCCCGGTGATGTGGGCAATACCGTGGACCACATGCTTGACTCGATAATGGGAGAGAATCGATCGGACCGCGCGCACGTAGATGCGCGTTGGCTCGAGCAGGGCTTCACCTGCCGTGGTGCCCAGCGATTCAACTTGATCGCTTGCGTCGATGCCTGCTTTTTCAAACACTACTTTGCGGGCAAGACTGTAGCCATTGGAATGGAGTCCCGAGGAGGCAAGGCCGAGTACCAGGTCGCCTTCGCTGATGCCGGTTCCGTCGAGCAGACCATTTTTTTCAACGACACCGAGGCAGAATCCCGCCAGATCGTAATCCCCGTGGGCATAGAGATCGGGCATGATTGCCGTTTCGCCACCGAGCAGCGAGCAATCTGCTTGAAGGCAGCCCTCAGAAATCCCCTCGACGATCTGCTCCAGTCTCTCGGGATCATCGTGGGACATTGCGATATAGTCGAGAAAAAAGAGGGGTTCCGCTCCGCAGCAGATGGCATCGTTCACGCTCATTGCCACTAAATCGATACCCACTGTGTGGTGATGACCGGTCGATTGTGCGACCTTCAGTTTGGTGCCCACTCCATCGGTACAGGCGACCAATACAGGGTCTTTGTAGTTGCGAGCAAAAAGTTTGTTTGCAAAGTCGAGTTGAAACAGGCCCGCAAATCCGCCATCTGCGCTGATGACGCGCGGTGTGTGGGTCCGGTGGAGCAAGCGGGGAAGCCGCTCCATCGCATCGCGATACTTATCCAAGTCGACCCCAGCGTCTTTATAGGTAGACTTCGCCATACCGTTTGCCCGAGCGATGCAGAGTGAAAAAGGAAATGTGGCGCCTCAAGGGGGTTTTGATTGCCATGGCAGATGCGGCGCCAAGGGGTTAGCAATCGAACCCAACTTCCTAGAATGTTAGAGTGATTTGCACGAAGACTCAAGACGCCGTTACCGTTCGCCGGAACAAATAAATTCAATCGGGAGAGATAGAAGATGCAACGGAGCGAAGAACATATTGCACTCCATCCCAAGAGCAGTGAGGCTTTCGCAAGGGCTCAGAAGTCGATCCCGGGTGGGGTCAACAGCCCAGCCCGCGCATTCGGTGCGGTGGGTGGCACGCCTCGGTTCATGGTGCGGGGCGAAGGCGCCCATGTGATCGACCTCGATGGCCACCGTTACATCGACTACATCGGGTCATGGGGGCCGATGATTCTCGGGCACGCCCAACCCGAAGTATTGCGGGCGATTGGTGATGCGGCAGCCCGGGGGACGAGTTTTGGTGCGCCTACCGAGGCGGAAACGAGATTGGCGGAACTGATTATCGCCGCTGTTCCATCGATTGAAAAAGTCCGTCTGGTCAATTCGGGAACTGAAGCGACCATGAGTGCGATTCGCCTAGCGCGTGGTTTCACCGGTCGCGAGAAGGTGGTCAAATTTGCGGGGAATTATCATGGGCACGTCGATAGCCTCTTGGTCGCTGCAGGAAGCAGCGCGGCAACGCTTTCAGTTCCTAATTCACCAGGCATTACTCAGGGAGCGGCCGACAATACGATTGTACGCTCGTACAATGATGCGTCGGCGGTGCGCGAACTGTTCGCGCAGCGAGGCGAGGAAATTGCTGCTGTAATTCTTGAACCGGTCGTCGGCAATATGGGATGTGTGATCCCGGAGCCGTCGTTTCTCGATGCCCTACGGAAAGAGACGCAAGCCTATGAGTCGGTGCTGATCTACGACGAAGTGATGACCGGTTTTCGCGTTGCGTACGGCGGCGCACAATCGCTGCAAGGGATAAAACCGGATCTCACCACGCTTGGAAAAATCGTGGGAGGGGGGCTGCCGGCGGCGGCCTACGGCGGTCGCGCAGACATTATGGATCACATTCTTCCGGCGGGGCCTATCTTTCAGGCCGGTACGCTCAGCGGTAATCCACTGGCCACTGCTGCAGGAATTTCTATGCTCGAGCAACTCGCGGATCCGGACGTCTATCTACGATTGGAGGCTCTCGGCAGTCGTCTCCACGAAGGCCTCGATCGGGCCGCCGCGAAAATTCCTCACCGCATCGCCCGCGTGGGCAGCATGCTGACGCTCTTCTTCAATCCGGAAAAAGTGACAAACTGGGCGCTCGCCGAAGCGTGTGATCTTGAGCGGTTCGCTCTTTATTTTCACGGCATGCTTCGTTGCGGAATCTATCTTCCCTGCAGCCAGTACGAGGCCATGTTTATTTCAGCTGCCCATACCGAAGAGGATATCGATCAGACGATCGCGGCTGCAGAGGAGGTGTTTTCAGAGT
>JAQWPY010000028.1 GCA_029245145.1 Pirellulales bacterium | reverse complement strand
CGTCGGCAATCAAGATTTCTGGCTTACAGGAAAGGGCCATGGCGATCATCACACGCTGTCGCATGCCACCTGAAAACTGATGTGGATAGCCGTGAATCCTGCTCTCAGGCGAAGCAATGCCCACATTGCCGAGCATGCTAATCGCGTGCTTTAGCGCCTCGCTGTAGGTATGACGGAGATGAAGCATCGTCACCTCAGTCATTTGATCTGCAATCGTCATAAATGGATTGAGCGAGGTCATCGGATCCTGGAAAATCATTGCGATTCGGTTTCCGCGAATGCGCGAAAGTTTGCCCGCAGACATCTCTAATAAATTTTCTCCCCGATAGAGTGCCTCCCCACCGACAATTTTTCCCGGGGGAGAGGGCACCAATCCAAGCAGGGCGAGATTGGTCACCGACTTTCCACATCCCGACTCGCCCACCAAACCGAGGGTCTCACCCCGCTTGAGTGTGAAACCGACGCGATCCACGGCCTGCACGGACCCCTCTTCGGTTTCGAAGCGGACCTGCAAATCTTTTACTTTAAGAATGTTTTCGTCCATCCTTCACCTAGCGATTCTTGAGACGCGGATCGAGGGCATCGCGAAGCGAATCCCCCAAACGATTAAGGGACAGCAGCGTGAGTCCTAAGGCCAATCCCGGATAGACCACCAACCACCACAAATTCTGTAGCGGCGTGATCACCCGCATACCTTCAGACGCGAGGATTCCCCAGGAAACCTGCGGCGGATCGACTCCGAGTCCCAAAAAAGACAAAAAGGCCTCAAACAGCATCACGCTGGGAATCGTCAACGTAAGGTATACGACCACAATGCTCAGTAAGTTTGGAATCAAGTGCCGAAAGATAATTCTTCCCGTGCTGGCACCCGCAGTCCGGGCCGCATCGATAAATTGTTCGTTGCGCAGCGAACAGACTTGTCCCCGAACAACCCGTGACATTGTGAGCCAGTAAATCGCTCCAATCACAAAATAAAAGATCACCGTTTTATCGATGCCCCACTCAAGTAACCACCGCTTGATATGCTCCTCGTCGAGAATCGAGATGATAAAAATCACCACAAAAATAAATGGGATACAGTAAAGAATGTCAACAATCCGCATCATGAGATTGTCGATCCGACCGCCCAGGTAACCAGCGGTGGCACCGTAGATCACTCCGATCACCAGAGATACGAGCGTGGCCACGATACCGACCAAAAGCGATACGCGCGATCCCCAAAGTAACCGCGAGAGCAAATCTCGCCCAAAGTCGTCGGTGCCACAAAGGCTGGGGACGCACCAGTCTCCAAAAATCCATAGTCGCACAGAAATGAGCAAGCGGTCCCAACCATTGGGTGTCGCCCAGAGTTGATTCAGGATTTTTCGCTTCCCCTCGCCTTCCGCTTCAATCTTCTCGTGAAGAACAATACGTTCTGAATCGCTCGCCCCAGAAAACTCTTTTTGATACTTGGCAATCTTTTGATTCCGTTTGGCAAGAGCCTCGGTCAATGGTATTTCATCCGCCCGATCGCCATCCACCACAAGAAGTCGGAACGTCTCGAAATTAGGAGCAAGGAAGGCCCGCTCTTCGGGGTACTGAGCCTGTGGGCTCTGTAGCGGAAGCAGCGGGACCAGAAAAGAACAACTCGCCAAGACAATTAAAAATCCCATCGCCACCATCGCGGTGCGGTTACGTCGCAGCCGGCGCCAGGCATCCCGACCGAGCGAAACACCCTGCACTTGCGTCGCCTCACCGAGCAGTTGTTCCCACGTTTCTCGACCGCGCGGCGGGTCTGTTTTTCCGATTGTTTCTGTCATAAGCCGATTACTGCAATTTGATTCTAGGGTCCAATACCGCATAGCAGATGTCGACAATCACGTTCATCGTGTAGAGGACCACGGTGTAGACAAGCACAACACCCATTGCCAGCGTATAGTCTCTCTGGAGTGCCGCTTCGACGAAATAAGCTCCCGTACCACTGAGATGAAATACTTTTTCGATGACGAGTGACCCAGTCAGAATACCTGCCACAGCCGGACCCAAAAAAGAAACCACCGGAAGCAAGGCACCCTTCAGAGCGTGCCTCATGATCACTCGCCGAGCGGGAAGCCCCTTGGCATACGCAGTACGGATGTAATCCTGGTGCAACACTTCGAGCATCCCGGTCCGGGTCAAGCGTGCGATGTAGGCCGCATAAGGCGCGCCGAGGCAAAACGCGGGAAGCACCAGATGCGAAAGACTACCCCACCCTGCAGCCGGAAACAGCGGAAGCATGAATACGAAAAGAATGATACAGATCCCCGCCATCCAGAAATTGGGGACGGCCATCCCGGTTGTTGCGAGCAGCATCACACTGGTGTCCGCCCAACTCTGACGACGCAGAGAGGCGATAATTCCAGCCACTAGACCGACCACCAAACCGAACGTGAGTGCTAAGATTCCGAGCGAAGCTGAGACCGGCAGCCCCTGCGCAATGATTTGATTTACGCTGTAATCGCGAATGCGGTAACTCGGCCCCAGATCGGGGAATCCGAGCCGGAATTTCCCCTCCTCGGAGAGGACGCCCGCCGCCATACCGAGATGGTATGCGTATTGCTGATAAAGGGGCTGGTTGATGCGATACCGCCGCTCTTCTGCCTGTTTGACAGCTGTTTCGGTGTTCCGCTCCCCTTCAAAGGGGCCACCCGGTACGGCGCGCATCAGAAAAAACGACACCGTAAACACCGTCCAGAGTGTCAACAAAAACCAGAGTAATCGGCGGATCAAAAATCGGATCATTTCCGCTCTCACTTCACTAATTTTTTCTTCTGCAGCGGGTCGATCGAGATAGAAGGTAGCGGATGCAGATCCTGACTGTTGCTGAAAAATCCGTTGACGTAGGGCTTCACTAAATTGATGCTCACATAGAAGTAGATCGGCAATACTGGAAGTTCGCCCATGATAATCTCTTCCGCCTCGTGCAATATTTGCATTCGCTTCGCTGCGTCAGGCTCCCTTGTCGCACGATCGATCAAGCGATCAAAATCCGGGTTGCCCCAGCCCGTTTCATTCTGCACACCATCGGTCACAAAAAGATCTAAAAAGGTGTTCGGATCGGGATAGTCGCCAATCCATCCCGCGCGAGCCACATCGTATTCCATCTTTCGCGTGGTCGCCAAATGCGTCTGCCACTCAAGATTGCGGAGGCGCACATCAACGCCCAGTCGCTGCCAGTCCTGCTGAATCGCTTCGGCAACCTTCCGATGATCGCTGCGTGTATTAAACAGAATTTCAATGCTTCGCAGTCCTCGGCCCCCTGGATATCCGGCCTGGGCCAGCAGTCGTCGGGCCGCCTCCAAGTCATAAGCCGGGGCCTCGGCCGCCACGTAATTCGTCAAAACGGGTGGAACGAGACTATAGGCAGGCTCTTGCCCAGCTCGCAAAATCGCTCGACAGATTCGCTCTCGATCGATCGCGCGGCTCAGTGCCATGCGGACCAGCGGGTTGTCGAAAGGTTCTCGAGTGACATTCACCCGGTAAAAATAGATCGATAGCGACGACATCGCGTGGTAATCTTCGCGACCCTCGAGCTGAGGAATCACTTCGCTCGGTGGCGAGGGCATCCAGTCGACATCGCCCTCTAAATACATATTCAAGCCGGTCGTACTTGATTCGACCGCCAGCGCGTCGACGGTATTTAGCGCGATGGCATCCTTATTCCAATAAAGCGGATTCTTCTTGAGGCGTATTCGATCGCGCAAGCGACGAAACTCAATTTGAAACGGACCGTTGACGACAATATTTTCCGGTCGAATCCAATCGGGATACCCAAACTTTTCGACGCACTCGCGATTGACCGGAACGGTGACATAGAACTGCATGAGGTAAAGAAAATAGGGCGTCTGGTTTTTCAACTCCACCTGCAGCGTATAGGGATCGATGGCCCGAATGCCCACCTGATTAAAATTGAGCAGTACATGCAAGCAACGCTCCACATCTTGACCAGCCGGAGGCTGTTGGCTGAATTTTCTCTGTTGACCATCCACTTGAACCGTGTAGATCCACTTTCTTTTCTGCTCCGCTTTTTCATCATCGCTTAGTTCCCTCAAAAGATCGGCCAGTGGCGGACGCTGAATTTCCAAAAGCTTGCCGGAGAGCATCGTACCCCGCGGATAGAGTTGCAAATCGCGAGGGCGATCCGGTAGCTCAATCTCTACTCGATCTCCAGGATCTACGATCCCTGCATTGTATTTGTCTGCATTGACCACATAGGCGGAGAGAACGAAGTGGTACTGGGAGGCGGTCTCCGGATGCAGAAGCCGCTGCCACGACCAGCGAAAATCTTCCGCCGTGACCGCAGTTCCATCGGACCACTGTGCGTCGCGACGGAGGGAAAAGGTGTAGGTCTTACCATCACTTGAAAGAATTTCATCCGGATTTGCCGAGAGCGCCAGCGCCGGCTGAGGTTCCAGTGTTTTCGGATCGGGACGATAGAGTCCATCGAAAAGTGCATGAACAATCCGCCCTTCGGGTGACCCGGTCACTTGAGCCGGATCGAGTGATTTGACTTCGGTCCCGTTATTGAACGTAAATTCCGCCGACGGCAGGGTGCCGAGAGATGTGGCCCAGAGAACAGCCACAACCAGCAATGAAATCGCTGTCGGCAGGAAAAGCTTTCGGATTGTCTGAGGCATCGGGACTTCCGGCCGAATAAGGAAGTACGGTCGGCAACCACCCATCGATCGGTAGGCGGGGCATTCGGCTACCGAAAAGCCCCCCTATCCTAAAAATAGGGGCCGGAGACAGCAACCGCCCCCGACGAAAAGCGATGGCATGCTGAAAAAATTCGATTTTGCGACGTTCTGCTCACGAACTGTCAAGACCTCGCAATCCTGAGTTCGAAAAAAATTCTCTCCTAAAAAAATTTGCTTTCTTCTTCTGCAAATCATTTCCCTCGCCACCAATGATAGTTACAATGACGGCCAGTGGGAGGCGCCGCGTGGCTCTCCTGGATGGGTTTTGCAAAGGCCGTTCCGCAAGGGATCGCCTCGCAAGGAATGCACTGGTAAAGCAAATTCGGATCGAATCGTCGGACCCACCTTGCTTTACTCCATCCAACTCGAAAAATGCAATCGCATACCAGGAAAGTCATCTCGGTACGGAAAGGAATTTGATTGTGACTGCAACTGCCACAAACACAGATGGAACGAAAACGCTAACAACCGATGCCTCCCCCCAACTCAACAAGCCTGACACTGCAACGCCAACTTCTGAATCTCTTCCGTTAGGCAAACTACAAGATAAACTTGCAAAAGATCTTGTTCGAATTTTTAAGCTTCTCTCCGACGAGACTCGACTGCGAATCTTGTACAGCCTGAGCCAAGCAGAAGAACTGCATGTGCGAGCACTGTGCGAACTGCTCCAACTCTCTCAGCCCGCGGTGAGTCACCACCTGGGAATGCTTCGTAACGCGGGGATCGTTGATCCGCGAAGAGATGGGAAGCACAATTACTACCGCATTCTCCCCGGTAATTTTGAGCATCTTCTCATGCTTGTCTTTGACGGCATTCCGGAGGATGAACGTTTGGTGAGATTCGGCGACCTCGACCTCAGTATTCATCGGCCGATTCAACCCCGATGAACGGTTGACCGCAAGCACATCCTGTTGCTCGATTGCATTGGCGACGAGTGAAAACCCGTTTGGGTGGGAGTGGAGTGCTTGGGGAGCTTTTTTTCGCGCATCGGGAGTGTGCTTCGGTGGCAGGAAAGGAAATGTCCACGCCGGATAAGGCCTCGCTTCATCAGCGTCACAAGCCCCCGCAGTCGCTGGCACAACCTCGCGAATTGGTCATCGTCTGTGGACCGATGCGAAGCAACGTCAATCTATCGCGGATCGTTCGCGTTTGCGGGTGCTGTGGAATCACAAAAATTTTTTGCGTGGGTACCGGGCGAGTCATCGAAAAAATTGCTCGGGATGGTACGACTCAGGTCGAAATTAATTCGCGCCGTTCGCTGCTCCCCCTGATTGAAAATCTTCGACATGAGAAATATCGCTTGGTCGGTTTGGAACAGGCGGCTACCTCCAAATCGCTTCACACGTACCAATTCCACAGACGGACGGCCTTGATTGTCGGTAATGAGAGAAGCGGCATTCCGGAGACCGCTCTGACTCGCGTCGACGACATCGTTGAAATTCCGGTCTACGGTCTGCCTTTCAGCCATAATGCGGCCACCGCAGCAGCCATCGCAATGTACGAATACTGCCGGCAATTTCCGAACGGCTAAGCCCAAAAGCGGTTAAGCCCAAAAAAGGCTGCCAAGTCGCCCCCGAAATCCCCGGTACCTGAGAAACTTAAATTTCGCGGTTTGAGGCCGCTCCTCTTTTCAGCACCCGAAACAGCGGATAAACTTTCGGAGTTGTGTAAGGGAACGTCGTGCCCTTCCGGGCCTTGTCCTGGGTCCCACTGCTCTTTTACCGCCTAACTATTTTGAGGGAGTTCTGCGCGTGCCTGGAACGTCTGTGATCGGACTTCAGTGGGGTGATGAAGCCAAAGGCAAATTGGTCGATTTGCTCACCAAAAAGCATGAGATCGTCGTCCGCTATCAGGGGGGCGCCAATGCGGGCCACACGGTGGTGGTGGGACCCGAAACATACAAGCTGTCCCTGATCCCCAGCGGTATCCTCAGCGCTGAGGTCCAGTGCGTTGTCACGGGCGGAGTCGTGATTAATCCCCAAACAATTCTCGCGGAGATTGATGGGCTTGTCGCACGGGGAATCCCCGTCGCTGAGAACCTGATGATCAGCGATCGCTCACACGTCATTTTTCCCTGGCATATGCTGGAAGATCGATTGTTGGATGAATCAACGGCCGATGGTGAAAACATCGGTACCACGCAACGGGGCATCGGTCCCTGCTACCGCGACAAGGTCGGCCGCTCCTATGCCCTGCGACTTGGCGATCTTTTTCAGCCAACACTCCGGGATCGAATCGAACACATCGTGTCGGTCAAACGCAAATTGTTGTCGGCACTGGATGAGTCGTTAATCGACACATTAGACGCAGAGGCCATCTTCGAAGAGTATGCAAATTACGCTGAGCGTCTGCGACCTTATGTCGCCGATACGAATGCCTATTTACTTGATGCAGTTGAGAGCCAAAAGAAAATACTCTTTGAGGGTGCCCAGGGTTCGCTTTTAGACATCGACCATGGCACCTTTCCCTTTGTCACCAGCAGCAATAGCTCAGGCGTGGGAGTCTCCGCAGGTTCGGCAGTATCGGCGCGATTTATCGATCGCATGATTGGTGTCGTAAAGGCTTACTCAACGCGAGTCGGAGGAGGGCCGTTCCCCAGTGAACAAGAGAACGCCGCCGGCGAACACTTGCGAGAGCGGGGCAACGAGTATGGCACCGTCACCGGGAGACCGCGACGCTGTGGGTGGCTCGACGCGGTAGCCCTCCGCTATTCGGTACGATTAGGTGGGGTCGATGAAGTCGCCATCATGCTTTTGGATGTACTGAGTGGCCTCAAAGAATTAAAGGTGTGCGTTGCATATGAAATAGATGGGGAGGAGACAAAAGAATTTCCAAGTCATGTTGACCAACTACGGAAAGCCCGACCCGTTTATGAAACGCTGGCAGGCTGGGAGGAAGAAATCCAGGAGGTACGCACATTAGACGACCTCCCGCAAGCGGCAAGAGACTATCTTGATTTTATCAGTCGGTACGTTGAGCGGCCCTTCACGTTCGTCTCCGTCGGTCCTGAGAGAAGTCAAACGATTCTCTGCCCATCACAAGTTGCAAGTTATAGTCGCGCGTAATGGCAACCGCGTAATGGCAACCGCGTAA
>JAQWPY010000019.1 GCA_029245145.1 Pirellulales bacterium | reverse complement strand
ACGCGCGGTAGACGTTGTAGGGCCGGATGTCTGCAATCGCCGTGACCTGAACGAAGTCGGGATTGATGGCACCCATCAACACGCCACCCTCATCGCCCGTTCCAATCACCCCGACACGGAGCGGGTTGCGAAGGCTGCGTCCATAGCCGAAATAAACGGACCCCAGACCGATGCCACCGACCACGCCGGCGGCAACGCCACCGCGGAGAATATCGCGCCGTGTGACGGTTGTCTTGGACCCGGTATCGTCCGGCGGGGAAAGGGAGTCAGGTGTTTGAGACATCGCTAGCAATCCGTGATAATTGATCCCTAGTTAGTACGCATCTGGGCGCTTTTTGGTTTGCAGCAACCACACCATGATATTGTAGGCATAAAATGGTCAATTCCGCACCATCTTCCGGAGGGGGTGGCGACCAGCAGGAGGCAGCCGATGAACATGACCAGTTGGTATCCGATGGTGCTATACCCCACGATCCAAGGGGGTTGGGAGGCAATGACGGAGAGAAGAAACAGGCCCGCCGATGCTGCGGCAAATCGCGAGAGGAAACCCACGACCAAGCAGGCTCCTATCAAAAAATGAGTCACAATCAGGAATCGATCAAAGCGGGCTAATGGATTGGAATTCCCGGGAAGCGGACTCAGTGCGCCGCGTTCGCTTGCCAGCCGCGTGAGTTCCTCACGAAGCTGCGTTTCAATCCCGTCGATGGCGGACGTGAAGCCCGCCGCCGTCACCCTCGCTTCCCGTTCTTTAGCGACAATTCGATCTTGCTGATACGGAACATCACCGGCCGATGTGGCAGCCTGCCAGTCGCGCAATCTGGCCAGTTCGTGGCGATACGCGGCAATCTCTTCACGGTTTGATCTCAGGTAGTCGAAGACTTGGCCTTCGTAGAAGGCAAAGATCTGATCGGCGCGTTTTTGTTGCTCGTCGCTGAGGTCGAAATGTGCCGCAGCTTTTTGTGAGAGGCGACCAAAATCGAAAATAATCTGTTCCTGCCATTCGGAGAACGGTTCGCGAAATACGGCATCCCACTCGTCCGTGCCAGGTGTATGCGGGTTCGGGCTCTCGAACCGTGGAACGGAGACGAGTCGGTCAAATCCGTGCCAATCCGGAAGGGGTGCCTGGTAGAGAGTGGCAAGGGGACCTTTGGCCTGGGATAAGAAGCCAGCCGAGGAAAAGGAGCGGTCCAGATTCTTGCTCTGGGCGCTTTCGAAAAAGTACCAGCCGATCGCAACGCGGAGCGCGACAATCAGAATCACGACGGCGGTGGGGTAGGTGATGTTACGCGGTTGGTTCATGGTCTGTTGCGGTCTTGAGAATGGGCGGCAAGCTGCGCGCTGGGTAAGGTAGGGTGTGATTGCGGCGGGGAAAACGGTACGGTAGGCGTCAGCCTCTATTGTAGGAAAAACAGCCATCAGACGCCAGACTTGGTGATGGCGACAACGCTCGGTGGAGCATCATCAGGTGAAAGCGGAGTGAGTCGTTATGCGATTGGTTCTCGGTTATCCGGTAGAGTCGCACCACGTGGAGCGAATACGCCAGGTGGCAGGGGAAATAGATGTTGCCGCAGCGCGGCAAGAAGACCTGCCGCGTGAACTTCTCGATGCCGACTTGTTTTGCGGGCACGTGAAAATTCCGGTCGATTGGGAACGGATCGTCTCGAGCGGTCGGTTGCGTTGGATCCAGTCGTCGGCCGCGGGATTGGATCATTGTATGCATCCCGCAGTGATCGAAAGCGACATTGTCGTATGCAGCGCATCGGGTGTGCTTTCCGATCAGGTGGCCGAGCATACCCTTGCATTGCTTGGGTCGATACTTCGGCGTTTGCCGGCGTTTCACGAAGCGCAGCAGCGGCGCACCTTTGTACGTCAACCGACCGACGATCTGCATGGCAAACGAGTCGGCATTGTGGGCTTCGGTGGTGTAGGCCGCAGGGTTGCCGAACTGCTGGCCCCCTATCGCGTGGAGATTGTGGCGACCGACTATTTTTCTCAGCCTGCGCCGAGTCATGTCGAGGCCGTGTGGTCGGCCGATGCCTTGCCCGATTTATTGCAGCGGAGCGAGATCGTGATTCTCTGCGTGCCGCTCACCGAGGAAACGCGAGAAATGATCGGCGAGCGGCAGTTGGCGCTGATGCCGGCCGGATCGATGCTGGTAAACGTCTGCCGAGGCGACGTGCTGGTGGAATCAGCGCTCGTCGATGCGTTGAAGCAGGACCATTTGGCGGGGGCCGCGATTGATGTTGCGTGCGAGGAGCCACCGAGTGCGGATAGTCCGTTGTGGAATGCTCCCCGATTGGTGATGACGCCGCATGTGGCGGGGCAAAGCTCGGTACGGATCGACCAGATGACCGATTTTCTGTGCGATAACTTGCGGCGATACCAAAAAAATCAGCCGCTGCGGAACCTGGTCGACAAACGTCTCGGCTTTCCGCCACCGCAAAAACCATAAGTAATAGCAATTCGAGCAAGCAACCAAGCAACAAGGGATCTTTCGTGGGCGGTTGGCATGTGCGCCCGGGCAAGAATAAGAGGCGATTGATCCGAGGGGAATGCAAAGGTTTTTCTCCGCTTCTGATCTTGTGTGTTATGGCGAATCGCTTTTAATGAACCAGTTCACACACTCCCTCGGGGTCTTCTATGTCGACAACGCGCATCTTTAAAGAGTCGCCTACGCTCACGCTTGCAGGAAGCGTTTCGGAGCGTTGCCCGGAGCGGTTGCTCTCGGAATACGATCAGCTGATTGACAATCAGCGTTTCAGTTGGACCGAACATCATCGACTGCTGCGGCAACTCGGTGCGGGAGGGCAGGGGATTGTGTATCTGACCGAGCGCCGAGGTGCCGATCATTTCACGCTGCCCGTTGCATTAAAAATATTTTCACCAAAGTCCTATTCGAGTGAATCGACGTACGACGAATCGATGCAGCGGATGGCACGAGTCGCTGCGATGGTGGCGCAGATTCAACAGGATAATCTGCTCGACGTCCATAATTTTGTCGATCATCGCCGGATTCGGATGATGGAAATGGAATGGATCGACGGCTATGACCTCGGGCGGTTGCTTACCGAGGAGATGCTCGAGCGATCCCGCGAGCGGGTGAGTCGTAAGCGATGGGATTATATGAATAACGTAATTGTCACTTCCGGACCGGTCCAACCGCGACTAAAACCGGGGGTCGCCGTCGCGGTACTCCGCGACGTGCTCGGTGCGCTGGCCGCGCTACACCGGGAGGACATCGTTCATCGCGATGTGAAGCCGTCGAATATCATGCTTAAGCGGACCGGCAATGCGAAGCTGATCGATATCGGGTCGGCGGCGGAAATGTCCGATGAACCGGCGATTCAGACCTGCACCCCAGCATATGCTGCGCCGGAGGTTTTGGAGGCGGGTGAATTTTCGCCCCGATCCGACCTGGCGAGTCTCGGCTATGTGTTGATCGAGATGCTTTCGGGGAAGCCACCGTTTCTCGGAATCGATGAGTACGGGCCGCTGGTCGAGGCCAAGCGGACCTTGCCGCACCGCTTGCATGAAATTCTGCCGGAAGAGGTTGTGGTCAACGATCTGCTGATGAATTTCTGTATTGGGCTGATCTCCCCTGACCCGGAGCGGCGCTTTCCGAATGCTGAGGCGGCAGATCTCCGCGAGGAGGGGGCGGCACATTTTCTCCGCCAACTCACGATCAATAATCTGGGCAGCGAATACGGCAACGAAATTCGCCTCTGGCTCGAAGAGATCGACTGAGCAGCAGAACTTAACGGTTTATTTGGTGATTTTTAATTGCGGGCGTTTTTTCTCAAGCGCCGCAGCGCCTGCCGGCGTCACCTGCGTGAAGGCCACATTGAGTGATTTAAGATTCTTGAGGTCCCCGAGTTTTGCGAGACCCGAGTCGGTGAGAGTCGTCTCGCTGAGGTTGAGTGTTTCCAGTTTTTGCAATTTCGCAATGCTTTGCATTCCCGCATCGGTCACGGCGGTGTTTTGTAAGTTGAGCCAGCGGAGATTGGCGAGGTCGACGAGTTGCGTGAGTCCCGCATCACCGATATTCGTATTCCAGAGATTCAGGCGATCGAGCTTTTTGAGCAATCTGAGGTTCTCGGCGCCGGTGTCGTCGGTTTGCGTTTCGCTTAAATCGAGGTTCATCAGCGTGTCGGCCGAGTTAGCCAGGTGATGAAGCGAACTGCCGGAGACGGCCGTGTCGCGGAGCGAGAGCCGCTTGAGTCGGACCATCGGCGCAAGTGCGGCGAGCGCATCGTCGCTGATATAGGTACGGAACAGGTACAGTTCATCGAGTTTGGTGTGGTTGGCCAGATGGGTCGCCCCATCGTCGGTCACGCTGCAGTCCTCCAGCCACAGTCCGCGGAGTTTGGGGAAGTCGGCGAGTATTTCCACCCCGCTGTCGTCCACCGCCGGGCAGCGGAGTTTGAGGCGCTGCAGGTTCGGTAGGCCCTTAAGCGGCCGTAACCCTTCGCTCGTGACCATCGTGCAGCCGCGGAGATCGAGTACCTTGAGTTTTTTGAGCTTCGCCACGTGCTCGAGGCCCGCATCGGAAAAATTATTGTAGAGCAAAATCAACTGCTCAATTTGCGGCATTGTGCTGATCGTCTCCAGGGCCGAGTCGTCCAGATAAGTGCTGCGGCGGAGGTTGAGCACTTTGAGGCTCGGCAACCGGGCGAGTGAGGCAATTCCCTCGCCGGTAATTTCGGTGTTCTCAAGTACGAGAGTCGCAAGTTTTGGATTCTTCTCTAGCGGGGGAATTGCAGCATCGGTGATGCCGGCACCCCACAGCGTCAGCCGAGTCAGTTCAGGAAATGCCGCAAGTTGCGCGAGGTCTGCTTCGTTGACGTCGGCCTCGGCGAGATTGACTTCTGTGACATTTCCGGCCTTATTGCGTTTGATCTTTCCGCCCTTCGCCCCAAGGGATTCGGCGGCCCCGTCACTTGCGGCAGCCAAAACGGATCCCGGCAGCATGAGCAGAAGCAGCGCATAGGTGACAATGATTCGTGGCGCGTGGGGGGGCATGGCTGGATTCCTTTCGGGGTAGGCGGGACCCTCTATTTTACGGTAGGTGCCAACGAGGGGGAAACCGCCCGAAGGGGTGAAAAAACGTCCTCTGCTAGCATTTGCCCTCATGCGGCAGGCAGAGTAAAGTGTGGGGAGTCGTGGCGGCAGCAAGACGCAACGTCGCACTATTCCACCCCAGCAAACGAGGCCCACCGATGGCGAGAAAAATCAACAGGCGTTCCTTTGTCCAGAAAACTTCAGTCGCGGCCGCCGGTTACTGGGTGGCCGGCGGGGTTTCGGCAGCTGAGAGCAAATCGGCCAACGAGAAGGTGCAGTTTGCCTGCATCGGGATCGGCGGCAAGGGTTCGAGCGATTCGGCCGATGCCGGCAAGAACGGCGATGTGGTGGGTATCTGCGACACCGATGCCAAGCGGCTCAAGGGTGCCGCCAAGCGTTTCAAGGGCGCCAGCAGTTTTGCCGATTACCGCGAGATGCTTGATTCGCTTGGCGATAAGATCGACGCGGTCACCGTCAGCACGCCGGACCATACCCACGCGGTGGCCGCCGCTAAGGCGATGTCGATGGGGAAACACTGCTTTTGCCAGAAGCCGCTTACGCACACCATCTACGAAGCCCGTTACCTGGGTGAGTTGGCCAAAAAGATGGGCGTGGCGACCGAGATGGGCAATCAGGGAACCTCGAACAACGGTTTGCGCGAGGCGGCGGCAATTACCCAGAGCGGGGGCATCGGCGACGTTACGGAGGTTCACGTCTGGACCAATCGTCCGATCTGGCCGCAAGGCGGCCCGAGGCCGGAATCGAAGCCCGAGCCCGAGAGTCTTTCGTGGGATGCATGGCTCGGGCCGGCACCGGAGAGGCCCTATGCCAATGGTTATCATCCGTTTGCTTGGCGCGGTTGGTGGGATTTTGGTACCGGGGCGCTCGGCGATATGGCCTGCCATACGTTCAATATGCCGTTTGCGGCTCTTAAT
>JAQWPY010000015.1 GCA_029245145.1 Pirellulales bacterium | reverse complement strand
TGCGACGCAAAGGCACGCGCGTAGTCGGCGGCGACCCGTTCGGTCAGTGAAGCCCCTACAATTCCCCGAAGTCCGGAGACACTGATGATCAATTCGCTCACAAGAAAACCTCGGATTTGGACAGATGGAAACGTGAGCAGTATACGAGTTGGTGGGGCCCTGCTCCAAGGGACCGCGACCCTTTTCTCGGCTGCCCAAGTTCGGCACAATATCACCTTCTACCCCCCGCCTGCGGTCTAGAGTACCCAATGCATTCACACGACGCGTTACCGCTGCTCGAGGCAGCCGAGCAGGCGGGCAACATCTCCGCTGCGGCATCGGCAAACATTCGACCCTGGCTGACCGAAGCAAAATATGCTGAATTCGCGCCGGAAGTGGCGGACCATCTCGAAAATAAAAAATTCGACGAACTGAACAAAGCATTTTGGAAAGTTCTGGAGTTCGGGACCGGAGGCCGACGAGGGGAGATGTATCCGATCGGATCGGCGGTCATTAATCGGCGAACGATGGGAGAGAGTGCCGCCGGCCTGGCAGCCTACGTGAAATCCAAATCAGCAGCCGATGCCACTCTCGCGTGCGCCATCGCTTACGACACCCGCCACCAATCCGATGAGTTTGCCCAGCTATGCGCAGAAATCATGGTAGCGGCCGGTTTTACGGTTTACTTTCTGGAGGGATTCCATAGCACTCCCTGTCTGTCGTTTGCGGTCCGCCACAATCGCTGTGCATGCGGCATCATGATTACCGCCAGTCATAATCCACCGAGTGACAATGGGTTCAAAGCCTATTGGGACAACGGCGGACAACTGGTGCCGCCCCACGACGAGGGCGTGATCGGAGAAGTGATGAATGTGGATTCAATTGCGCGAGCCGATTTCGACCGTAGTGTTACCGAAGGTAACATTGTGCTCTGCCAAGACGAGGTCGATTCGGCCTACATCGATGCGCTCGCTAACCAAGCGTTCCCCGGTTCCAGGGAACTGAAAATCATCTACTCGCCGCTGCATGGCGTGGGCAGTTCTGCCGTGCTTCCTGCCCTGGCAAGAGATGGATTTGAAGATGTCGAGGAATTCGCACCGCAGGCCACCCCCGACGGAGACTTTCCCAACGTGCCGGGACACGTTTCCAATCCCGAAAATCCGGCAGTGTTCGACGCGATGATCGAGCGGGCGCGCGATGTGGGCGCGGATTTGGTCCTGGCCACCGATCCGGATTGTGACCGGATCGGTTTTGCCGCCCCGAGGACGCTCGATCGCAGCGGCGAGTGGGAGACTTTTACCGGAAATCAGATTGCCGCATTACTCGGAGATTACGTCCTTTCGCGGCGCCGTGCAGCCGGCGATCTATCACCAGAGCATTTTGTCGTCACCACGCTGGTGACCACCCGGATGCTCGCCCGGATTGCAGAAAACTACAGTGTGAAATTTTTTGGCGACTTGCTGGTCGGATTCAAATGGATTGCCGATACGATCGATCAGCAAGATCCCAGCCTCTTCGCCTTCGGAGCGGAGGAGTCGCACGGGTACCTCGTGGGCGAGTACGCCCGCGACAAGGATGGACCGGTGGCCGCGATGCTCGCGGCCGAAATGGCCGCAGAGAGTAAAGCGGCAGGAGTCACCCTGCATGAGCGATTGGAGAAACTATTTGAACGTTACGGCTGCCATGCAGAAAAAACCATCTCGGTCTACAAGCGGGGTGAAACCGGCATGGAAGAGATGCTCGCCGTCATGAACCGCTTCCGTGCGGAGCCACCCCGAGTCCTTGCCGACATGCAGGTGATCGGAATCCGCGACTATTTGAACCAAACGCGAACCGATGCGACGGGTAGCACCGAGCCGCTTGCGGGCCCGGTCGGCAACCTGTTGATCCTCGATTTTCAGGCCGAAGGCAACTACGTTGCAATCCGTCCCTCCGGCACGGAGCCAAAAATCAAGTTTTATCTTTTCGTCCATCATCCGCCCGAGGACGGAACCGACGTCCCCGCTTGCCGGCAGCGACTGGAGATGCGGCTTGCAAATCTCGCCGAGGACTTAAATGCGTACGCCGGCTAGGCTCCGACTTCTCTTGCCTGCTTGATAGCGCGTCGGCGAGCAGCGAAACGCTTGACCAGTTCGTCCACAATGACGCCGAGCAGAATCACAATTCCGATCACCGCCGGTTCGAGTTGATCATCGATGCCGAGCATGCTGATCGAATTCATCAAAAGTCGCATCAGCGCCGCACCGAGAATGATTCCCACGATAGAACCCTCGCCCCCACGCAAGCTACAACCACCGAGCACCGCGGCAGCGATGGCATACAGCTCGTAAAAATTCCCAAAGCTATCCGGTTGAATCGACCCATAATCGAGTGCAAACAGCAGGCCGCCAAAACCGCTGATCAGCGAGCAGATCACATACGCAAGAACAATCATCAGCGATGTATTAATCCCGCTGAACCGCGCCGCCTGTTCGTTGCGTCCCAGTGCGAGCAGATACCGGCCGTAGATCGTCTTGTTGAGAAAGACGGAAGAGATCACGCCGAGTACGAGGAGGATCAGAAAGGCGACCGGTACGTGCTTTGCCCAGGAGACGCCCGACATGCCCGGCAACTGCGACATGTTTCCCACCAGTACCTTCAGGCCCGAAAAGACCTCATTTCCGTAACCCATCGTCTTATCCGAGACGACCCAACGCGCGATGCCACGGTAAATCATCAGACCACAGAGTGTGACAACAAAGGGTTGAAGCTTGAGTCGCGTAATCAACACGCCGTGAGTGAGCCCCACGCAAAGCGAGAGTGCAAAGATTGCGATCAAGCCGACGGCAAGTGGCAGTGACAGATCAAGGACCAGGAAAGGCAGCAGGGTGGCAACCAGCCCGATCAACGACCCGATCGATAGATCGATACCGCCCGTGATAATCACAAAAGCGACGCCGATTCCGATAATCCCGTAAAGCGATGCACGCTCGAGAAGATTGAACATATTGTAGGCGGTCAGAAAATTTGAATTCCCGATTGCGGTTGCCACAAAAACAACCAGCAAGATGCCCAAAATGCCAAGATTTTTTTTCATATTTACTTTGCCAACGGTCCCCTTCGATCAACCTCAGCTCGCGACCGCCTCAAGGCGGCCCGTTGCCAATTGCATCACGGCCTCTTCGCTCAATTGATCGCGCAAGAGTTCGCCCGTAATCCGCCCTTCATGCATCACCAGCGTTCGATCCGACATACCAAGAATTTCTTCCATTTCACTACTGACGAACAAAATGGCAACACCTTTCTTTGCCAGTTCATCCATCAAACGATAAATTTCCTGTTTGGCCCCCACATCGATACCGCGCGTCGGTTCGTCGAGCAGTAAAACTTTTGGCTCGATGGCAAGCCACTTGCCGAGGACCACTTTTTGCTGATTTCCGCCCGACAAATACTGAGTCACTTGATGTTCGTCCGGCGTTTTGATCCTCAGCCGCTCAATCATAGTCGCTACGTCCCGTGCCTCCTGCCCCTGATTGAGGAAGCCTGCTTTTTTCCGATGTTGCCGCAGTCCCGCCAGCCCGATGTTGGTCCGGACGGACATCTCAAGAATAATTCCCTGCTGCTTACGATTTTCCGGGACCAATGCCACGCCGGCTTGAATTGCGTCGAGCGGACTACGAAGCGCAACTTCCCTGCCGCCGATCGATACCGTGCCTGAGGCCGCTTCCTCCACTCCGAAAAGCACTTCCAGCAGCTCGGTGCGACCGGCCCCGACGAGCCCCGCAATCCCGACAATCTCATGCGCGCGAACCCGAAAGTTCAGTTCGCAGGCGGGATGAGACGAGCTACGAAGCCCTTGAACTTCCAAGGCAATGTCCCCCGGTTGGTGGGGCGTACGGGCATAGAACTGTGAGATGTCGCGACCTACCATCAATCGGACCATCCGGTCGTGATTGATTTCATCCCGCTGCAGATCACCCGCATTCTTTCCATCGCGAAAAACGGTCACACGGTCCGCAAGTTCTTTTACTTCACCGAGTCGGTGGGAAATATAAATGATACTCACCCCACGAGACCGCAAGTCTTTGACGACCTCCATGAGCCGCTCCGTTTCGTGTTGCGAGAGGCTCGAGGTGGGCTCATCCATAATCAACACCCGTGCGTCGACCGAAAGGGCCCGGGCAATTTCAACCAACTGCTGCTGTCCGATGGAGAGTGCATCGACGATTGTTTCTGGGGAAACATCAAGTCCCACACGCTCCAACAGCAACGCAGCCTCTTGCTGAATCTTGTGCGTATCGATCAGTCCGAACCGCAATGGCTCGCGACCCAAAAACATGTTGGCCGCGACACTCAGATTTCCAGACAGGTTGAGCTCTTGATGAATCAGCGCGATACCACTGGCTTGCGCCGACTGAACCGAATCGAGCGAGACATCGCGCCCATCCACACGGATTGCACCCTCATCCGGTCGTTGCACGCCGGCTAAGATCTTCATCAGCGTGCTTTTACCTGCCCCGTTCTCTCCGATCAGGGCGAGAACTTCCCCCTTGGACACGGAAAGGCTGACCTTGTCGAGCGCCGTGACGCCCGGAAAACGCTTCGTCACGCCCTCCACAACCAACAGCGGAGCATTGTCGGAAGCATTCATGAGGTTGTCGTCGGTTTGAGTTCGACTGCAGCACCGACAAATGCGGCGCCGCAAGTCATACCCTAGGATTCCGTAACACTTTTCTCGGTCGAAGCATCGTTTTTTGCATCCGGCGGATTGTCTGTATCGGCACTCGCCTCGGACGACAGCCGATCCAACTCCGCCCGAAACTCGTCGACATTGTCATTGCGAATCTGACGGGCCGGAATATACAAGATTTTATTTTCCGGGATCACTGAATTATCGCCACGGGCCAGCCCCGCAAGCACCCGGACCGACTCATATCCATACTTGTACGGATTTTGAACGACCGTCCCATAAATTTCTTTATCTTTGATGCCCTGCAATGACTTTTCGTCTTCATCAAAAGCAACAATTTTTATCTTTCCCAACTTATCGGCCTCACGAACCGCATCAAGGATAAAGGGAGGGTTGTATACAAACAGCCCCACCATGCAGCCAAGATCATCGTACTTGGCCACTGCATCCTGGGCCTGTGCCTTGGCCTTGCCGAAGTCAAAGCCATCGGTTCGTGTATCGAGAATCGTGTACTTTTCGCCCTTGATTTCCCCGGCACTCGGCTCGTCGTAGCGATTCTCATCGGGCTCTCGATCCATCAGTTCATCGATCATGCCCTGCCGCCTCAAACGCGAGTTGGCTTGTCCGAGGCGACCTACAAAAATCATCACGCTACCACCTTCCGGCATCGCTTCTTTGACCAACTGACCGCACATGCGACCTGCCGTATAGTTATTCATCCCGATATAGCACAATCGGTCACTTTCCGGGGCATCGGAGTCGTGCGTGATGAGCCTAGTCCGCTGCGCAATTTCTGCGAGCAGATCTCCCTGATTGTCCGGATCGACCGGACTGATGGCCATCCCGTCGATCCCCTGCGCCAAAAGATCCTGGCACATACGCTTTTGATCTTCCACTGCATTAGTTCCCGGCATTTGAACGTTGACATTAACGTCAAACTCTTCCGCCGCATCTTTTGCCCCCCTTTCGGCATAGTTCCAGAAGGAAGCAATCCCATTGGTAATGTAAGCGACCTTGGGCTGGGAGCTTTCTTCCGTGCGATTCCCGCTACAGCCGACAAGAATCAAACCGATGCACGTGATCCCCACAATGCCGCAAACGCCGCAAACGCGTGATAGCTTGGTTGACATCAAAATCCCCTTTCACACAAGAAGAGTGCCCAGATCACCTCGGCACACACCCTAAACTCGTCAAAATAACGATTTTAGGTCCGTTGGCAATCGCCAACAAGGGTTCATTCTTCCGGAGCATCTCCGCCAGAGGCCGATATCTGCCAATGGGGACTCAACTCCACGCTACCGAAAAACCGATCCTAATGACAAACCCTCGCTTCCTTACCTGTGGAAAGATGGAGTCATCATGCAAATTCATTTGCGACCCCATGCCGCGCACGCCGCGGCAACACATCATCCGGAGGTTACCCCCGAGCGACTCGGTGGCGAGTACGGCGACTGGAGAATCCGCAGATATTTGGGACAGCAGGGAGAGGTTGCAAGCTATGCGGCTTTTCCACTCGATTCTCCTGCGCAATCTGAGTACATACTGCATACGCCGGTCGACCCCACTGCAGAAATCGCAATGTTACATCTCAGGCGCGAGTGGGCCATCAGTCGTCGAGTGGCAAGCCCACATCTGTTGCCGGTACTCGATGCGCAATTAAAAATCGCACCCTATTTTTTAGTAAGACCCAAGCTCCAGGGAACCACGCTCTCGCAACTTCTCATGCAGCAAAACAGGGTTTCGAGCCATCGCGCGTTTTGGATACTTCGACAGATAGCGCAGGCGGTCGATGTATTGCATACACACGGGTGGCTGAATCCCGCACTCGAGATGGAGAACATGCTGCTGGCACCCGATGGACACCTGACGATAATTCACGCGGGGCGGGCTGAATTTCTAGAAACCCACGCGGTGGCATTCGAACAGAGAACCTATACCGATATCTGCAGCCTCGGCGGCCTGCTCCTGGAATTCCTAGGATTGAGCGATACCGACGCACCGCGCGAGCGTCGGTCGCCGAGGCGGACAGAGATAAACTCATCGACGGCCCTCACGCCGCCGATTACAGATCTGCTCACTTGGATGCTCAGTCGCAACAAAATATGTCACAGTCGCTCTGCCGCACAACTGGTCAGGCGACTAATCCGTTTGGAAGTTCAATCTCTTCCACTCGCCGCCTGAAATCTCAATAACCACTTCCTGTTTTTCGGATGTGGGTCATCGGGCGCGCTTCGCTCATCGACTGACCATCAATCACCTCGGCAACGAATATTCGATGGTCGCCCGATTCGGTGTGAGCTTTCGGTTCGCAGATCAAGTAACCCACCACCCCTTCGGTCAGAAAGAGAGGCCCGGCTGCGTGTCGCTCCGTGGCAATCCCCTCAAACGCGGGTTGCCCCAACTCAAACCCCCGACCGAAATGGCTCAAGAGATGCTTGCCTTCCTCCGCCACCACGTTGAGGGCGAAGGGATTGCCTGCCGTAAGCCAGTCGGTGAGATAGCGGCCTTGCTTGACCGCAACAGTAAGCATCGGCGGCTCAAACCCGGCTTGCATGACCCAACTGGCAAGCATGCCGGTTTCATGATCCGCAGACTTGGCCGCAAGAATATAAATGCCGCTCGGCACCTTGCCAAGAATGCCCATAAGCGGATGCTGAACTGCATCGGAATCCATAACAACACCTTTCAGAAACAAGCACGAGTAATGGTTTAAACAAAGAGCGGCGTCATCATTTTTTTAAGTCGCGTCCCAACTTTCGTTCGACACTTGCCACCTTGCCGTCCAGTCGATCTTTGCCTGCCCGGCGATAGTCGAATTTTACCGAACAAGAAATGCGGTCACAATCAGGACGCAGAATTTCAAACGACTGCTGGAGGATACGAAGGAGTGGTTCGAGTTCTCCCTCCACCACAGTCCCCATGGCATGCAGTCGATAATCCAAGCCGCTTTGCTCTACGATGTCGACGCAGCGGGCGACGCAGGAACTCACACTTTCTCCGTGGCCCATCGGTGTGATGCTAAATTCCATCAAGAACATTCTCAGTTCCCCTCAAATCCCTAACGCCACCTCGACTGCGGTCACCACAAAGCCTCTTATGCCACGGTGATATACGACGGTGATGTACGACTGTGGTCTATTGACGCACCGCACCGCTGCGGTACGATGAGGTGGCTGGTCACGCATCATACTCGATCCCCGATTTCATCATCAGGAGGTGTTCCTTGGGCTGTAGTGAACGACGGAAAGAAATCAATCGTCGCAG
>JAQWPY010000002.1 GCA_029245145.1 Pirellulales bacterium | reverse complement strand
CTGTGGCACCACGATGATCGCCCCGATTACAGTGGGCTCACCGGCGTTGTGCGTCCGCGGGACTGATCCCCAGCGGGCAGATTTTTTAAACCGCGTCTTTGACGCGCCAAGTTGACACGTCTCCGGCCGTCCTCTTGTAGGACGGCCGGTTTTTTTTGGCCAGCGGGAGCCCCTTTTCTGTGCCCCCCTCACGTTCGCTGGGACCATCGCAGGCACAGGACGCAAAGATCGGGAGCAGCGTCCGGGACCGGTCTGTATGTCCCGCTCAGACTGCTTCCTGCAGGCACTTGTGAGATTCCAACTCGTCGCGGAGGACCAGCATGTCGTCCGGAGCCTCGATTCCTATGCGTACCTTGTCGCCCCCGAGGCGTACCACGGTGACGACAATCGAGTCTCCTACGCGAATCCGCTCACTTTCGCGGCGTGATAGAACAAGCATCTTAGATCTCCCCTTTGAAATATTTGTCTCTGCCCGGTGGGACAGATCGGTTTATGAAATTGGATATAAAATCTAAATGAGGCCATATCGGCTCAGGCCACTGCGGGTTGCAGCACCGGAGCATCCACAAGTTGGGTTTTGAGTGTGCGTTCTCCTGACGCACCGTAAAACAGGACAGTGTTGTTATCTGTTTCCCAAATAGCACTAAACTTGACTTGTCGCGGGCCATGGACGCAAAAATAAATTCCGCATGGGTGACCGAGGCGGGTGAGAATTCGCTCGGTCATTTGAAAAGCTCCTACCTCCAGTTGTTCTTGGTAACAGATGGTTTTGTTGACAAACGTGCGCAAATCATTAATTGATGCAAACGGTTCACCATGGGATACCATAGGAATCAGGGTCTCCTTGCTGGGCAAACAGGATACGTAAAATGAAGTCCTGTCTGCGGGTCAGAGAAGATGGGTCGATTGATGATAGATTGTGGTATCGGCAAAATGGGAGGCTGCCTTGTGTCTCTTCTGAGGGCCATTGCGGCCGATCGTTTTGCGCCGAAATGGTTCAAAACTGATAGAAGATGATCTGTTTCGGACACAAAACGTCCCGTTCCGACCCCTCCGCGCTAGATGGTAAGTACCAAAAAAGATTTTGCGTTATTTTTCTGTCGGCGCCGCGTGGTGAACATTAAGCGGATCGCGCGCCGGTCAAAAACTTTTCTCAAGATCGTGGGCGGCTGATTTTCAATCACAGCCGCTACAACCCTTCACATGTGCGCAACTATTGCTTTTTGCGCACAAGCGGGCAGCACCGGGGGAAGAGAAAAAGCGAGAAGGGGTTGGCTGCGGAGCGATCGCCGACTGACCTCAGAGCGAGGAAATTACTTTTTTTCTGCTCTGTCCTGCGCTTGATATGCAACGAGTTCCACTTCCGAAAATTTGCGCAGGCAACTCTCAAGCCAGGCAATCCGTTCCCGATCCTGATTCACCAGTCCGGCTCGTACCTGATGCCGACTCTCCAGTTTGAGTGGCGATTCCCCAACGCGGGAAGAGGGGCCGATCCGTAAGCTCACCCTTTCGGGAATCAACTTCTTCTGCGCCAGCTGTTGATTGACCATTAACCGCGGAAAGGGCAGAAGCGTCTGAGGTCGGAACATGGCATTGAGCCGGGCATACCAATCACTGAATTCGCGATACTCATCGGCAATGGCGGGTTCATCAGGGGTGGTTGCCTCGACTCGGTATGTCAGGACCGTGCTCTCAAACAACAGTTGTGTGCCTTTTTCCTCGGTGCGAACCTCAAATTGGGGTGCGGCACAAAACCGCAACACCGTATCGTTACTCTTGACCGCTTTTTCCTTCAACCAATCGCAGTAGTGAACGAGTTGCTCGAAAGAGACCTGAGTCTGGGTTTTTTTTGCCGTATTGACCAATACGAATTGCTTATTGGCGCGATCGAAAAAGGTGACTTGATCGCCGAACGAGGGGAGATCATAAACCTTCCCCTCACGAAAAATGGTTCTGTTTTCACCGATCGGTTCTTTTTGCGCAGAAGAGAATAGCTGCGTGACGACGGTGAAGTCTTCAGCGGAAACCCAGACCATACCACCGGGAATAGTCGTGGCCCATAGGATGAGGCAGGCAACAGTTGCGCTGCGGCGTTTCCAACATCGTCCGCACATCGACAGGGACATCCTTTCCAAAAAACGTGCCTTCGCTCCTTCCGCGTGGCCCAACCTATCGGAGCGCCAGAGGGGTGTAAATGCCATTTTGTCTGTCTGCTTTCACACCGAAAGCACGGTTCTGCAGCCCCCTCGCGAGAAACTGTAACGATTCTGCCACTCGAAACATGCGACCGACAAGGTGAGTTGAAAACCCCACGATCGCTCAGGTCCATACATCCTCTTTATTTTAGCATTGCATCACCTCGGCGACCCCGCACGACCGATTAAACAAGAGCAAAACCCGGTGCTGTTTTTAGGCTTACCGTTCCTCCCGTCGGCAATACCTCACGCGAACCACATCCCCACAACGTTCCATGCGATACATCGTACTTCTTCTGCTGGTGTTGATTCTCACTCCCGTGCTTGAAGCCGCGCCGATTGAAATTCCTCGATCGCGCTCCGAGCGTCCAAAACTCAAAAGCATCTACGGAGTGACCCACCAAATGCAGGAACTCGTGGCCCAAGGCAAATCGGGCGTCGTCTTTATTTTCACCGATGTCGATTGTCCCGTAGCGCAGCTCTACCTTCCTCGGCTCAAAGCGTTGTACGAAGAGTATGGGCCCCAGGGAATCGCGTTCTATGCGATCTACCCCAACAACCGGATCGATATTCTCGAGATGGCCGAACATGCCCACGATACCGATCTACCTTATCCGGCCATGGTGGACATCGAGCAACGACTGGCCGACTTGCTTGATGCGGAAAAGACACCCGAAGTTGTCCTGCTCGATGGCGACTGGGAAAAACAATACCAGGGCGCAATCGACGACCAGTTCAAAAGACAGGGCCGCAAACCGGGGGCCAGCGTTCATTACCTGCGCGATGCGATCGAACAGGTGCTTGCTGGAAAAACTCCAAAAATTCAATTCACCACCGCGTCCGGTTGCCCGATCGAGCGGATGAAACCTCCCGCCGCACGCACGGGGATCACCTACCACCGCGATATCGCCCCGATCATGCAGAAGCATTGCCAGGGTTGCCACCGGAGCGGCGGAGCGGCCCCCTTTGAACTGATTACGTATGAGGATGCTTATTACAGTGCGCAGAGAATCCAGGAAAATGTCGTCGAACGACGGATGCCTCCCTGGCACGGGTTCTTAAATCCCGAGTACGGAAAGTTAAGCCACAATGCGCAGCTTTCAGAGCGCGAGGTCCGTTTGATCGACGACTGGGTGCGAAGTGGTGCAGCCGAGGGCAATATTACCGAAGCGCCGCCGGAGAAAGTCTGGCCCGATGAAAAAACGTGGACCATCGGCAAACCGGACTACATCTATGAGACTGACGGTTTTCTCGTGCCCAAAACGGGAATTCTCGACTATCAGTTCTTTCGCGTGAAGCTCGGATTCGATGAGGATCGCTGGTTTCGCGCCGTGGAAGTCAAACCGGGAAGCACCGAAGTGGTGCATCACGTCGGACTGCATGTGGTTCCCAGCAGCGATAAGGCGTTCACCGGATTTTCGGGCATGGCGGAGTTGTACGGACTGGGCGCTGAAGGCGCCATCCTGATCAATGACTACGTCCCGGGCGACATTTACAACGCCAAGCACTATCCACCCGAACAGGCCGTACGCATTCCGAAAAACTCGGACCTGATTTTCGAAATTCACTACACGCCGAATCATCGCGAGGAGGTTTTCGATCAGTCCCGCGTCGGCTTCATCTGGGCCGAAAAACCACCCCGGGAAGAAGTCTTTACCAAAGTCTTTCGCAAGCCGATCGGTAGGTTCCGCATTCCATCGCATACGTCCCATCACACGATGCAGGATAGTTGCTACTTCGAGCACGATGTATTGATCGATGCAATCCGCCCGCACTTTCACTACCGGGGCAAATCGTTCCGACTCGAGCGGGTGAACCGCGATCCAGAAACCGACGAAATCGCTCAGCGAGAAACCATTCTTTCGGTGCCGGTGTGGGATCCCGACTGGCAGCGGACGTACGAACTAGAGACACCCATTTGGCTGCCCGCAGGAAGCGAACTTCTGGCGACCGGTAATTTCGACAACTCGTATCTGAATCCCAACAACCCGGACCCGAGCGTCTCGGTCGAATATGGCCAGCAGAGCTCCGATGAGATGTTCAGCGTTCGCTACAAATATCGCATTGCACCCTCTGAAACACAGAAAGCGCCCAACGAGTGATACGTCATTGCATCAACCGATGGATCGCCCTTACTGGATCCATTTTGCTCCTCTCGACCGTTGGATCGGCCGTCGCCGCTGAGCCGACCGATCGCGCTGCACAGATTCGCAGACAACTGTTTGAAAAAATTCAGCCACGCAACGTCGAACGTTCTGAACTCGAGCCCTACCGTGAAACCCTCCGCGCTGCCACTGCACAGTTGGGAGAGTATCTCGAGAGTGCCGATGCCGAGGTCGCCGACGGCTGGCGCGATTACCTACGCTGGGACGATCTCATGTCCCAACTGGAAAGCCCGCAAATCGACCCGCACGTTTTAGCCGAAGTGATGCTTTCGTTTCGCCGCTATCAAAATGGACTGGAACTTCCTCCTTTCCAAGATGTGCAGCAAGCGCTTCAGGCCTACATCCACGAGGCCCACGTCATCGAATCGATGTCCCGTGAAGGTCAGTTCCAACACTGCCTCAGCCAACTCGCCGCAGCGATGGCTCGCCACGAAGCCCAACCCAACTACCCCGATGCCCACATCATCGGCCGTGAGCTTTACTGCCTGCAGCGCTCGATCGACAGCGGACACGAGACGCTCGAAGAGATCCGCAATCTTTTCCAACATCCGAATCTTTACGGAAAGGTCGACCTGGAGCTGATCAACCGCCTGCTCGAGCGCGACCTGCAACAGGAAACGACCATCTACGAAGTCAGCGATCGGCGAACCACCCGCGGGCAGGCAAACACGCAGGCGCGGTTGAAGGCCGTCCTAAGGCAAGATACCGAGCAAGCCTCGATCGATCTGGTGCTGACGGGACAGTGCCGGGCGCCGACCACGCTGACCGAGCAAGGACAGATCCGGGTCCGCGGCTCGTTCCTCACCGACATCGAAGCATCAAAACGGATGCTGATCGACAAGCAGGGAATCCGCTTTCTCCCGGCCATTGTCGAGTGTTCGACCGCGGTGCAGTTCCACGACATTTCGGCCGACCGCATGCTCATCGAACGAATCGCCCGCAGGCGGGCTCCGCGGATGCGACCGGAAGCTGAGGCCGACGTATCGCGGCAAACCGAACAGCGGATCGCACAAGAATTGAACGCGCAAGCCGAGCAAGCGCTGCAAGAAGC
>JAQWPY010000218.1 GCA_029245145.1 Pirellulales bacterium | reverse complement strand
GTTCATGGCAGTGACCGGAGCGGACAAAATCGAGTAAAGTCAATGAAGTGATCCAAGATTTTTTCCGCATCGCCGAGCGGTTCGATGCGATCCCGGTCAGTCGACGTCGATAGCTTTCGATAAATATTTTCCAGTGTTTTTCCGGTTACCTCGGGCGCAAAGTGACTGCGCACCAAGCTGGCATTATGTTTGACTTGGTCTTCCGCACCTTTTCGAGACAAACTTTTTTCCATCTGCGGATTTTGTTCTCGCAACGTGGCACACAGCCCCTGATCCTTCGCTACCCCCATGACGACCTCTTGCTGCAGTGCGGGAGTGAGTCTGGAAAAATCGATCGTACCGCTCTCCAATGTGCTCGTAAGAGACGCGTGTGCCATTGCTTTCCTTCGGTCACCGAAACCAAACTTTTCGATGGTGGCAATATATGCCGTGAAGACACTTTCGTAGATCTGGTCTTTACCCAAGAAATCAACCGGAACGAGAAGCGCATCGTAAAGCAAGGAGTAATCAATCCCTTCAGCTCTAAAGTCGCTCGTAATTTCGGGAAGATTGCGGCCAATCAACGGGCGCTCAGCCAATTGAGATTCCAAAAATACCATCCCAAATCCCTCGGCGACGCTCGTCGTGATCAGCGCATCTGCTGCCGAGAGATTATCTTCAAAAGAAAACGTCTCCCCCAACTCAAAGTGGCACGGCAAACGTAAATCATTGGCAATCGTCTTCCAGCGATCGTACGACGGTTTTTCAGCCACATTGTGGGGAGACAGGGTATGACCGAAAGAGGCCGCTTCGCCAAACATCGCCGACCATAAAATCATTTCGCCCATATTCTTCCTGCGAATACCGCGCACCGGATAGATGACGAGCGGCCGCCCTGAAGATATTCCCCTCTCCAGCGACATGCGGCTTCGAACCTCGTGGCGATCCGGGAGTATTCCCAAATCAACAATCGGATTGGGAACAACATGCAACCGCTCAGAGGATATCCCTGAATCGATAAGGATATTATGATCGCGACGATTAAGAACCGCATAATGAATATGGTTGGCTTGCGGATAGATCCATTGAAAGCAATCGGATCGCCCCCCCGCGGCGGTGATTCTCACATACTGATCTTCTCGAAAGTCTTCCGCAAAGTCATGTATTTGAAAAAGCAGCGGATATCCGCGAGCTGCGACGGTGCGAAGAGCGCCGGGCAGCAAAATATTTTTCCCCAGAGCATGGTTATGCGCATGGATGATTGAATCTTCAGGAGCAAAATGAATGCTCTCAAGTTCTTTACAAATATTATCTGCCAGACCATCTTGATCGGCCACCGTTTCTTCTGTGCGATCATATCCCAATCCGGTGATAACATGTTCGGTTACCTGAATCTCATCTGTATCGACCCAGTTCAGATTTTTTATTTCGCCATGCTCGCCACCGTGGAAAATTGCGATCTTGCATGGACTACCGCCATCAAATCGGTGCTTGAGGGATTGCAAGTGATTGGCAATCACTTGGGTCACACCGCCGGGGAGGAGATGATAGTGAAGAAAAACAATCTGCATGCCGAAACTCACTGGATCGCAGAGGTCGCCAAAAATTTAGAAAACCGCATGCAAAACACGCTTTGCGGCAAACTTCTTTAAATCCCTATGATGAAATAACTTTGCACACATAAGCAGGTGCCAATTTATTATCCTCTATGGATCGCATCTTGACCCTCCGGTACGAATGACACATATTCCGAATCTATTCATGTTTTGCTACTCATTCTGCACTCTGCAAATCGCTGGGTGGCTCTCCATGAAACAAAGGGATGCGATTTATTTCACTTCAATGATCACTTTTTTTAAATGACATGAGATTCAATGCGATTTGAGAATACGAGAGTCTGAAAATACGACGCGAGGTTTTGGAACGATTTTCACCGGCTTGGAGGCCACCATGTTAACTCACGCCGCGCCGCGATTGACTCCCCCGCAGGGCATGAGTCCCCTGATTCGATCGCGACACTTAATCGTGATCATCAGAAATCTCTTTTCCTCCGGTGTGTCACTGGAAACAGTTAATTTATCGCTTGGCGAACTACTACAAAACCTCGAAAATCATCTATTACATCATCTGGGCGATGATTTTTACGAGGAATCGGTTTTCTCCAATCCGTGGCTCACCAGGGCGAGCGAGGCCCTCAGACAACAACAAATCGAGGTTGAAACTGGGCTTGAACAGCTGCGTCGCTCTTCGCAACAGCTAGATCAATCAAAAGTGCCGCCGAATGAGTTCCGGGAAGACTTCGAGCATTGTATGGGGCTTTTTCATGACCATGAGGTTGCGATTCAAATGTTCGTGCAATGCGGTAATAGCACCTTCTGATCCTCGTCAGAATTTCTCATTTGACGTAACCTGTGTACTGTACGCCCCTCAAACTGTTTGCGATCGACGGGGGCGTTCATCCTTATGGCCCTGGCACGTGTGTTTTCATCATGCCATAATGCCCAGCTTGAGCCTGCTCACTCTCTTTTGTAAGTCATAATGCGCAAGCCCCGCAGCAAATCACGCTCTGCTGAATCGTCGACCGATGCCAAAAAAAAATGGGCTGCTTTCCGCGATATCCCACGAGTAATCAGCGATTGGAAAAAACGGATTATGCGGCGAATGGTTGAGCCCAATCTCATCCATCGAATGAAACACGATCAATATCGTAAGAAAGTTATTCGTATTTACGATGGGCATCGAGGCGCATTACTCGTTCGCTCGAGTCAGCTTTCAGGCCATCTTCGCTATGGTGACCGCTTATTTCGCCGCCAGCACTTTGATCTCGATGGCATGAAGAATATCCTCGATATCGGCAGCGGTGCCGGCCAGGTCTTGGCCCACCTGCTAAAATATTCGAGTGAGAATACCCGTATCACGGGTATCGACCTATCACGCACGATGATTGAGCGTGCGAGAAAACGGCTGCAGAGCAACCGACCCCGGTTCATCGTCGGCGACCTGAGTCGCCTTCCGTTTCCCCCCGAGACTTTTGATTGCGTCACTTGCTGTTACGTACTGGAACATCTTCCGGACGCCCAGCTTGGATTGCAGGAAATTGCGCGCGTTCTAGTGCCTCGAGGTCGTGTACTCCTGTTTGTCACTGAAGACAATTTCGGTGGTGCGTGGACGAGTCGATTCTGGAAATGTCGAACGCACAACCGTGAATCGCTACTCAATTTGTGTCAATCATTGGGCTTGGAGCTTAAAAAGGAATTCTGGTTCACCCGCCTGCATCGCTGGTTCCGTGCCGGGGGGATTTGTGTTGAATTGGTCAAGGCTGCACCGCAGCCGGCAGCTGCAAACGACTTCGATGAGACTTCCACCATGCGAACGACCTTTGTGCCGCCAGTGCCCGAATCTGCACTGAGCAACTCGGGCCTTCGGGTGCTTCAAAGTGAACCGGTGGAGGGTGAGACATCCGTCTCCACGAGAACGCGTTCAATCGTTTCCAGCAATTGATCAAGCCGGAAAGGCTTGTAAAGCACTTCCTTTAAACCTGCCTGCCTCGCTTTTACGATGGAATGCCCCGGGTCATATCCGAAGCCGGTCATTAAGATTAACGGAAGTGTTTCTGCGAACGCAGATAACTTTTGCATCAACTCGTAGCCGTTCATGTCCGGCAAACGAATGTCAGCCAGCACCAAATCATAACCTCCGAGCGAGGCGACATTCCGCACCATAGAGAGAGTTTCTGCGCCGTTGTGGGAAGTTTCTACTGCACACTGATATCGCTCTAGAAGCGCATGTGCTGCCACACGAACATTCTCATCCGCATCGGCAACCAGAATTCTACGGCCAGTCAACAGGGGCCTCGACTCAGTTTGCAATGCCTGCGGTACCGCTTCACTCGGGGCCATTGACTGGCCAACTTTTTGAATGACCTGCTTCACATCTCTCGCATTTCTCAAAATGCTTTCCAGCCGGGCGATAACCTCCGGTTCGTGACCAATATAATTTTCCATTACGTTAACTGTTTCATTGAGAATGTCATCGATCGGTAAGGCGACGGCCGTGTGAATTGCCTCCACGCTTTCGGCGGCCGTCGTCGCCTTTTCGGCCACCAGTAATTCCAACGTACCGAGCGCTGCAGCTACATCGCGGCCGAATCTCTCTAGAAACTGAAGGTCACTCTCATCAAAGGCGCGAGCCTCCGGACTTTCGACATTAAAAGTTCCCAGCATCTCATCGTGTGCAATGAGAGGAACCGTGATTGAACTTTTTGCATCACGGGCCCCCAAAAGATAGAGCGGATCCTCCACGGTATCTTCGCATAGATAACTTTTTGCGGTGGCCGCAACGAATCCCGTCACGCCATTGCCTTGGGGATTTGCATACAGTTCTCTCAAGGCGGCTTCCTGCTCTATACCGACTGCAAGTAAAGGCTCCAGCCTTCCTGTTTGCCGGTCGAGAAGCCGGATCTCCATCACATCGTAGTGCAACAACTCGGCAGTAAAATGGACGATATTTGACTTTAAAAGTTCAATACGCTCGTCCACCGACATGTGTTTCAATTCTTCTGGCTTGAGGTCTGCCAGTTCCATGCCCGCCTTCTGAATTGCCTCCATTTTTTGCTGCTGATGCATTTCTACAGTCACATCGCGAACGGTCACAATTAACTCTTGGGGAAGTTCTTGATTGGGGGAAGCCGGTGCCACATGAATGTGGAAATATCGGTTCTCCGCAGTCCGCAAGGTCGAATGACTCGCCGTTCCCGATGAGATGGCCGTATGGAGAGGACAAAAGTCTGGACCCAGTATTTCCGGACTCGATAAAACGTTGTAAAAGTTACTCCCAACCACAGCGCTTCGATCGCACCACTTTTCAAAGCATTCGTTGTGCCAGACAATTTTGTTTTCTGAATCAAGCAGAACGACGCCATCATGCATACACGATAAGACGAGCTCGCGATGTGCAATATCAAGCGTCCGACCATGAGATGCGTCTGAGCCCTCTGCCACGTAGAGCGCCGCGTACGCTCCGTTACGCAAATCGTCCAATGCATCCGTAAGAGAGGGAACGGCAACGATCTCGAAATCGTCGCCGAAACGTTGACGAACCGAGTTTTCTTGAGCCTCGAAATCGCCAACGAACAGAAGTCTTGATTTCTCAGGCAATGATTCTCATCCTCTCAATCACCGTGCCCAACAGAGGTGGCCCTACTCAATGGAATCGGCTATTGCGACTTCACCCTTTCGTGGAAGTCCTTACGTCGTGAGATTTAAGGGCGAATTGCACAAGATGGAGTCGCTGAACTTCGCTTTTTTTCCCGCACTTCGGCGGATGGCTCCAAGTGTCTCTGCCTTCGCACCAAAGGTAATATCTGCCGTTTTTATCCGCATGAACCTTATAACCGCTACACGTTCAAGTGGACATTTTATGCGTCACTGTGCCAACCGCTGACCAATGGTTGCACCCAGGTTTTCGCAAATCGACCCTCATGCATAATAATCCTAAGTGTGTAAGGAGACAAGGATTTCGATTCTACGGCACGAGTTCGGCAGAGCACTCGACCGTCGATTTTTTCTTATCGAAGTAACTCAAGAGGGACTACCAATAAGCGGTGACGCACCGCTTATCATCGTGACGGCGTTTAGTCGACTCCCACACTTAGCCGATAAGGAATGTGGCCCTTCATCGTATTCTCAACGAGGTCAGCGACATGCGGCGCGCTCTCTTGCTTGCCATCGGGCTGTTTATTTGCTTTATCGGCTTGGAGTGCATGTTTGTAGAAACAGCCTTTATTACCACTGCCGACTTCGCACAGATCGATTCGAGTCGGTCGCACCGCGGCACCAATATTTTTGCGATCTCTCCTCCTGATTGGGCTCCGTGGGGTCTCTTCATCAGTGGAGGGGTGGTCATGCTCTATTCCCTGACGATTTCGCGCACCGCATCCCGGTGAATTCGCCGCGGCGTAATAGTACACAAGATGGTGCAAACTGGCTTATCGCGCCTTGGTTTTTGACTCTCTACTACACCAAACTGTTGACAGATTTACGATCCCGGTGTACCAACGTCGAGTATCTCGAAATTGTGATTTTCAAGGAATGTGCAATGATCTGGAGACTCGTTTGGTGGAAGCAAAGTGTACACGCTGCCGTGGCAGTATCCCTGCTTCTTTTGTTGACTGCCTCCCAATCGGAACTCGCTGTTGGCGAAGAACAAAAACGACCGAACATTCTCTTTATTTTGGCTGATGATCTATCTCACTCCGCCACAGGAATAAATGGCACTGATCAGCCACAGACTCCCTCTCTGGATCGCCTTGCGAGCGAAGGCACCGTGTTCACCCATGCATACAACCAGGGGGGATGGCATGGTGCAATTTGTGTTGCCAGCAGAAGTATGCTCAACACTGGTCGCTTCCTCTGGCATGCTCAACGGAGGGCACGCGAACTCGATCGGGAGCGGAACGCGGGCAGGTTATGGAGTCAGTATCTGCGCGGCGCAGGCTATCAAACATATTTTTCTGGAAAATGGCACCTGCAAACCGACGCGAGTGCCGCTTTCGACGTGGCCAGACACGTGCGCCCCGGCATGCCACAAGACACCCCACAAAGCTACCACCGCCCCCGAGAACAAGATTCGTGGACACCTTGGGACAGAGCTCAGGGAGGGTATTGGGACGGTGGCCGCCATTGGAGTGAAGTACTTGCAGACGACGCCTGTGACTATCTTGCGGATGCCGCCGATCAGGACAAACCATTTTTCATGTATCTTGCCTTCAACGCGCCTCACGATCCCAGGCAAGCGCCTCGAGAATTCATCGACCTCTACCCCCTCTCGGAGGTTTCGCTGCCGGCCGCTTTTCTCACCGAGTACCCCGACAAAGATGCAATCGGATGTGGCCCGGATTTACGCGATGAAAAACTAGCACCTTTTCCCCGTACGCCTCGAGCAATCAAGGTACACAGGCAGGAATATTACGGCATTATTTCTCATATGGACAAACAAATTGGCCGCATTCTCAATGCACTGGATCAATCCAAACTCGCGGAAAACACCTATGTGATTTTTTCTTCGGATCATGGCTTAGCCGTAGGAAGTCACGGCCTGCTGGGGAAACAGAACATGTATGACCATAGCGTGCGCATACCTTTTTGCATCAAAGGCCCCTCCATTGCGGCAGGGAAACAAGACTCTGTCCCCATTTATCTGCAAGATGTCATGCCGACCACGCTTGAGTTAGCGGGAGTTCCTATTCCGAAGCATGTCGATTTTCGCAGTCTGCTTCCGCTTCTCTCTCATCGGCGCAGTGAACACTACAAGGCAATTTACGGCGCCTACATGGAAAGCCAGAGGATGGTCACAGAGAACGGGTATAAACTGATTCTCTACCCGAGCATTAAAAAGGTTCTCCTTTTTAACTTGCGTACCGACCCGCATGAATTACAGAATCTGGCGGCACACCCCGAGCAGCGCGAACGGGAAAAAAAACTTTTTTCACGGTTACTCAAGCTGCAGCAGGAAACCGGGGATTCGCTAGATCTCAAGCGCGTTTATCCCGGTTTGAATTAACCGTCGTCACCTGCTCAATAATCTCGAGGGCGAAGCCTAATACACCGACTTGCCATCAAGGTGGTAAATGGCGCGAATCACTCCGTCAAAATCTTTCCACTCCTGAATCTTAAAATTTCCCTCGACGGTCACCGGGCGCACACTATAAGAGGCCGACTCACCCGGTTGCATCTGCACCATAATACAATCATAGAGTGCCGCACCGGGACCGAAACAACATTCCATGTTGTCTCGCACCAGAACAAATTGGGTCAGCCCGTCTTGTTTAAAACTGGGCAAGATAAAGCCGCGAATCTTAATTGCCGTGCCCTCAAAATCGTTAATTTTTTTTGTGAGCATCGAGCGATTAAACGGCTCTTCTTTGTCCATCTTAAATGCAATGTCGTCGAATGAAATTGCCTCAATAGCCGATTTTTTCTTTCTGTTTGTGACCTGTTGCTTCACACTTTGTAAGCGGTTTTTCGTCCGATCTTCCGTAGCATTGTCGGTTGCGATGGCATTATCGGTTCCGGGCGTCGCAGAGGCGGACTGCTCTTGAGTGACTGGCTTCTCGTTCCGATCACAAGCTGCAACGAAGCTCAGAAAAAGGATCAGACCTAGCCATTGGTAATCTCGGAAAAGATCGCCCAACTTCATCGCAATTGACCGTCATCGAGGTAATAGTAAACATCGCCACTCGCATCGACCGCCTCACCGGTTCCCTTCCCTAACCGGAAGGTACCGGCAACTTTGTGCAAGTACGGATCGAATGTTAGCCGCTCTGGATCAGCCAATGTGACCTGAATGCGATCGGTCAATTTTGGGTTTCCGCCAAAGCAACAATCTCCTTTATCGCGGACGAGTAAAAATGTCTTGATCCCTTGACGCTGTTTGCCCGGAAACACATATCCCTTGATAAACACTTTTTCCCCGTCAAGCGATTCTGCCAGAGGAGGAACGTTTTGATCCACTTTGCCTTCCTCCGGTTGCAGCTGAGAATAAAAAATACGCGTGTACCCCGACGGTACCTCGGTCGCGTATACGTAAGCAGCCACACTTCCACCCGTGATCAGAAACGCAAGACACAAAACAATCCCCACCACTGCAATGCTACGGCCCGTGAGTTCTTTGGGCCGACCCTTGATCTGCAAAATGGCATATAAACCGACCAGAATGCCCACCAGTGGAATGACGGCCAGGTAGATCGTGAGCAGGACGCAGATGGAGAGAAATCCCAGAGCAACACTCGTGACCGCGGCCCCGGACACGGCGCGGTAGTCTCCATCGGAGAGATCGCGATCCACTGTTTCACTGAATTGAACATCCATACTCATTGCGTAGCTTCTTTACCTTAAGCCAGTTTTCGATGGGGAAAAGCGCCTGCTTCGGCGGCGAGGCATCACTCACTATTTTTTTCGCCCGCAGAATCACTCCCCTTTTCCGATTTCTTTTCGCGATTTCCCGGTGCAAAGGGAAAAAATGTTGTCGCACGGCGCACCGCATCGGGATCAATCTTTGCGAGTTGCTCCAACTCTTCCTTGGCCTCAGGAAGCGGACAAGCCCGAAGAAAATTGACGATCGGTACGCGGACCCAACTCGATTTTTTACCCGCACTCTTGAACATCTGAATCAGTCGGGCCATCGAATCCCAATCCTTCCAGCGGGCCAGATCGGGGATCACCAAATCCGCCAACTCGGGACGATCCAAAACAATCCGCAGGGCCTCAATCAGCCGCTCTTTCGGAATGATGTGGCTCTCCTGCCCTTGGAAGCGGATCGCCATAATCGCTGCATAAGTATGAACGTATTCGGGGTCCCAAAAAACGCCGCCCCGAAGAAATTGATCCTCGATCAACGGGATGCCATCGACACCCTGGAGGGTCAAATAGCAAGAAAGCAGCGAATCGAGGCCCTTTAACTGAGTCGGGTCGCCTGCAACGATCATCTCGCGGAGCAATTGCCCGTCCGCCTCCGTGCCACAGACACTGAGCATGGTGAAGTAGAGTCGACGATTCGACGGGGTGACTTCCGGGTTTTGTATCCAGCGGAGCAACCGGGGTCGATCTATCTGTGTACTAATATCCTTGAGCGCCTGATAATCCGCTCGTGCAAATTCGTCGAACGCATCTCCCCGCAGTGTGGCATCCTCGTCTTCAAGATAGTCTTCAAAGAAATTGAGCCTTCCCGCACCACTCTCTGGCAATTCGAGTACTTCTTCAACATATTTTTGAGCGCGGGCACTGAGCGGGATAGGCGGTGCCCACTGCAAGTCATCTTCACCGATTCCTCGAAGTAAACAATTCGTGCCGATCGGGGCATCGCCCGTATAAATTGCAACAATCTCGTCGCCGGGATTAACCCCTGCATCACCGCGATACACCTTTTGAATTTTGAAGGTCGTTTTGTAGGAATCGATAATATCGGCCGCCGGAATCTCTCCTTCATTGGTATCCGGTCGCTGCGGACGAGATATTAATTCGCCGAGCACCGCAACGTCGGCCGCATTGATATCCTCGGTAAATGTCGTTTTAACAGGTCGACAGAAAGGACACGCCAGCACCATACTGTCGCAAGCGATCAGCAGCGTTGATACAACGAAGATGGTTGATATGAAATACACCGGCACCCTCCCCACTCCACGATTCATTTAAATTGATTGTTTTCGCCCCTTCAGCAATGCCCGCCCCAATAATACCACGAACATCAAGGCTACTGCGAGCCACACGAGGTACTGCCAGGCGGGACGCGATATCGAAGAGTCCGCACTTTCTTCTCGATTTGGCTTCTCCTCCGGTCCGCCGGGAGAAACCGCTCTCCGCGCGCCTCGCGAAACGGAGCCTTCACCCTGCGGCCCGGTCTGTGGAGATGAGACAGGAGCCGCCGGGAACATTGTAGGCGGTAGCGCAAAGCGACGCGCATTTCGAATCGCAAGTTCATCGATTTTTTCTAGCTTCCCGATTTGTTGCGCCGCATCATTGTTTGGACATGCGAGCAGATACCGTGCGGACGGCTCGCGTACCCATAAGGTGTCCCCTTCAGCCTCGACAAAAATTTGTGCTACCCGATCGACCACCGACCAATCTTCCCATCGTGCCAAATCACTTAATATCCGCGCACCGAGTGTTGGTCTTTTGAGCATATGATGAAATACCTCTACAATCTTCTCTCGCTCGATCACTGAGGCTTCCTGACCGTGAAAGCGTAAAGCGGTGATTGCGGCACCTGCTCGCCGCTCGTAGTCAGAGCCTTCCTCTGATAAATAGGTTTGCTCAATGAAAGGCAGACCAACCTCACCCGAGAGGCTCACGTAGCACGCAATGAGTGCGGGAAGCGATTCGCTCGCTGAACTTTTCTCTTTTTCGATCTGCGATACGATAAACGGTAATTCACTCTTTGTGCCACAAATGGTAAGTAGCGTGTAGTAAAGTTTTTTGAGATTTGAAGGAGTTTCCGGGCTTTCGATTTTTTCTATGAGGTCGTTTTTGTCGAGTTCCGGTCCCAACTCCTCAAGTAACTCATAAGGTGCTTTGCCAAATTCATCGAAAGCATCACGGCGCAACATCGGATCTGGACTATTGAGATAGGGTGTGGCAAACCGAAGTCGGCTGACGTCGTTTTCGGGAATTTTCCACATACGACGGAGATAGTGTATCGCTTCGTCGGTGAGAGCGATGGGCGTCAACCATCGAATCACCAAATCGCCTCCCTCGTCACTCTCAATCCGATTGCCGAGCATTAAATAATGATCACCTGCGCGAGCGGTCTTACCGGGGAAAAAAAGAACCCTGGCAACGCCCTTTTCATGAAGATTAATGGTCCCTTTGAGAACCTCGTCAATTTGAAACGTTGATTTATAGGCGTCGGGGTCATCGACGCCCGGACCAACCTCGGGAGTCTGCTCGTACCGAGCGATAATGGCCAACTCTGCTGCTGCCATTTCGTCACACAGCGTCGGCGAGAGACTGGTGCAAATCGAACAGGCAGTGGCGACCGAGGAGATGATCGGGAAAGCCAGGAGAAATAAACTGGTGCGTTTAACAACCTGGCCCATTTTTTGAGCAACCGACATCAATACACTCCAAAATCCCCTCTCAGGGAGAGTGACTCAGCGCCCTAGAGACATCGGTCCGATAAGCCACAACAGCCGGAAGGTAACCGACGACAACGGCTAGTAAAAGTAGGGACGGAATCAGCACCAGTTCGGGCGAAACAGACCAACCTCCAAGATAGATGGCTGGCGCCCATTCCCAAAAATTGATCATCACTCCCGTATTCGCCGTGATGACCGGTGCAAAGGCGCCGATCGTTCCGTGTCCAAGGCACACACCGGCGACCCCACCGAGTACCGCCAAGAGAATAGCCTCAAACAATACGATACTCATCACGGTCACCCTCGCCGCACCCAAGGCCCGCATAATGCCTATTTCACGACTACGATCGCTCATTGAATTGTACATACTCACCATCACCCCCACACCGGCAACAACGATCACAAGAATGGCGAGTATCAATAAAATAGTCTGCACGTGCCCCACAATACCCTCGAACAGTTTGGCTACCTCGCGGCTCGGATAAACCGCCTGGGCGACACTACCCTCGTTGATTTTATTGTGCAGTATTTGAGAAAACACATCGTTCTTTAGCAAAAGCAAAACCGAGGTCACTTCACGCTGATTTTCGGGAAGCGGGGCGATAGCGCCGGCTGTTTCACCATCAGCGGAACCTGCAACATCGTCCGGACTCCTCCCTGCGGATTGTGATTTTTTCACCTCTGCCTTGCTGGGGCTCAACTTTTCAAGAATCGTGCGAAGCAACCCGTCGATTCTCTCTATCTCTGTCGAAGCCTCTGCGCTGAGCGTGTCCCGCTCGAGTAGTTGCTGCAACGAGTCCTTCGCCTCTCGCAACTGAATGAGCTGTGTCGCATGCGGACCTTCCGCTTTGTCGTCTTCCGCCTCTACCGGCTTGGCATGATCGGCAATGAGATAAAAGCCTTCCATGTTGACGAAAACAGCCCGGTCATTGGGAGTCCCTGTTGGTCGTAAAATTCCGACTACGTGAAATGCATCCTCCTCATGAACATGTGCATCTTCATCCTCAGCCAAGCCGTGTGTGATGGGAAAATGATCCCCCACCTGCAAATCTGTTTTCTTGGCGGCCACCGCACCAATCACGGCACCACGGAAATCGTCTGCCGTGAAATTCTTTCCCGCGGAGAACTCATAAAATTTAGGCGTTCCGTCGGGAAGCGTTCCGTAACTGAGCTTATTGAACAGATCGGGGGTCGTGCCGACGACGCGAAACTCCTGGTAACTGTCCCCCATGCAATAGGGAACTGCGACTTCAACCGCCGAAGCATACTTCCCTCGCGTGGGCCTGCCATCCGCATCCTTGTACTCCGTAAATTCTTTGTAAAACGAGTAAGGGATATTTTCGATCGGTTGGCTCAAATGGAAGACCGTATTGAGCGTAAGCTGTAACTTGCCACCCTTGGCGCCCAGGATTAAGTGATAGCCTTGCGCCGCATCACGGAATGATTCGGCCACCACTCCATAGACTACAAGTACAATCACCACCAACGCGGTTCCCAGCGCGATCGACAGACCGGTCAACAAAGAAGACAAACTCCTTTGTCGAATACTCCGCCAAGCTATGGTCCACAAACTCATGGGTCGATACTCACAGGTCTCTTCTCTGAACGCACTGCAACACCTTACTTTACCCTCTGAGCAACGCGATTGATCTCCGCCAATTCATCCACGCGATCGAACTGAGAACACACTTCTGGAGTATGGGTTACCATCACCAGGGCCACTTCTTCCTCACGACACGTTTCGCGGATCAAATCGACAATCTGTTGCTGATGTCCCGTGTCAATGTTGGCTGTCGGTTCATCTGCGAGGAGGATTTGCGGGTTATTTGCCAGAGCCCGCGCTACGGCGACTCGCTGCTGTTCGCCAACCGAGAGTGCCGCCGGACGATGCGTCAGTCGCTGCCCCAGACCAACACGATCGAGTAATTCACGGGCCCTCGCCACGTTCGCTGCTTTGCGAGTGAAAGTCATTCCCAGAAGCACATTCTCCAAAGCGCTGAAGGCCGGGAGAAGATTAAACGTCTGAAACACATAGCCGATCTTTTCAGCCCGGAATCGATCTCGCCCAGCCTCTGACAATTGGGTGATATCTCTCCCGGCAATCTCGACAACTCCCTGATCGGGACGACTGATTCCAGCAATCACATGCAGACGTGTTGTTTTGCCGCTTCCACTTCTTCCGACGAGCACCATCTGCTCACCGCGGGCAACACAAAACTCCTCGATGCCGAGTATCGGCAGCGTCGTGCCATCCGGTTCGATAAAAGATTTTTGAATGTCTTTCAGTAGCAGCATTTGCGGCCAGACTCACAAAACTCGGTTAGTACTATCTTGAGGAAGATTCGATGATAACGGCCCCCCACAAACGAGCAAGACCAAAAGATTTCATCAGGTATCCGCCCTGGAATCTTCGACCATCTGCTGAGCAATGCGTCGTCCTGTCACACTCAGCGGCATGTCCTTGAGCTCTTCTAATGATACCCAACGGAGGGATTTCTGGCTTCCACTTTTACGGCGTGTCGAGGCAAGTTTTGCCTCATAACAGTCCAACGTGATCTGATACCGCGTCACGGCATGTGTCATCCTTTTGAAACGCGCGCCGAGACACACCGAATAGCCGGTCAAGTCGCGAACGGCTTCACCAATCTGCTCCTCTGCGGGCCATTTACGGGATGGGTGTATCTGCATTCTAGGAAAATCCCACAAACCGGACCATCGTTCTTTTGGTCCACACTGCCGCAATAAAATTTTCTTGCGGCGACAAATGACAACTGCAGCCTCCCTAATTTTTTCAACCGGAGGGCGTCGCTTCACTACTGGGATTTTATGCTGCACACTTTTTCGATTTGCCAGACAGAGATCGGCAACCGGGCAGGCTGAACACTGAGGCGACTGAGGTGTGCAGATGAGACTGCCGAGTTCCATGAGGGCTTGATTGAACAGACCTACCTCTTTACGTGGAAGTACGCCCTCAGAAATGGCCCAAAGTTGCTTTTGGGCTTGAGCCGTTGTGGTCTCGAGTGGAAGGGCAGCAAGCCGAGCAAAAAGCCGGATTGTATTCGCTTCGAGAATTGCTTCACGGACATCGAAAGCGAGCGACAAGATGGCCGCGGCCGTGTAGCGGCCTATCCCTGGTAATTTTTCTAACGCTGGCCGAGACCGCGGAATCGCACCTCCGTTTGTTTCCACCAATACTCTGGCAGCGGCATGCAGCTGTCGGCCGCGACGGTAGTAGCCCAAACCTTCCCAAAGCTGTAACACCTGCTGCTCGTCGGCGGCGGCCAACGCGGAAAGTGTGGGAAACGCGGCACAAAATCGCTCAAAATACGGAATGACGGTTTGGACTTGTGTCTGCTGGAGCATGACTTCACTGACCCAAACATGATACGGGTCGCGGGTCCGTCTCCACGGTAAGTCGCGGGCTTGATGCGCATACCACGTTCGTAAGCGGCGCCTGAAAGTACGTCGCCACCGGGCGGAGAGAAAATCTTCATGTGGGGGGGCTGAAATTGTCACCGGCCTGGATCTTTGACTGCGATGAAAACTGGAGACGCTCGACGGTGAAAACACGGCGAAAAAGCGATATTTTTCGCGATGGATGAAAATTCACCCGCCGCACCTTCCCGGCCACCGAGGCCGCTGATCTGCATCCCACTTGAAAACGATTCGTGCTCG
>JAQWPY010000215.1 GCA_029245145.1 Pirellulales bacterium | reverse complement strand
TGCTGCCTTGTGCGCGTCACTGCCTTTGTAGGTCATTTCGCCATTAATGACAACACCAGCCTCAAAAGACTTCTTGGCATTATCCCAGGCACCACCGGCGTTCGACATGTAGATCGCCACACAGAAGCCACAGGTGAGCGTACCGACTAACAATCCCATCACACCACCAACACCAAGAAGTAGGCCGACCGCCAACGGTGTGACCAAACCGAGCAGTGATGGAAGAATCATTTCCCTCTGCGCGGCCTTCGTGCTAATCGCAACCGGCGCCGTGTAATCGGGCTTAGTAGTCCGATCCATGATTCCAGGATTTTCACGGAATTGTCGCCGGACCTCTTCGACCATACCCTTGGCGGCACGCCCTACCGCCTTCATCGTCATCGCACAGAAGACAAAGGTCGCCATCGCCCCCAAGAAAACGCCGATCAGAACCTTGGGATTCATCAATGAAGCGTCGTAGTAGCGGGTAAAGTCGGGAAGTGTTGCCGTGGAGCGAAGAGCAACACTAAGCCGATGATCTTTGTACATCAATGCGCGTTCTTCCGGGTCATATTGAATATCGCCATCCGGGATTTTGGATCCCAGTTCGACTTCGGTCCAAATATCTTCTCTTGCTCCATCAAGAATCAACAAACCTTCAGTTTTGTAATCGTATTCTCTCTCCTTCTCTTCTTTCGTCGGAACATGGGCAACAAACTGAGGAGTTAGCTTGTAAAACCCTGGGGCCTCATCAAATTTTTCGACAACAGCCTCTTCCATGTGCTCGAATCCTACGCGAACTTCCTCGACATATGCTGCCAGGAGGGCCAAGGCGGTGAGAGCAGCCGAACCGATGGCAAAACCCTTACCGGTTGCAGCAGTGGTGTTTCCGAGGCTGTCAAGCGCATCGGTTCTTTCGCGAACGATCGGCTCGAGTTCCGACATTTCCGCGTTACCGCCTGCGTTATCCGCAATCGGACCATAGGCATCGGTGGCCAAGGTAATTCCCAGGGTGCTGAGCATTCCGACGGCCGCAATCCCGACCCCATAGAGGCCGAGGGCAAAATATTGGACGTCTTGTAATTTTGTGAGATCGCCGATGGCACAGGCAAATGCCGCGAGGGTTGCAATGCAGACCACAATGACGGGAACCCATACGCTTTTCATTCCATCGGCCACTCCGCCGATAATCAGCGTCGCCGGCCCAGTGACCGCTTGCTCTGCCAGATCTTGGGTCGGTTTAAACTCGTCGCTCGTGGAGTATTCAGTCCACTTTCCGATAATCCAGCCAGAGAGCAGTCCGACGACAACGCTAATGGAAACGGTCCAGAATTCGCGACCCAAGAGCCAATAGGTAAGCCCAAAAGCGGCGAAGCTCACTAAAAATGTGGACGTGTTGATGCCGCGGCCGAGTGCTTTGAGTAGTACGGATTGGCTTGCTTTGTCTTCGGTTCGTACCAGATAAATTCCTAAGATCGAAAGCAGGATACCAACGGCCGCGATGGCAATCGGTAAAAAGAGTGCCGACATTTGGAAATAGCCGATATCCGATGGCGATGGTCGTCCCGCGAACCGATCGCTGATGATCGTTCCGCTCGAAAACGCTGCCACACCAAGTGCAGCGGTGGCTAAAATGCTACCGCAATAGGATTCATAGAGATCCGCGCCCATCCCGGCCACATCGCCCACATTGTCGCCCACGTTATCGGCGATTGTCGCCGGATTACGAGCATCATCTTCCGGGATGCCCTGCTCGACCTTACCGACCAGGTCGGCACCCACATCGGCTGCCTTGGTGAAGATGCCGCCCCCGACGCGGGCAAAGAGTGCCTGGGCACTGGCACCCATACCGAAGCAGAGCATCGTTACCGTAATCACCTCGAGGCTGATTGGCTCGAAACCAAATTGAGGAACGAGCCAATGCAGAACCAGAAACCAAATAGTGATATCGAGTAGCCCAAGACCAACCACCGTCAGCCCCATCACCGCTCCACTGCGGAAGGCTACTTGCAATCCTTGGTTGAGTGACTTCTGAGCACCCGCCGCCGTACGGCTACTAGCCCAGGTTGCCGTTTTCATGCCGTACCAACCAGCAAGACCGGAGAAGAATCCACCCGTGATGAACGCAAAAGGAACCCACTTGCTTTGGACCCCCAGACCATAGGCGGCAATCGCCAAGAGGATAAAGATCACCACAAAGAATATCGCGACAACCTTATATTGCTGGGTAAGGTATGCGTTCGCTCCCTCGCGAACATAGCCTGCAATCTCAACCATCCGTTCATTGCCTTCATCCGCTGCCTTCATCTTCTTGAAAAACACATAAGCTTGGACAAGCGCGATGATGGAACAGACAAAAGCGATTCCCCAGACAAGTTTAAATTGCGGATCATTTTCATCGAATCCAATCCCAGGGTCCTGCGCCGCGGCAAGGGCGGGATTGATAAGTAAAAACGCGAACAGCAATAAGAGCAGGAGGCGGTTGCCGGTAACATCCAGAAGGCGACTCAAAGACATTGGGTGATTCCGTTAGTTGGGGTGTTTGGGTACAGGACGGGAATTAAAATTTTGCGAAATGTCGCGATAGGTTCCTCGAATCCGACAAGAGTCAGGGCAAAATGGCAACCGAGTTCTGTGGCCCGTCGGGCAGCAGGGCAGACCCCCACAGGGGCGGTCCGATGACCCGATGGAGCACGAAGACCCTCGATCTAGAACAGCGGAGCCGGAGAGGCTCCGCGCTCCAAAAGTGGTCTATTTCTCGGGCGTAAGTCGCCGCAGGGCCGAAGTCTACAGAATCGGCTGAGTTGCTGTCAATAATAGCTTGCAGTAGGTATTTATCATACCCATCTTGCCCCATCTTTCTGACTTCAATTTACCACTCATTTGAATCATTTTGCACGCCGTGCCATTCTGCGCGCTGTGTCTTTCATCGGCCCGGTGTCCCAAGCCCAGTGTCCCAAGCCCGGTGTCCCAAAAGGTACCCCAGGGCCGAATGAACCAAAGCCGCGCGAATTTCGACGCGGCGTTACGTGTTGGCCTGCTAAAGAGTGGCCCGTTGGTCCCCGTCCGAGTGGGGGAGCGTTAGGCTGCTTTGGATCGCGTCTGTGCGCGGCTCAAGGCCGATTGCAGACGATCGATCTGCTCCATCAAATCGCTCGATTCCCGCTTCGCTGCCGAGGGAATTGTCCCGGCCTGCGCCGCAGACCGCTTTGTTTTCTCCTCGAGAATTTGAGTGTACCTGCGCCGAAGCCGCCGCTCAGCCTCTTCCATAGCCTGCATCTTGGAGGCAAGAGAATCGGGTGGGGTCGATGCGGTTGCAAAAACACTGCTTCTGTCTCCCGAAGCGTGCCGGACAAGGTGTTCGGCAGATTCGTGGATTTGTTGGGTTTCTCGATAGACGGCTTCCAACTCGCCTTGTGCACATTCCAGTGCTCGCTCGCGGGTTTCCAGAGCCTCGCGCCATCGCAACAAATCTTCAGAATCGGGCGGCGCGTGCCCCGGTGATTGCGTATCGGAGAGGCGATGTGATGAGTCGCCTTGATGCGGACTCCGTTTGAGCTGCCTCTCGACCCTATCTAAATGCGCTTCAATCTGATGAAGATCAGAGTCATTTGAAAAAGATACCGGTTCAGCCGGACCGTTGCGCAGTCGGCCCACCTGATCTCGGAGTTGCTCTACCACGTCACGAAACAGCGTCAGCTGCCCGGCAACCCACATTCGCATCCCGCGGAGTTCTTGCTCGCGGCCCGCTTGCTCTGCGGTCAGTTCGGCCTCCCGCCGCTCGAGGTCCGCGCTCCAGGATGAAAAGTAGCTTGCCAACTGTTCTGCGTGCAGGCGAAGACTGTGCAGCGAAGCGGCCTCTGCCGAGGAAGGCATTGTGCCGCGGTGCGGCGCGAAGTGGTTTGGCTCCACGGAAAAATTCCTTGAAAATAAGATTTCAGAAGGTCCCGTTTTGTATCGGCAAGCTCACCGATATCAATTGACAGGAAAGCGGAAGGTAAGATTCCGGGGCAAGTCGATGCCAGCGTTGCCAGCGCCCGCACTTGCTTCAAGTCTCCGCGCCAAAAGACCACGCTGGCTCCGGCAGCGAGGCAGCCGAGGGTTCAACCTCGCCGGAGAGCCGCTTGACGGCAAGCTCTGCTTGTTCGACCTCAGCAGCCGAGTCGTGGAATTGCAGCTTGAGATCAAAACGGCGCGATTCACCCGGAGCCAACGATACGACCCGCTGATGTTCTGCCTCGAACGATCGCGGATTCGGAAAATTGGTGGCCGGTTCGAGCCCCGTCACGTAGCCGTCTTGCAAGGCTCCGGTGTGCTTCCACTGCGCAAAACAGGGGAGCTGTTCCGTGTTGTAATGGAGGCTGATCCCTTCTGTCGAGGAGGCATTCCTCAAGAGCACTTGTGTTTGCTGCTGTTCGTCTGCCAGAAGTTCAAAGAAATGAACCCGTTCGTTAAAGTTTGCTTCGGGAGGGCCGTAGAGAGCCCACCGATCCGTATCTTTCGTTGCCTCGAGGTCCCGGGGCGCCATCCGCTTGGCCGCCAGAACCAACTTTCCACCCGGAGTTAGGAGGGGCGGGCCGAAATTAATGTGGTAGAGCAACTGCATTTCACTTGCGGTAGCCGAGAGATTGGTCACGACATCTTCGATGCCAATGACGGTCGATTGCGGCTTAATTCGGACGGTGGCGACGAGTTGCAGGTGGTAAAAAAGAAAACGCCGCTCATCGACCACTCCGCGAACGGTGATCTCGCCACTCTCCTTATCAACGGCGACCTCGAGATGATGCGCCGGCGATTGCGCAATCTTTCCGTGGAGCGGAAAGAGCAACCGTCCCTGCGCGTCGTGTTCCGGCGAGCCATTACTGTAAAGTCCGCAGCGAACCAACAACTCATCAAATCCTTCCAGCCAACCGAGACCACTCGGTTCGTGTAGCGGGACCCATTGTGGGTGGACCGGCCCGTCGACCGGGGACTGCCAGCCAATTTCGGTTTCGCCCGCCCACGCTTTCCAGATCCCCATGCCACGCTGAGGAAGAAGAATCAAACGGATGGCGCCGTTATCAATCGTCAGTTGATGGAGTCCTTCCTGACGTCCGCCACGGAGGGGAAAATAATCGATTTGGCACGACGCAGCCGCATCACTGATCGCAGTGCCGTCAACGTGTAATTCGTCGATCGCGTTCTTGCCATCGTCACCGATGAGTATCCACCGACTCGGAGATGTCATTCTGCAGCCTCAGCTTTTGTATTGAGGAATTCAAACAGTGGTTCGAGTAACTCTTGAATCTAAGTTTGATGCCCGCGTATTTCCACTGCCACCGACAGTCAAATCGAGGAAAAAGCCGACATCCGGTAGGTTGCCAACGGTCGGAAGAAGCAATACAACGAGAGCCTGCATCGAGTGAATGCGGTTTGCGCGGTTTGCGCGGTTTGCAATGCGCGTCGCGCGACGCGTGGGTCCGATTCGGTGGCGAGTGCGTTTAGGGAGGAAACTCGATGGTCAATGTTGCAGATCGCCATGTCATTCCAATCTCCACATCCGAAAGCGTCGCCGACATACTCGATGCGGCGCTCGAGGAGGGCGAAGGCTTGCTCCGCCTTGCCCCGACCTGGGTACCGCGGAGCTTTCTTCATCCCGGAAAGCGGATCAAGCTGGCACCGGGCGATTGGTACGCATACGGTGCTCATCGCGGGGGTATCGATGAACGCTGGTTTGCCAGCACGACCGAAGCGGCGAATGAAAATCGTGAACCCGATGAGGGGCTAAGCTACGTTGTCTTTGACAGTCAGCGATTTCTGCTTAAGGATGCGGTGGACGAGCGAAGCGATGCGTTGATTGGTCCTGAAATTTATGCCAAGTACAAACGTTGGCCGGTCTATTCCAAATTTTTTGACAACATGGGACCCATACCGCATCACATGCACCAATCGGCAGAGGATGCTGCATTGGTGGGGCAGGAGGGTAAGCCAGAGGCCTACTACTTTCCGCCGCAGTACAACAACGTCGACAACCATTTCGCGTACACGTTCATGGGTCTTGAGCCGGGAACGACTCGCGACCAAGTGCGCGGCTGTCTGGAGAATTGGGATCGAGGCGACAATGGGATCTTGGATCTCTCGCGGGCGTATCGCCTCAAGCGGGGAACCGGCTGGTTGATTCCGCCAGGCGTGCTTCACGCTCCGGGTTCGCTTTGTACGTACGAGCCGCAGTGGGGCAGCGACGTGTTCGGGATGTTTCAATCGCTGGTCGAAGGACGGGAAGTGCCGTGGTCCCTATTGGTGAAAGATATGCCTGAGGAGAAACATCAGGACCTCGACTTCATCGTCGGACAGTTGGATTGGGAAAAGAACGTCGATACGCACTTTATGCAAAACAATTACATCGAACCGATCGTCGATTCCTCTCGCTGTGGCGACGGTTTTACGGATCGCTGGATTACCTATGGTCTGATCGATGGGCAGCAGCTTTTTTCTGCCAAAGAGCTGACGGTGCTTCCGGGGGCAAAGTGTGTTTTGGAAGATCCGGGAGCGAGCGGATGGATCACCGTGCAAGGCCGTGGAAGAATGGGTCGGCTCGCCCTCCAGACCCCGGCAATGATTCACTTCGGGCAGCAAACCGAAGACGAGGTTTTTATTAGCTACGAGGCGGCGCGCGGGGGTGTCGAAATTGAAAATCTGGGTAGCGAGCCGCTGGTCGGTTTGCGTTATTTTGGCCCCGATACGTTTTCAGTCCTTCCGCAGGTGGGAGACCACCGGAAGTAAATACGGGTCTGATTGAGTTCATCACCCTTTATTCAAACAGCGAGGATCTTTTGATGAGCCGTACTTTACCTGCCCTGCACAACGCCATGTGGCCCGGACTTGTGGGTAAAGGCGACGACGAGGGCCAAGAGCCTCCGATCAGCCTGGAGCGAATGCTCAATTTGACCGCAGCGGCAGAAGTCGATGGTCAAAAGTTCGAGGGGATCGACTATTTTCTCTTTCTGCCGCACACGAACCCCGAGGCGAGCGATGATGAAATCAAAGCCATTGCCGATTTGATCGTGAGCAAAGGTTTTTCGATTGGTTCGCTGGTCGCCCCGGTCTGGCCCGGTACGGTCGGCGACTCGGCGATGGGCGATGATGCCGCGAGGAATAAGTTTCTCGACGCGGTCAGGATGGCCTGCCGGATTGCAAAGGTGTTTAATGACCACGGCGCCAGACAGTGTGGGGTGATTCGGATTGATTCGGCAGAGTTTGGAGTTGCCAAGTTTCTTGAAGACCCCTCGGCGAACATCAAGCGAATTGCGGCGACTTTCAGAGAAGCGGCGAAGATTGCTGCCGATCATGGGGAGCGGCTCGCGGCCGAGGGAGAGGTTTGTTGGGCAGGCCTCCATTCGTGGAAAGCGGCCCTTGCGCTGCTCGAAGAGGTCGACATGCCCGAGTCACTTGGATTTCAAGCCGATCTGGCCCACACCTACACCTTCATGCTGGGGTACAACGCCCCGGATGATGCCCTGCTCGGCCCCGACCACACGGAAGAAGAATTCTGGGCGGCGTACGAGCAGGTGACCGACAAACTGCGCCCCTGGACAATCGATTTCCACGTGGCGCAAAACGATGGCGGAGTGCATGGGGCCGGTTCCCACGACAAGACGGGCAAACACTGCACGGCAGACGATCCGAACGGCAAACTCGATATCGTCAAATGTGCAAGCTACTGGCTCAAGGATGCTTCGGCCCGTGGGATTAAGCACATCTGCTGGGACGGTTGTATGTTTCCGAATGCGACCCTCGAAGCGCCGGAGACCTGGAACGCGATTCTTGAGTCGATGATCCGCGTGCGCGATACGTGTGGTTGGGACGAATGAACTACGAATGAAGGATAGGAAGCGATGGCAAAACCACTGAATATCGGACTCATCGGCTACGGGTTTATGGGACGTACCCATTCCAATGCGTACAAACGGGTGAATGACTTTTTTGATCTCGAATACCGCCCGACCCTCAAGGCAGTCTGCGGAAGGGATACGGAAAAGGTTGGCGAATTTGCTTCCCAGTGGCAGTATGAGTCGGTGGAGACGGATTGGAAAGCGCTCATCAACCGTGACGATATCGATGCGATTGATATTTGTACCCCCAACAACATGCACGCAGAGATTGCGATTGCTGCAGCCAAAGCCGGAAAGATGGTGCTTTGCGAAAAGCCGCTGTCGATGGATGTCGAGGAGGGAGAGCGGATGGTAGCAGCCGTGGCAGAAGCCGGGGTAGCCAACACGGTGTGGTACAACTATCGTCGCGTCCCGGCGGTGACCTTAGCCAAGCAGTTGGTGGATGAGGGGCGGCTTGGCCGCATCTTTCACTACCGCGCCCAGTTTCTTCAGGACTGGACAATCGACGCTGCCTTGCCACAAGGCGGAGCCGCTTTATGGCGACTCGATGTGGGCGCCGCAGGATCGGGGGTAACGGGTGACCTGTTGGCTCACTGCATCGATACGGCCATTTGGCTCAACGGATCAATTCAAGACGTGACGGCGATGACCGAAACGTTTGTCAAGGAGCGGATGCACAACTTGACCGGGCAAGTAGAAAAGGTAGGGATCGACGACGCGTGTGCTTTTCTCTGCCACTTTGGAAATGGATCTCTGGGACTTTTCGAATCGACGCGGTATGCGCGGGGGCACAAGGCGCTTTATACGTTTGAGATCAACGGTGAGCATGGTTCGCTACGCTGGGATCTCCACGACCTACACCGCCTTGAGTACTTCGATCATCGGGACGAGTCGATCATCCGTGGCTGGCACGATGTCCATGTGACCGATGGCGACATGCCTTACATGGATAAGTGGTGGGTTCCCGGTTTGCAGATCGGCTACGAACACACCTTTGTCCATCAGGTCGCTGATTTTTTAGAGGATCTCGCCGCCGGGCGTCCGACGAGCCCGACCTTTGCAGAGGCTCTGGAGACGCAGAAAGTATGTGAGGCCGTCTTAGAGAGCGCTGAGAAAGCCGCTTGGACTTCGGTCTAAGAAAATTCCAAAGTTGTGCAATAGGGTGTCTGCATGGATCACGTTTTTCCATGAACTATTTTGCTCACGGTCGTCTCTTTACCGACACTCCGTATCTGCTCGCCGGCACCGCCGTGCCCGACTGGTTGAATGTGGTGGACCGCAAAATTCGCGCCCGCTCGCGCAGCGCGGAATTGCTTCTTGACTCCCCGGATGCGATTACTGCAGGGGTCGCACGGGGCATTGTCCAACACCACGCAGATGATGCATGGTTTCATCGGACGAGGGCGTTCGCCGAGTTGACACTCCAGTTCACTAGCGAGATTAGAGACTTTTTAGGTCCGGACGATGGTTTGCGTTGCCATTTTTTGGGGCACATTCTAGTGGAAATCCTCTTGGACTCGAAATTGATTGAGGAAGATGCAGCCCAACTCGAAGCCTACTATGCTGCGCTGGAGAAAATCGATGGAGAGGCAGTGGCCCGTGTCGTGAGCGAAATTTCCGGACGCAATGCGCAGGGAATCGCCTGGCTGCTGCCCAGATTCATCGAAGAGCGGTTCTTGTGGGACTACCCTGTGGATGACAAACTACTGGTGCGCCTCAACCAAGTGATGCGACGGGTAAAGTTGCCACAGTTGCCCGAAGGATTTGGAGAAATTTTCCCCGCCGCGCGGCACGCGATCGGTCGGCGGGCGGCGGAATTGCTTTCGCCGCCGTGCGACGGCGATATATAAAATCAAACATTTCTTGAGGAGATTTGATCGATGAAATATGGATTCAATTTATTGCTTTGGACCGGCGAACTCGGCGAAGAGCATATGCCAGTCTTGGAATCACTCAAGAAGATGGGATACGACGGGGTGGAACTGCCCATATTCAATCCCGATCTGGACTATACGGCGTGGGGAGAGAGACTCGATGCGTTTGGACTCGAACGAACAGCGGTTACGGTACGTTCCGAGGAGGACAATCCGATCAGTTCGGACGCGGCAATCCGCGCGAAGGGAGTTGCCGCTACCAAACAGGCACTCGATTGTTGTGCGGCGGTTGGCGCGACCCATCTGGTCGGGCCCTATTATTCTGCCTTGGGCCTTTTCAGCGGTTCGGGGCCCACGGAGGATGAATGGAAGTGGGGTGTTGAGAGCATGCGGCAAGTGGCCGAACATGCCGAGCAAGTCGGTGTAATTCTTGCGGTTGAATGTCTCAATCGCTTTGAAACCTACTTGCTCAACACGCATGCCGATGCGGCTCGTTTTGCCCGCGAGGTCAATCACCCGAATTGCCGCATCATGTACGATACATTTCATGCCAATATCGAGGAAAAAAATATCGCCCAGGCAATACGCGACTGTGCCGAGATGATGGTTCACGTCCACATTTCCGAAAACGATCGTAGCACCCCCGGATCGGGTAACGTGCGCTGGGAGGAAAACTTTGCCACGCTCAAAGAGGTGGGATACGACGGGTGGCTGATGGTCGAAGCCTTCGGTTTAGCACTTCCCGAGTTGGCGGCAGCGACCAAGATTTGGCGCCGTATGTATACGTCGGAGGAGCAGTTGGCCAAGGATGCGCTCGCTTTCATGAAGCAAAGTGTGGCTGCCCACTGGGGTTGAGACTCGGCCTTGTCGCTGTGGCGACGATACGTCTATAGTCGTAAATATGTGCGCAGCATCAGATGAATCGTCCCCTGATCCGGAAGATCCGAAGCAGGATTCGGATGAGGTCTCGCTCCAACGGCTCAATGAGGCATTCGCTGAGATGCTCGGCAGTGAGCCGGGCGATTTGTCGACTGAGGGGGTGCTGGCCGATGCAGTCGACGGGGAAGAGGGAGGTGCTGCGGGCGATATGCCGGATGGTGATGCACCGCCGTCTGCCGCACCAGATTCCATCGACCCGCTTCCGAAAAGGATTGTTGAAGCGATGCTCTTTGTCGGGCACCCGGAAAATGAATCGCTCAAGAGGGAGCAACTTGCCAGGGCAATCCACGGCCTTGAGCCGGAAGAGGTCGATGACCTGATCGACGAGTTGCAGGAAGAATACCTCGCGACCAAATCGGCTTACGAAATAGTCTATTCCGATGGCGGATACCGAATGGTCATTCGCCCGGAGTTCGAAAAAGTACGCGATCGCTTTTATGGGCCGATCCGTGAAGCGAAACTTTCCCAAGCGTCCGTCGAGGTTTTGGCACTTGTGGCGTATAATCAGCCCACGACCAGCGATAAAATTTCTCAACTTCGCGGACACCCAAGCGGTTCCATTCTTTCGCAACTCGTCCGCAGGCAACTTTTGCGATTTGAAAAACCGGAGAAAAAACCTCGCACCCCCGTTTATCACACCACTCCCCGTTTCTTGAAACTCTTCGGGCTTTCCAAACTCGAAGAACTCCCAAAAAATCAGGAACTGGATGACTAGCCGGGATAGTTGGTGAGGCGGACGGCGGAGGGGCGAGAAAAATGGAAATCATCAGGTTCGCTCCGCAATACCGCGCTGTTCGCACCTCCCTAACTATCCACCAATAAATGGGTTGCAATGTACCTCGTTCCTGAGGGCAGACGTTTGGAACGCACGCTGCTAGAATTGTCGCTTCGTTTTGAGGCGTTTGGATTTGTTATAGAACCCGAGCCTCCACGGCGATAAACGATGTATCCGAGGTATGGCATGCTTCAATTCTTGATTGTTCGTTCGGGGACCACCGAGTTTGATCGGCAGGGACGGGTCCTCGGAAATCTAGATGTTCCTCTTCACGCCTACGCGACCCGAGAGTTAGAAGAGATTGTCGATCGATTACAGGGAACAGCAATCGATGCGGTTTATGCCGGTCCCGGTCAATCTGCGGTGGAGACGGCAGAGCGAGTGTGCGAGCCATTGGAGATGAAATTCAAATCGCTCGAATCACTTCAGAATATCAACCTCGGGTTGTGGCAAGGCCTGCTCCTCGAGGAGGTCAAGCGCAAACAGCCCAAAGTATTCAAACAGTGGCAGGAAAATCCGGAAACCATTTGTCCACCGGAAGGCGAAATGTTGCAGGCGGCCCACGACCGCATCGACTTTTTTTTAAACAAGGTGTACAAAAAGCATAAAAGTGGAAGCATAATGGTGGTCGTCGCAGAACCCTTGGCGAGTCTTTTGGTCAGTGTGCTTGAGCAAAGCGAATTGAGAGATATCAGTCAGACGCGAAACGATGGCGACACACGGGTGCAGCGTATCTCGCCTGTCCTCACAAATGTTTCCTGACGAATCGGGAGAACCCTTTGGCTTGAGCGGACTGACCATGGCGACCTCCTCCTCAGTAGAGAATCATATGACGAAGCAGGAAGACACTTTGACTGCCAATAAGCATGCTCCGAGTCGACCGAAAAGAGGCGTCCCGGAGGGTCTGTGGAAAAAGTGCCCCGACTGCGGCGAGACGATTTACGGGAAAGAGGCAGATCAACAACTGGGGACCTGTCCTCAGTGCGATCACCATTTTTATGTGAACGCCACCGAGCGCATCAAACAGGTGCTCGATGGGGGTACATTTGAGGAGTGGTTCTCTGACATGTCGTCAGCCGACCCGCTCGAATTCTCGGACAAAAAGGCATATCGCGATCGCATCGTTGCCGAGCAAAAGCGAACCGGACTCACCGAGGCTGCCGTCGTCGGCACCGGTATGGTCCGGGCACGTCGAGTGGCCTTCGGGGTCACCGACTCGGCGTTCATTATGGGAAGCATGGGCGCGGTGGTAGGAGAAAAGTTAACGCGGCTCATCGAACGTGCGACCGATCAGAATCTTCCCTTGATTATCATCAGTGGCAGCGGAGGTGGGGCACGGATGCATGAGGGGATTTTGTCTCTGATGCAAATGGCCAAGGTTTCCGCAGCGCTTGCCCGCTACAGCGAGGCGGAAGGACTCTTTATTTCGGTACTGACCAATCCGACGATGGGTGGAGTGGCAGCAAGTTTTGCCTCGCTCGGCGATCTCGTGTTTGCGGAGCCGAAGGCGCTGATTGGATTTGCCGGACCCCGCACGATCAAAGCAACGATCCGAATCGAACTGCCAGAAGGTTTTCAGACAAGCGAATTTTTGCTGAAGCACGGTTACATCGATCGCATTGTACGAAGGGTCGATCTCAAGAGCGAGATTGCGCGGGCGATTGACTATTGTGGCAAATAAAATCCGTGTCTCCGCTCGGAGGATTCAGAACCTGAGGTCCGTGTGCATTGGATCGAATCGATGAAATGGTGGAAAGGTTTGCGATCGTGGTGGGGGGGCGACCGGGTCAACATCGAGGATCGATTCGAGCTGATTCGGGAGGCCGCTGCGGGCACGATGTCTCGATTTTATATGGCGCGGGATCGCCGCAGCGATCAAGTCGTCGGTCTGAAATTACTCGATCAAGAAAAGACCAAAAAGTTCGAGTCGCGATTTTCGAGGCTAAACAAGCCGAGTGAAGGGGAGATTGCTTCCAGTTTTTCTCATCCTGGGATTGTGGAAACGTTTGAATATGGACAAACGACTACGGGCCAATCGTACCTGTTGATGGAATATCTTGAAGGACAAGGTATGAATACCCTTATTCAGGCCCGGGATCCGGAATTCGATCGTTATCGGCAACTTTTACTCCGGCAGATGGCCACCGCCTTGGCGGCCGTTCACGAGGGGGGCTTTATCCACCGCGATATCTGTCCGCGGAATTTTATCGTCGGTAAGGATCGGACCACAATCAAGCTGATTGATTTCGGCTTGAGCATTCCCAATCGACCGGAGTTTTGCCGACCTGGAAACCGTACAGGAACACCGCTCTACATGTCGCCTGAAATTGTCCGCCGCAAACCGACCGGCGTCCGGGTCGATATCTTTTCCTTCGGGGTCACCGCCTACGAAGTGCTCGCCGCGGCGCTGCCGTGGCCCGGTTCGGTGGTCACCGGGAGAGCAGCGATGGATCACGATAAACCTCCGGTGCCGATCGAAGAGTACTGCCCGCAGCTCGAGAGGGAACTCTCAGAAATCATCCATCGCTGCCTGGCGGCGGATCCTGCTGCACGGCCCGGGAGCATGGAGCAGATTGTAGCTGCTCTCCCCACTGCGTAGGGAAGGAGTAGAAGGGATCGGCTCGGGAGTTCGACCCTTGGCAGCCTGGCGGCGGTTGCGGTAAGATGAGGGGCCCGGTTGGATTTCGGGGGGTCCATTGGTGCGGCGGTTCTCACGCGGCCGGACCCGGATGTGAGTCGATCAGAATGGGATCGATTCTTGCGGTTTTCCAAGCAGTGTTTTCCAAGCAGTGAACCCCCAATTCCTCAAGAGAATAGATCCGATGACCATTGATAAAAGCCTCAAAATTAGCCTCGGTCTGGTGCGGACCCGCAATGTGCTCACGCGTGCCGAGCGGATCAAAAAGCTCGGGGAGACCGATCGCTGGCAAGAGGGCGATTCTCCTCTCGGTTTAGCGAAAGTCCGCGTCGAGACGGTGGTCCTCAAGAAGAAGAAGAAAAAGGAAGAGGCGACCGAAGGGGCCGAAGAAGGGGCTGCCAAAGAAACTCCGGCCAAGGAAGAGTAGACCTACCACAGAGTCATCTTTTGCAGAGTCATCTTTTGCGGGGTCGCCTGCAGCAGGCCACTCGGGCAGGCCAGCTTCCATCTCTGCCTCCCGGCGATTTTTCCAGTGGGCAGTCTCGCTCCCGCTGCGATCCCTTACCCGCGCCCTTACCCGCGTTATCGCTTCGGTTGGCAATAGGAGAGCGCGAGCAGCGCATATCCGGTTACGAGATTCGGGTCTGCTTCAAGCCAACGCGATTGGTTGTTGATCCAGGATCCGTCCGCCTGCTGTTCGCTCGCCAGCTTTCGCGTCAGTTCGCTTCGCCAGTCGTGGCGTTTTCCTGCAGCATCGAGAAACGTATCTTCCCCAAGTGCATCCAGGGCTTTGGCAAAGGTGTGATAATAGTAATAGAGCCCTTGTTGCCCGAGGCCCGGGTTTTGATCGAGGCGATAATTTTTTCGAATCCACTCGGTGGCCGCCTTCACGCGGGGATCTTCATCGGTGAGCCCCGCATAAATCAGGCTTTTGAGTCCCATATAGGTCATCGATCCATAGCTTCTCAGGCCGCGCTCTTCCTCACTCTCGCCTTCGGGCCACTTTGCCTGGCTGCTCCCTCCGGCAGCACCCGTATAGTAGAAACCTCCATCGGGGTTTTTGACTGACCACTTGGTGTCGTTGAACTCCGTTTCCAGATTCTGACATCGCGATACGAAGATCAATGCCTTGCGAAGCGCCTCGTCATCGGGGCCTGCCCCGGCAGCGACGAGCGCGTCGATCATGATTCCCGTGTTGGAGAGATCGGGCCGCTTATGTTTTCCGTATCCCGCACCGCCGTAAAACGGACTCTCGACGTTACGGTCTTCCGTTTCGTCATACTGCAAACCTTTGAGGAAGCGATCTGCATTTTTGATGGTCGTTTTGTAGCCTCCCGGTTGCTTTTTTTCCGCTTCTGCAAAGCACATCACGGCTAAACTCGTTTCATAGTTGCGATACATACTTCCCGGTGCGTAGATGCCGCCATCGGGTTGAACGAATTTCTGGAGATAATCGAGACTCCGCGCCACTACAGGATCCTTGGGCGTATAGCCACTGCGGAGGACGGCAGTTGTGACCAGGGCCGTCACTCCAGGTCCCGCGCCCTCGCTATACGAACCATCGCTCGCCTGCCCCTGCGTTTGTAAAAAGCGAATACCCCGCTGCACGATTTTTTCGTGGAGTTGCGCTACGTCCGATTCCTCACCGTCCGCTGCGACTGGAATCAGTGTCAGTTGGCTGGCGAAGATCGCCAGGACGATTAGAAAAATCGCGTAAGCGGACTCTCTTGGATGATGCCTCATGTTGCAAAACCCCTTTTCTGCAAGGAACGCCTCGATTCGGTCACATTCATTGTATCGGCTGCGCGACAGAATATCCAAGCAATCATTCCGGTGCGCTGCGTAGAGAGCCTGCCGCGATGTCGCTTGGCCTGCAGTATTTGTGCGTCAGCACCGTATATTTTTAGGAAACGATCGCCAGGATATCGCTCTCGCTCATAATCAGCAGCGATTCGCCATCGACCGTCACCTCGGTTCCCGAGTACTGAGAGTAGAGTACGCGATCACCCTCGGTCACCTCGTGTTGCGAGCGGGAACCATCTTGATTCAAACGACCGTCTCCCACCGAAAGCACCTTTCCCTGGCGAGGTTTTTCTTGCGCTGCATCCGGAAGCACAATCCCACCGGCGGTCATTTCTTCCGCCTCCAGCGGTCGCAAAACGACCTTGTCTCCCAAAGGTATCAATTTCATTTTGTCATCTACTCCTTGCGATCTTGGTCTACCGACCGCTCAAACGAATGCGTGACGCATGTCAGGAAATAATATTCAGCGCCATCAGTAACAGAAAGAGAATCCAGACCGATAATGCTATCGCACTTACGGCAAGAATCCAACGGGCACTCTTTCTGGCAACCATAGAAAAATTGCTCCCCGTCGGGTTGATCCGCGCTTCAATCACTGCTTGGCGGGATACTGAAATTTTCGACAAGTTCCCGGTCGAAGTCGAAGACGTCCTCAAAATCTTCCAGTCGATCTTGATCGGTCTTTTTCATTTGACCGATCTCAATCAGTTTGAAAACGATGTTGCCAAAATCGCCCGTTTTGTGGACGCCCCAGCTATTGAGCACACACTTTGCCATGTAGCCGTATTGTTCCAACGCAAGGCTACGGATTGCAATGCAGAGTTGTTGTCCGGTAACGTGCTTTTCCGCTTCAATCGGTAGCGAGGGCGAAGCGGCACCCGCCTCCTCAAGAAAACTGGCCTCTTCTTCGACATCTTCAGGTTCACTGTGCTGCTCCTCACCAAGTTGCTCATCGGCAAGCAGAAGCGGCTCTATGTCGCGGGCCGTATCAGAGGCCCCCTGCTCACCCATTTCCATCCCGCTGTGTGCGTGATTGAGCGCCTCAAAAACAAACGTGTAGGCATCGACGCGATAGCGTCCATCTTCGCGGGCAAGTTTGGAAATAGGATGATTCGGGTCGAGCATGGCAAAAGGAAAGTAAAAAAGAGGACTACTACGCGGCGGGTGGGGCTGCGGTCCCGGAAACGTGAGTTTCAACAGGAGCCTTCGCTCTCATTCTAACGCATGGTGCCCGTGTGGGATATGAACCGAACGCCATTTCGGCCAGATCCGAACCTCGCATCGCGCGCATCGCGTGTGGCATGTTCAGAAAATGGGGGTTTTTAAAGGACAGAGAGGACCTCCTCGGATCCGATCATGACCCGCCGCATATCTTCGGTCTGAATGAGCAACTGTCCGGCAAGAATTTCGTGGCTCAGCACCTTCCCCCGGCCCGTCGAAGTAACAATATCGGCCCCGATCGGAGGGAGTTCGCTCTTGAGTTCGCGGTACGTTTCGTATTCGTATCGGAGGCAGCATTTCAGCCGCCCGCAGCGTCCCGAAATTTTACTCGGATCGAGGGTCGCCTTCTGGAGTTTTGCCATCTTCATCGAAACAGGGGGCATCTCAGAGAGATGCGTATTGCAGCAGACCGGTTTGCCGCAATCGCCGTAGTCCGCCAGCAATTTTGCCTCGTCCCGAACTCCGATCTGTCGCATCTCGATCCGCGCACCGAATTCGGCAGCCAGAATCTTGACCAGTTCGCGAAAATCAACCCGATCCTCTGCGAGGTAATAGACTAAAATCCGCTCCCCCCCAAAAACCTTTTCCACATCGATCAATTGCATTTCGAGATCGAGCTTGGCAATCTGCGATTGACAGAAATCCCAGCACTGCCGCTCGGTTTGATGCAATTGATCTAACTGCTCGCGGTCTTTATCGGTGTACTCGCGCAGGATGCGTCCACCATTCTCGTCCTGCAAATCCTCGGCAGAGTCTTCACGCGCCTCGCAGAGTACCTCGGCCATCTCGACGCCCCGCCGGGTTTTGGCAAGGACGCGTTGACCGCGGCGGAAGGTGGCCGAGCGGGAGCTCGTAAAACGGCCTAACAGTCGAAGCGAGCCGTAGCGAAGAATGAAATCGGGCATGAGCGAAGCAGAGCGAATGCATAGCGAACGGGGGCAAAGGAGCGAGCCTGTGCACCGAGACCCGCCCACCCTAGCCGAAACGCGGAAAGAGAAAAAGCGGTAGGTGTCTTTTCCCTCTCTCGGCGCACCTTCCACCCGAGGAACCAAAAAATTGGCCCTTCAGAGGACTTGCAGGACCCCCCTCTGTAGAGCTATAATCGAGTCCATCAGTCCCGTTTTCAGCATACCCTGCTGATGGGGGTTAACCGCTAATTGGCAGGCAAGCATTTTTTAAATTCTTGCTCTAAATTGTTTTCGAAGTCGCGGTAGTCATTCGCCCAGCTGGGAGAATTGTGGATGATTATTCAAATTTTGGATTCGCGTGACCGCATCGCCTACATGTCGGGACTGCACCCGGCTGATGCAGACGCTGGACTCACAGTCTTAGATGTGATTGGCCAGCCGGTTTGGCCGTACATTTACCAGGGTGCCGAGCAGTACCGCGCGGCTTTTTCACGCTGTCGTGCAGGAGAGGGGCCGCAGGTTTGCGATGTCTCGATTGGCTTTGCCGGAAACGTGCATCGCTGGATCGGGAAGGTTGACTGTTTTGGGCAGGATCAACTGGTGATCACCGTGGAAAGCGTTCCGGTGAATCTCGAGGATCTTTCGGCGCGCGAGTCGGAGGTACTCACGCTTCTCTCACAGCGGCTCTCATCGACTAAAATTGCCGAGAAGATGGGCATTACCGTCTCGACGGTGGAAAAACATCGCAGCAAGATTCGCTCCACCCTACGATTGAAGAATGAGTGTGCTCTGACACAACTCGCCTCTTGCCTCAACGGCAAAGCGCAACTCTTTTTTTCCAGCAGCACAAACGGCCATGCCCATTTGGAGAGTCATTAGGTGTCGATTCCTCTTCGCACTGCGTCACCCGTTTCATAACCCAGGTTCATAACCCAACCAATTCACGTCAAGGAAATAAGACAAATGATTGCAATGGTGGTGGATGGTTCTTATCAGTGCCTGAGTATGTCTGACATCCCGCCCACTCACAAAAAGGCTGGCAAACTCCGCGCAGAATACTCCAACTCAAATACACTCACGCATATTTCCGAGGGGATAGACGAATGGAAAGAAGCGATCGACCAGTGCCTGGCGACACAAGAAGACACCAAGTGCGAATTATGTAACGAGTTTGCCGGGGTGAGTACCCGCTGGCGGGCAGAGCTGTGCTATTTAGAACCGGATCGTGTGCTGGCCACGTTCCGCCGCCTGCCCTCGGCAATCCACCTTCTTACAGATCGGGAACGCGATGTACTTGATGCAGTGGCCACCGGAAAAACCAACGCTCAGGTTGCAGAAGCGCTTGGCATTAGCCTCTCTACGGTCGAAAAGCATCGACATCATATTCGCCAGACTCTCAATCTCTCCAGTGAGCAAGAGTTGCACCTGACAGCCTGGTTGGTGGCAAATCCCGACATATTACACGCGCTCCCTTGATGCCTTTTGGGCAGACCGGTTCCATGTTAGGGTGACGCAGTACGGATTGGCCGGTTTTGCTCTCAGCATCGGTCTGTAACAACTTGGTGGCCGGCAACGCTATAAATTTTGGGAGATTGCGATGAGTGATGTGATTGAGTTTTCGGATGCGGGCTTTGCGACAGATGTTTTGGGTTCGGACACACCGGTACTAGTCGACTTCTGGGCCCCCTGGTGCGGTCCCTGCCGGATGATTGCTCCGATGGTCGAAGAATTGGCGGTCGAGAATGCCGGTTCGGTCAAGGTCGGGAAGATTAATATCGATGATAACCCGCAGACGGCACAGCAGTTTAATGTCTCGAGTATTCCGACCATGATGGTCTTCAAATCCGGGGAAGTGGTTGCCAGCTTGGTCGGCGTCCAACCAAAACACAAACTGCAAGAGTTGCTCGACGAGGCAAAAGGCTGATACTCAATTTCCCGAGTGCGACTATAACGGGATGGGTGACTTTCAAGACAGTCGGGTAGCGCCATGCAGATTGCGATCTCCGGAGCCACGGGCCTGGTCGGCTCCTCGCTTGCCGATGCCCTTACCGGGGCTGGGGACGAAGTGGTACGCCTAGTGCGTCGAAATCCATCGGGTCGCGATGTACTGTGGGACCCGACCACCGACTCCTTTGATGCGTCGGCTCTCGCCGATTGTGAGGCGGTAGTCCACCTTGCCGGAGAGAACATCGCCAGCGGTCGCTGGACTGCAGCCAAGAAGCAGCGAATCCGCGAAAGTCGGGTACACTCGACTCGCCTCCTTGCCGAAGGGCTAGCGGCGTGTGAGCAAAAACCGCGGGTACTCATTTGCGCCTCGGCGATCGGGTTCTACGGCAACTCAGGAGAAAGGATCGTGGATGAGCAGAGCCCGGCAGGAGATGATTTTTTGGCCAGCGTGTGCCAGGACTGGGAGGCGGCGTCGCAGCCTGCCCGTGAGGCGGGTATCCGCGTAGTGAATGTCCGCATCGGGGTCGTTCTGAGCGATCGGGGCGGTGCACTGGCGAAGATGCTGACGCCGTTTCGGCTTGGTCTGGGCGGACGTGTGGGCTCCGGTCAACAGTACATGAGTTGGATTGCCTTACCTGATCTGGTGGGGGTATTGCGGCACGCCATCGGGGCCGAGTCGCTCTCTGGTCCGGTGAATGCGGTGGCCCCTCATCCGGTGACCAATGCAGAATTCACCAAGACACTCGGCAAGGTTTTGGGCCGGCCGACGCTTTTTCCTATGCCGGCAGTGGTGGCCCGCACCATGTTCGGTGAGATGGCCGATGCTCTACTGCTCTCGAGCACCCGTGTGTCGTCAAAAGAACTTGAACAGTCCGGTTATAGCTTTATGTACGCCGATCTCGATTCAGCGCTCCGTGGAGTGATTCAATGATCGAATCACCCGGCGATGTGCCCTACGATAGCCTTCTGGTCGTATCGTTTGGCGGTCCCGAAGGTCCCGACGATGTACTCCCCTTTCTGGAAAATGTACTGCGGGGCCGCAACGTTCCCCGCGAGCGAATGCTCGAAGTTGCCGAGCACTACCAAGCGTTCGGTGGCAAAAGCCCGATCAATGATCAGAATCGCGCACTGATCGCGGCGCTGACCGAGGAACTCACGATGCATGGTCCCGATTTACCGGTCTATTGGGGTAATCGCAACTGGCACCCGCTGCTCGACGATACGATCGGCCGGATGCGGGACGATGGCCGGCGAAAAAGTCTGGCCTTCTTCACCTCGGCCTACAGTTCCTATTCGGGTTGTCGCCAGTATCGCGAAAACATTTTGGACGCCTGCAGCACCGTGGGCGGCGATTCTCCGGAGATTCACAAGTTGCGGGCCTTCTATAACCATCCCGGCTTTATCGAGCCGATGGTCGAGCGGGTCAGCGGCGCACTTGCCGAGGTTCCCGAATCGGAGGGCGATCGATGCAAGGTATTTTATACCGCGCACAGTATCCCGGCATCGATGTCGGAGGGCTGCGATTATGCGCTGCAGCTCCGCGAGGCGTGCCGATTGGTGAGTGAGGAGTTGGGGTTAAGCGATTACGATTTGGTCTACCAGAGCCGGAGTGGCCCTCCTACGCAGCCCTGGCTGGAACCCGATATCTGTGATGCGATTCAAACTGCCTGCACCTCGGGCGAAGTGAAGTACGTTGTGATTGTGCCGATCGGGTTCGTCTCCGATCACATGGAGGTTCTCTTCGACCTCGACACCGAGGCTAGAGAGTTGTGTGAGAAACTGGGTGTCGGGCTGGTGCGTGCCGGTACCGTGGGGACACACCCCCGTTTTATTTCGATGATTCGCCAACTCATTCTCGAGCGTACCAGCGGCGCAGAGCGATTGCCACTCGGCACCCTCGGCCCGCGCGCGGATTTTTGTCCGGAAGACTGTTGCCCTGCACCCATCCGCCGCCGTTAGGGCATCGGTTGCGATTGATCTGGTAACCGGTGCGAAAAACCGCCTACACTGCAGAAACGCAACACCTTTTAGGCGGAGACCGATGATGGATCAGCAGGTCTGGGATCGTGCTGCACCGCAGTACGACGCGGAAATATTCGATACGTTTGTTAACGATCGACACAAAGTCCTCCAGAAAGCACTCGATCGCCTGATCGCTCCCAGTCATACGGTTTGCGATTTCGGCTGTGGAGTCGGCCGCACGGTGCCCTTTCTTGCCCGCAGGGCGCAACGGGTCATCGCAACCGATTTTTCCCCGACCTCGCTCGAGGTCGCAGCGGAGAATCTCTCCCACCTCAAAAACGTAAAATGGTTGCATCAGAATCTCGCGGAGAAAAATCGCGCCTTTTGCCGTGCCGACGTCGGTCTGCTGATGCAAGTGCTGATTATGCCGGACGCCCAAATCCGTCAGAGTATTCTCAAAACGGTTCATCTTAATTTGCGCAAGGGGTCCTCGCTGGTGGCCGTAGTGCCCTCTCTTGAGGTGACGCTCCTGACGTACCAACGGATCGGTCAATGGTACCTCCGGGACGGCAGTAGTGCCCGGGAGGCGATTTCGCACATGCAGGATTCGGCTCGTGAAGAGATTGTCTCTCTGGTTGAGGGAATCGTGAATATTTCCGATACACCGACCAAGCATTACTTGAGAGAAGAAGCCTTGATGCTTTTTCAGGAATCCGGTTTTCGGGTCTTGGAACTTGAAAAAATTGAGTATGCCTGGGATGCCGATTTTGAAGATGCACCCCGATGGATGCAGGATCCCTATCCGTGGGATTGGTTGATCGTCGCCCGCAAAGCATAATGTGCCTCAGGGTTCCATGCGCTGCGTGCTGTCTCGAAAAACTTTCCTCTTGTGATTTCGTGTGATGCAACTGATTTCGGTGAATGCGGGCCGTCCCCGCTACATGCAATTTCAGGGTAAATCCTTTCGCACTGCGATTCATAAGACGCCCGTCTCCGGAACCGTACCGGTGCGATCTTTGCAAATTGAAGGCGATGGCCAGGCCGACCTTCAATCGCACGGAGGCACCGACAAGGCGGTCTACCTCTATCCGCTGGAACACTACGACTTTTGGCGCACCGAACTCGGCCTGCCACTCGATCAGATGGGAAGTTTCGGGGAAAACTTCACTTCCGAGGGAATGCTCGAGAGTGAGGTTTGTATCGGCGATACTTTTGAGGTCGGCACGGCGGTCGTCCAGGTGAGCCAACCGCGCACCCCGTGCTACAAACTGGCTGCGCGTCTCGAGCGGCCCGATCTTCCGGCTCGATTTCTCAAGAGCCTCAAGTCAGGTTTTTATCTCCGCGTGCTCACAGAGGGGCAGGTGCAGGCAGGCGACTGCTTTGTCTTGCGAGATCGAGATTCTGCACCGGTCACGGTGCAGGAATTGGTCAGAATTTACCACTTCCAGCGGGATGACGAAGTGGCGATTCGCGGTGTACTAAAAAACGGGGCGATTGCCCAGGAGTGGCGGTGCGAACTTCAGCGCAGACTCGACGGACGAGGATTCAAGTAGCCGACGAAATACTACAACACGTTAGAGTTTAAAGTTTTTGATCCAGTCGTCGTTTTTCTCATCTGCTTTCTCATCTGCGGATCCCTCTTTCCCCCGCTTCCATTTTTTGGAAGACCACTTCTTGCCGGACCACCCCTTCATTTTCTTCATCGACTTCATCACCTCAGCAAACTTTTCGCTATCGGCCTGCCAGGCGATAAGGAGGTGGTTTCCATCGCGTTCGATGGTGGCCGCTTCGAGCATCTGCTTGGCCTGCGGATTTTTCCCGACTTGCATGCCCATCATCGCATGCATTCCGGAAACCGCACCCTTCATTTTGGATGCCAACTCTTCGTTGTTCGCTTCCAGGTCGTATTTCAACTGCATCAGATTATCATTGACATTGAAAAACATAGTGGCCGTGCGACAGCGGGCGAGTACCGGACAGCGGGTCTGCTCCTGGTAGCCCTTCGGTACATCGATGGCGCGGCAGGCGAGGATCGCCTCTTGATTGAACGTATCTAGCAGGGCCGAAGAATCGCTCAGTGCTGTCGACTCCCCGTCGAGGACATCGAGCGTTTTTTGTATTTTTTCCACATCGTTGGCAATGAGCATCAGAGAATCGGAGGCCAGGCATCCTGACACGGCATGTTCCCCCCGATATGGAGACGAATCGTTCCATGTGCTGATGAAGTAATTCCGATACTTTTCCGTCTTTGCATCGGGATGCTCTTTTTTAAATTGCGATGCGATTTTTTCGGTATCGATGTTACGCACGTGCAGCGCAAGGACACCGTTGTGCCGCGCATATTCACTGTCATACATCGAAAGTCCCATCAGGTCCTCGGCTGGATTCCAGCCGTACTTTTCAACCATCTCTTCGACTTTGTCCCGATACCATGCCTTGTCTTGCATTTCGCTTTGCCACTTTTGCATCAACTCCCAGTTGCGGGCTTTTTCCATATCGAAGTGGAGCAGCCACTTCGTATCGCCCGGAATTGCTGCCGGATCGAGGGGCGCAGCCTCTGTGGCAGAGTGAGCAAAAAAGAGGACCAAAATAAGCGCAAGTGGAGCCGTGCGGCAGCTGGGAGATCGCATGAGGGTGCCTTCTGTTAAGTTGCCTCTTGGGGGTTCTCTCCCACTATAGCAAAATTCTGATAAATGGGCACTTTTTGCACTCCGCTGCCCGCCAACCGGTTGGGCGAATTGTAAAGGAAGGCTATCCTGGAGTGGTGGTGTGTTGATTCCTTGGGGGCCGCTTCATGTTCAAAATGTGTCTCGCTGCGGGATGTTGGATCGCCCTGGTTGCGGTTCCCCTCATCGCAGCGGAAAAAGTCGATCGCCCCAACATTGTCTTGATAATGTCCGACGATATGGGGTATTCGGACATCGGCTGCTACGGTGGCGAAATCCGCACACCCCATCTCGATCGTCTGGCAGCCGACGGTTTGCGATTCACCCAGTTTTACAACACGGCCCGTTGTTGTCCGACGCGGGCCTGCTTGCTTACCGGCCTCTATCCGCATCAGGCGGGTGTGGGCTACATGATGCAAGATCGCGGTTTCGACGGCTATCGAGGTGATTTGAATCGCAATTGTGTCACGATTGCCGAGGTCTTACGCGAAGCCGGATACAACACCTACCTCGCCGGCAAGTGGCACGTAACGAAAAGTACCAGGCCGAGAGACGACGGAGACAAATACAACTGGCCACCTCAAAGAGGATTCGATCGATTTTACGGTACGATTCACGGCGCGGGTTCCTTCTGGGACCCCTCGACCCTGTGCCGCGACAACAAAATGATTTCTCCGTTTGCGGACCCCGAATACAGTCCCGCAGAGCCTTATTACTACACGCAGGCCATATCCGATCAGGCGGCGCGTTTTATCCGAGAGAACCCGCGCGGCAAGCCCTTCTTTCTCTACGTGCCTTATACGGCCGCACACTGGCCGCTCCATGCGCCGGAACGCGACATTGCGCGATACGATGGAAAGTACGATGCGGGCTACGATGCAATCCGCCGCGCCCGACTGGAAAAGATGAAACGTCTGGGGGTCGTGTCCCGCGATGCAGAACTATCCGCCGCCGCAGGCAATTGGGATGCCGTGGAACACAAGGAGTGGGAAGCGGCAAACATGGAAGTGTATGCGGCGATGGTCGATGCGATGGATCAGGGGATTGGCGAAATCATCAAGGCGTTGAAGGAAACAGGGCAATACGAAAACACCCTGCTCTGTTACTTCCAGGATAACGGGGGCTGCGCCGAGGCGGCAGGCCGCAGTCTTGAACCGAACCCGCGCGGAGAAGAACCGACGTTGCCGCCGCTCGCCGACGATGCATTGCACTACTTTGGCTCGGCGCCGAAGCAGACCCGCGACGGTTGGCCGGTGCGTGCCGGTCGCGTGATGCCGGGACCGGCAGACACTTATATTGGCTATGGTCGCAATTGGGCCAATGTCTCGAATACACCTTTTCGCGAATATAAGCATTGGACACATGAGGGGGGCATTTCAACCCCTTTGGTCGTGCATTGGCCTCAAGGCATCAAAGCAAAGAGCCAATTGCGGCATCAGGTGTGCCATTTGATTGACGTCATGCCAACCTGCCTTGCGGTGGCGGGGGCAAAATATCCGCTTTCTTTTTATGACGAGGCAATTAAGCCACTCGAAGGCGTGAGTCTTTTGCCCGCATTTGCGAATCAACCTCTCAACCGAAAGCCTATTTTTTGGGAACACGAAGGGAACCGCGCTGTGCGGGAGGGAAAGTGGAAATTGGTCGCTAAACGTCCTTCAGGTGGGCAGCCAGTCAACTGGGAACTCTACGATATTGAAAAGGATCGAAGCGAACTTGATAACTTGGCTGATGTGTATCCTGAACGTGTTAAAGAGATGGCTGCAAAGTGGCAGACGTATGCGGAAAGAACCGGGGTTTTTCCTTGGCCAGGCTGAGGTTTGCGCGAAGGCAATCTATCTTCGTGTAACCGCACCTCCCGGAAGACGGGTAATCAATTTGCGGACTTCCAGGACGCTAAGTGTTGAGAGTACCCGTTGGGTCGGTAATTCTGTCTCTTGGACGATGTGATCTACGAGAGTGGGACCCGAACCGATGGACTGAAGGACGTTGGTCTCCATGGTGTTGAGTTGCAGTTCGCTCGGGTGACGAATCTCTCGCCCGTCCTCCTGTCGGTTGCTCTCGGCCAGTGGTCCTAAGGCATCGAGAATATCGTCGACCGATTCGACTAAAATCGCCCCGTCGCGAATCAGTGCGTGGCAACCCTTGGAATTGCGACTGTCGATCGGGCCGGGAACGGCAAAGACATCGCGGTTTTGCTCCATTGCAAATCGCGCAGTGATCAGGGCGCCGCTTCGCTCTCCGGCCTCGACGATCACCGTTCCAAGGGTCATCCCCGAAATAAGCCGATTCCTGCGAGGGAAAGAATTCCGAGTTGCGACGAAGCGAGGGGGCATCTCCGAAAGCAGGCACCCTTGCTTGCTGATTTCCCCGGCCAGGTCCGCATGTTCGGGAGGATAAATTTTCAAGAGTCCCCCGCCGAGAACTGCGAGCGTGCGACCGCCGGCTGCCAGGGCAGCCCGGTGGGCTGCCGCATCGATGCCGCGGGCTAGTCCGGCAACCACGGTGATGCCTGCCCGCGCCAGTCCGCCGGCAAGCCGCTCGGCCTGGGCGAGTCCATACCGGGTGGTGTTGCGCGATCCGACGACTGCGATTGCAAGCGAATCGGCGGATTTCAATTCGCCCTGCAGAAACAGAACCCCAGGCGGATCGGGAATTTCGAGTAGCGATTGCGGATAATCTTCCGCCTCCTGCGCAAGAACTTGAATATGCTCTTGCTGGCAGACTGCCCATTCCGCTGCAGGGTCGGTAGTCCGGTCCGCAGTAGCGATCGCACGGGCCAGTTGCGGCCCCACCCCCTCGACCTGCCGAAGTTCGTCTTCCGTGGCGATCAGTACCGCCTGAGGAGAATGGAATTGCGAAATCAGCGCCGCGAGTATCCGGGGACCGACTCCTGACACGAGGGTTAAACGGATCCAGGACTCAATAACGGCATCGGATAACTGCGTCGATTTTTCCTGCACGTTTTCCTTCCGAACGGTTGCTAATCGTCAAGTGCTGCGAGCGCTTCAGCCGGATCGACCCCTTCGACCAGTTCCACCTCGCCGATGCGACTCGGAAGCACGAATCGCACATTGCCTCCTTCCGCCTTCTTATCCCGGCGAAACGCCTCGAGCAGTTTTGTCCGATCGATCTGAGGAACCGAGGTGGGCAGATCGAGTTTGGTCAGCAGCTCTGCCTGACGTTCCGTGACCACACGATCAATGCGTCCCAACCGTTCTGCGAGTCGAGAGGCACAGAGCATGCCGATCGCCACCGCCTCGCCATGGAGTAATTCACGGTATCCGGTCACCGCCTCAAACGCGTGGGCAAAGGTATGTCCGTAATTCAATATGGCTCGCTGCCCCGACTCTTCTCTTTCATCCTCGGCAACAATCTTGGCCTTCAATTGACAGCTTCTCTCGACAATATCGATTAGGATCGCGGGATTCCTCTGCTGAATATCGTCGGTCGTGCGTTCCAGATATTCAAAAAATTCCTCGTCCAGAATCACACCATATTTCACCACCTCCGCCAGTCCCGCGCGGTATTCGCGTGCGGGGAGCGTATCGAGAGTCGCCGTGTCGATCAGCACCCCTGACGGTTGCCAAAATGCGCCGACCATATTTTTGGCTCCCGGTAAATTAATGCCCACCTTTCCTCCGACGGAACTATCGACTTGCGACAGTAGGGTTGTCGGTATTTGTAGAAAACGCAGACCGCGGGCGTAGGTGGCCGCAACAAATCCGGCTAGGTCCCCGATCACCCCTCCGCCGACCGCGAGGATCACGCTCTGTCGGCTGGTTTCCACGCTCAGGCACCTTTGCCATAAATTCTCAGCCATTTCAATCGATTTGGTGGACTCACCGCTCGGCAGGACCACCAGATCGGTTTGCAAACCCGCAGCTTGCAGGCTTTCGGCAACCGTCATGGCATGCGGTTGTTCCACATTTTCGTCGGTGACAACAACGGCGTGCTGCGCAGGGCAGCAGGAATCGACGAGCGCACCGACCCTTTCGAGCATTGCGGTGCCGATGGCAATGCGATAGCTGCGCGGGCCAAGATCGACGTGTACGGAATGAGGAGAATCAATCAAACGACAGGTTTCCTTCGACCGGGGGCGTCCCGGGGAGGACGCCTTTTAGGGATGACTCGCTTGGAGTCGCTGTAAATCATCTTCCGTTACTGTAATCACGCGGCAGAAGCCGGTGTGGGTCCGCTGATATTCAAGTTCGCTAGCGTCTTCCGCAGCCGCGTGAAGTTCAGCGGCGATTCGTTCTTGCGCCGCAGCATCCACTTCCTCGGCAAGCGATCCCCACACCGTGACTTGCTCCATGACAAGGGCTTCTCGGTAAGGATCAAATGAATTGGCCATGGTCCGCCTTGTCACCGGGAAGGGTCAAAATTTCCAAAGAGCGGACCTGGGTACATTTCCAAACCGGCTC